>VBNP01000014.1:1619-12409 GCA_005877965.1 Gammaproteobacteria bacterium | reverse complement strand
ATGTTCGGCGGCACTTCCACGTACTTGGCGAACTCCATGGTGAAGGTGGCGCGGCCCTGGCTCATGGAGCGCACGGTGGTCGCGTATCCGAACATCTCCGACAGCGGTACGTCGGCGGTGATCGCCTTGCCGGCGGGCGTCTCGTCCATTCCGGTGATCTGTCCGCGCCGCCGGTTCAGATCGCCGATCACATCACCCGAGTATTCCTCCGGCGTCACCACTTCGACCTTCATGATCGGCTCGAGCAGCACCGGCCTGGCGCGCCTGAAGCCTTCCTTGAAGCCGATCGAGCCTGCGATCTTGAACGCCATCTCGTTCGAGTCGACATCGTGGTACGAGCCGTCGAACAGGGTGACCTTCACATCCACCACCGGGTAACCGGCGATGACGCCGGTCTCGACGGCCTCCTTGATGCCCTTGTCCACCGCCGGCACGTACTCGCGCGGCACGCTGCCGCCGACGACGCCGTTGATGAACTCGTAGCCCTTGCCCTGCTCATTGGGCTCGAGCTTCAGCCACACGTGGCCGTACTGACCGCGCCCGCCCGACTGGCGTATGAACTTGCCCTCGCTCTCGACCTTGCCGCGAATGGTCTCGCGGTAGGCGACCTGGGGCTTGCCGACGTTCGCATCGACCTTGAACTCGCGCTTCATGCGATCGACGATGATCTCCAGGTGCAGCTCGCCCATGCCGGAGATGATCGTCTGCCCCGATTCCTGGTCGGTGTGGACCCGGAATGAGGGGTCTTCCTTGGCGAGGCGCTGCAGCGCCAGGCCCATCTTTTCCTGGTCGGCCTTGGTCTTCGGCTCCACCGCCACCGAGATGACCGGCGCGGGGAACTCCATTTTCTCGAGCGTGATGATCTTGTCGAGGTCGCACAGCGTGTCGCCGGTGATGACGTCCTTCAGTCCCACCGCGGCGGCGATGTCGCCGGCGCGCACTTCCTTGATCTCGGTGCGCTCGCTGGCATGCATCTGCAGCAGGCGCCCGATGCGCTCTTTCCTGCCCTTGGAGGGCACGTACACCGTGTCGCCCGAATTGAGAATCCCGGAGTAGACGCGGAAGAACGTCAGGTTGCCGACGAACGGGTCATTGAGGATCTTGAAGGCGAGCGCGGAGAACGGCTCCTCGTCGCTCGCCTTGCGCGTCGCCGGCTCGCCGTCGTCGTTGATGCCCTTGACGTCCGGCATTTCGATCGGCGAGGGCATGAACTCGATGACCGCATCGAGCAACGCCTGCACGCCCTTGTTCTTGAACGCGGTGCCGCACATGCACAGCACGATCTCGTTCCTGATGGAACGCTCGCGCAGGCCTGCCCGGATCTCCTGGTCGGACAGCTGCTCGCCCTCGAGGTACTTGTGCATGAGCGTGTCGTTGGCTTCGGCCGCCACCTCGATCATCTTGGTGCGGTGCTTCAGCGCCTCGTCCCTGAGACTCGCCGGGATGTCGCGGTACTCGAATTTCATCCCCTGGGTCTCCATGTCCCAGTAGATGGCCTTCATGCGGATGAGATCGACGACGCCCTCGAAACGGTCCTCGGCCCCGATCGGAATCTGGATCGCAAGCGGGTTGGCCCGCAGGCGCGTCCTGATCTGATCCAGGCAGCGGAAGAAGTCGGCGCCGGCGCGGTCCATCTTGTTGACGAAGGCGATGCGCGGCACGCCGTACTTGTTCATCTGCCGCCACACCGTCTCCGACTGCGGCTGCACGCCGGACACGGCGCAGAACAGCGCCACGGCGGAATCGAGCACGCGCAAGCTGCGCTCCACCTCGATGGTGAAGTCGACGTGACCGGGCGTGTCGAGGATGTTGATGCGGTGCTCGGGGAAGCTGTTGTCCATCCCCTTCCAGAAGCAGGTGGTGGCGGCGGCGGTAATGGTGATGCCGCGCTCCTGTTCCTGCTCCATGTAGTCCATGACGGCCGCGCCGTCGTGAACCTCACCGATCTTGTGCGAGACGCCGGTGTAAAACAGGATGCGCTCGGTCGTGGTCGTCTTCCCCGCGTCGATGTGCGCGGAGATGCCGATGTTCCGATAGCGCTCGATGGGCGTCGCGCGTGCCACGGCTCAGGTCCTCTAGGCTCTTACCAGCGGTAGTGCGCGAAGGCCTTGTTGGCCTCCGCCATGCGATGCGTGTCCTCGCGCTTCCTGACGGCCGCGCCGCGATTCTCGGACGCCTCCATCAGCTCGTGCGCCAGGCGAAACGCCATGGATTTTTCGCTGCGGCCACGGGCAGCCTCGATGACCCAGCGCATCGCCAGTGTCTGGCGGCGGGTCGCCCGCACTTCAACCGGAACCTGGTACGTGGCGCCGCCGACGCGGCGCGACTTCACTTCGACCACGGGCTTCACGTTGTCGAGTGCCGTGGAGAGCACCTCGATGGCCTCACCGCCCTGCTTGCCGGTCTTCTCGGCAATGCGGTCGAGCGCGCCGTAGATGATGCGCTCGGCGGCGGACTTCTTGCCGTTCTTCATGACGACGTTCATGAACTTGGCAAGCATCTCGTTGTTGAACTTCGGGTCCGGGAGGATGGAGCGGACCGGAGCTTGAGCTCGACGGGACATGCGATCTACCCCTTATTTCATTTCTTCGGGCGCTTGGCGCCGTACTTGGACCGGCCCTGCTTGCGCTCGCCGACGCCGGCACAATCCAGCGTGCCGCGCACGGTGTGATAGCGCACCCCGGGCAGATCCTTCACGCGGCCGCCACGGATGAGTACTACCGAGTGCTCCTGCAGATTGTGGCCCTCGCCGCCGATGTAGCTGGTGACTTCGTAGCCGTTGGTGAGGCGCACGCGGCACACCTTGCGCAGCGCGGAATTGGGCTTCTTCGGTGTCGTGGTATACACGCGCGTGCACACCCCGCGTTTCTGAGGGGACGCGCCGAGCGCCGGCACCTTGGTTTTTTCCGCTCTCGTCCGGCGCGGTTGCCGGATGAGCTGACCCGTCGTCGCCATCGTTGTCCTGTCTCCAAGATGCGGGAGCCACCCGCGCGATAAGCGACCTGCGAAGAACACCGGGCCGCCTGCGTGAGGCGGCCCGGTACTCGTAAGTCGCTGTTTTCGGTGCCGGCGTGTAGATAAGGCCGGCCCGACAAAGGCCGGCGATTCTAGGTATGGGGGCTCGGGGTGTCAACCGCCGGGAGGGGAGCAGGGTCTCCCGGGGGTCCCCTGCCGCAGCGCCCGGGGCAGGCTCAGGCCCGCCGCACTGCACGTCCTGCCCCTGTATCATCGGGCGCTACGGCGGGGCCGTGCCGCCGCGCTCTGATCGCGGTAAGGCAATGAACGTCCGCCCCGCTACCCCGAACGATATCCCGGCGCTGCTCGCGCTGGTGCGCCGTTACTGGGAGTTCGAGGGCATCGCGGGCTTCGCGGCGCTGCGCGTCGAGCTCGTGCTGCAGCGGCTGCTGGCCGAGCCGCGGCTGGGAGCGGTCTGGGTGGCGGAGTCGGACGCGCGGCTCGTCGGCTACCTGATTGCCGTGCTGGTGCTGAGCGTCGAGCACCAGGGTCTCATGGGTGAGATCGACGAATTCTTCCTGCTGCCGGAAGCGCGCTCACACGGCGCCGGGCGGCAGCTGCTGGCAGCGGCGGAGACGGCACTCACCGCCCGCGGCTGTGTCCGGTTGCAGCTGCAGCTGCGGGTCGGGAACACTGCCGCGCGCGCCTTCTATCAACACCGCGGTTACACGGCCCGTGCGGGATACGAGCTGCTGGATAAGTTCCTAGGAGCCACAGCATGTCAGCCCTGACCTTCGCGACCCGCCGCGCTGCCGTCTTCGTGGCCCTGCTCGGCGCCGCCGCGCTCGCGGGCGCCAACGCACGGGCCTCCGACGTCTATGACGCCGCCGTCGGACATGTCGGCCGCAGCAGCGACGATCTCAAGCGCGACGCGCTCGATCATCCCGCCGACGTGCTGCGGCTCGCCGCGATCAAGCCGGGGATGCACGTCGCGGACTTCCTCGCCGCCGACGGCTACTACAGCGAGCTGCTCAGCTACCTCGTGGGCCCCAAGGGGCACGTGCTGCTCATCAACAACGCCGCCTACGACCACTGGAGCGACAACGCCTGGCAGCAGCGCCTGGCGAACGGGCGGCTGCCGAACGTCGAGCATCGCACCATGGAGGTCGAGCACCTGGATATTCCCGACCACTCGCTCGATGCCATCCTGCTGATCAAGGTCTATCACGACCTGTACTGGGTCGCCACCGAGGGCCCGTGGCCGAAGATGGATCCCAACCTCGTGCTGGATGAGATCGCGCGCGCGTTGAAGCCGGGCGGCGTGCTGCTGCTCGTCGACCATTCGGCCAAGGCCGGCACCGGGGCCGCGGATGCCGGCCGGATCCACCGCATCGACGAGGAATACGCCCGGCGTGATTTCGAGAAGCACGGCTTCACTTACGTTTCCAGGAGCGAGGTGCTGCGCCGGCCGGATGATCCGCGCGAGCTGATCACCTACAAGGGACCGATGGTCGGCAAGACCGACCGCTTCGTGATGGTGTTTCACAAACAACGCTAGCAGCGCCCCGTGGGCGCCCGATCGCGCTGACTGCCGCAAACGGCCCGCTAGTCTGCCTGCGCGAACGGCGGTGCGCCGTACACGGCTTGTCCTCCGACCACCGTGAGCAGAACCTTCACATCCGCAATCTGTCGCGGCGGAATCCTGAAGACATTGCGGTCGAGTACGATGAAATCGGCGAGCTTGCCGACCTCGAGCGAGCCCACCTCATGCTCCGCGTGCAGCTCGTAGGAGGAGTTGGCGGTGATGGCGCGCAGCGCAGCCGGCAGCGTGAGTCCGGTGTCCGACCCCAGCCGGCCGGCGTATTTCGCGCCCGCCGCCGGGTCGTTCTCGCGCGTCACCGCTACCTTGAGAGCAAACCACTCGTCGAGCGGATCGACCGGCCAGTCGCTGCCGTAGGCGATGCGCGCACCGGCCGCCGCCAGATAGCCCGCGGGCTCCAGGTATTGGAAGCGCTGCGGTCCCAGATAATCCTGCGCACCATCGAGAGTGTCCGGCGCCGGCTTCTCCCACTGGAAGGACAGGACCGCAATGGCATCCAGCTGCTGGTAACGCGGGAAGTCGGCGGGATCCACGATCTCATCGTGTGCGATGGCCGCGCGAACGACACTCCCGGGAAACGCCTGGCGCAGCGCCGCCACGCCATCCAGCGCCTCATGCACGGCGCGGTCACCGTCCGCGTGCATGTGCGGCTCCAACCCTGCGCGGGCGGCCTCGATGAGCAACTCCTGAAGCACTGACGCCGGGAAGTACACCTCGGGTCCGCGACTCTTCCCCGGCGCCCAGCGTGGCTCCGCGGCAGTACCCACATTGGCGAAGTAAGGCCTCAGCATGGCGCCGGTGCAGGCGGGCGCCGTGATCACGCCATCCATGAAGAGCTTGATGTTGCGTACCGTGATGCCTGGCCGCGGCCGGGGCTCGCCCTCATCGTACTTGCCGGCAAGCGCCCTGGCGGTGGCGACCGCCTGCTTCGGATCGCGACCCTGCTCGGGCGTGATCAGCACCGCGAAATGCGCGCGCGCCGTCAGCCGACCCTGCTGCTGTGCCCCCGCGAACGCGGCCAGCGTCTGCGGGGTCGCCATGGCATCGAGAAATGTCGTGACGCCCTGTCTGCGCATCGCATCCAGGGCTGCCGCCACGGCCTTCAAGTCCTCGGCCGGCGCCGGCTTGGGAATGAGGGCCGTCACCTTCTCGAAGGCGGCGTCCTCGAGGATGCCGGAAGGAGTCCCGGAAGGGTCGCGGTCGATCCGTCCGCCCAGCGGATCGGGCGTGCGGGCGGTGATGTTCGCCAGTTGCAGCGCTCGGGTGTTGACGAGTGCCGTATGGCCGAACGAAGACATCACCAGGATCGGACGCCGGGTTTTAAGCGTATCCAGCGTGGCGCGGGTGGTGGCGACCCCGTTCGGCAGCATTGCCTCGCGAAACCAGTTGACGACTTCCAGCCACTTGTCGGGCTCCATCGCCTGTGTCTGATCGAGACAGGCCTGGATGCGCGCCTGCATCTGCGCGACGGTCAGTCGTTCATAGTTGAGACTGCATTTCAACAGCACCGTCCCGCCATCGAGCGGGTGCATGTGACCGTCGACGAGTCCGGGCATCAGCACACGCCCCTGCAGATCGATCACCCGGGTCGCGGCGCCGGCGACAGCCCTGGCGCCGGTGCTCGAACCCACGTAGGCGATGCGTCCGTCGCGCACCGCGAGTGCTTGCTGAACGCTGTCGCTCCCGTCGACTGTGTAGACGTAACCGTTGACATACACCGCATCCGCGGGCGCCGCGGACGCGGGCCACCCGGCCAGCGCCAGGACCACGGCAAGAGCACCGCGCACGAGGCCGGTGTTAGGACACGGCATGAGATCCCCTGATTCCGCAAAACTCTATGTCAGCCGTCCCGAGCCCGTCAAACCGCCCGGCCGGCGGCGGGCGCGCTCCATGAGTCCGCAGCCGGCGCCGCGGCCGGTTCGTTCCACAACGCCCGATGAGCGGTAGAATCGTCCGTGAACGCCGGATCATGGTCGGCGGCGACGGCGTCAGCGATGGACGATCGGTACGACCTGACACGCTTTGTCGAGGCACAAGAGCCGGTGTTCGACCGGGTGCTTGCCGAGCTCGCCGCCGGCCGCAAGCAAAGCCACTGGATGTGGTTCGTCTTTCCGCAGCTTCGGGGCCTGGGCTCGAGCCCGACCGCACGCCACTACGCCATCACCTCGCTCGAGGAAGCGCGCGCCTACCTTGCGCACGAGGTCCTGGGCGAGCGGTTGCGCGAGTGCGCGCGGCTGGTGAACCGGATCGAGGGGCGTACGATTGAGGAGATCTTCGGCTACCCCGATCACCTGAAATTCCGCTCGTGCATGACGCTGTTCGAGCGCGCGGCAGCGGATGCGGGCCACGGGGCCGGCACGGCGAATGCGGGCGATGCCGCAGGAGCGCAACCGTTCCGCGAGGCGCTGCGCCGGTACTTCGGGGGTGAGGCTGATCCCCTCACCCGCAGGCTCCTCACTTCGGCTTGCGGAACTTCAGGATGAACTGATCGGTGTGGCCGCGAATGGCGGGATCGAATACCTTGGCGGTGTGCGGATCGTCCCCGTTGCGCAGGATGTCGCTCCTGGCTTCGAACCTGAAGCCCGCGGACATGACTTCCTTCTTCACCGCCTCCGGGTCGATGCGATGCAGGGTCGAGGTGTCGCGGAAACCCGAGCCGGCTTGCGCGGCGTGATCGAGCACCAGGTACACGCCGCCCGGCCTCAGGGCCTTGAACACCGCCTTGTCGATGTCGGCGACCTGGATGTCGGGCACGTTGTGAAAGTCGTGATAGTTCAGCGACGTCCACACCAGATCGAGGCCGTGCGGCAGCTCGAGCTGCGCGACCTTCTGCACACTCACCGTCACGTTGCTGTAGTGGCTGTCGGAGGTGATCGGCTGCAGGCGAGCCGCCGGATCGGGTTGATCGGCGGGCGCATCGGCGCGGCGCGGCGGCACCAGCGCGTAGACCTTGCCCTGGGGCCCAACCACGGCGCTCAACAGGCGCGTGAAATATCCTCCGCCCGGAATCAACTCGGCCACCTGGTCGCCGCGTTTGACGCCCGCGAAGGCGAGAGTCAGGGCCGGATGGCGATCCGCGTCGCGCCGGGTGTCCGCTTCCGGCCGCGCGCTGTCGCCGACCGCCTTGGTGATGTAGGGCGGCGTAACCGGCCCTCGTGAAGATCCGTGTCCCGCGTACACGACGCTCACGGCCAGGGCCGCGGCGAGCGCGGAGCCGCTGGCGAGGATCGTTGCACGTACCATGTAAGTCGCCCTCCCTGCAGTGCCCGCGCACTGTAGCAGGGCGCCACAGCTCTCACTATCGCTTCGCCGCGTTCACCAGGCGTCATGTCGCGCGGGAACGGCCGCCGGCGGCTGCGCGGGCCGCCGCAGCGCCGCGACCTGTCAGGTCGAGCTGCCAGGTCTCCCCGACGAGGTGCTTGCCGAAGCTGCGATGGGGTTCGCGCGCCGTTCGCGTGAAACCCGCCTGCTCGTACAGATGGCGGGCCGCCGCGAGGTGTTCCTGTGTCCACAGGACGATGCGCTCATAGCCCGCCGCGCGCGCGAAGCGCACACACTCGCTGACCAGCGTCCGACCCAGCCCGAGGCCGCGCGCCTCGGGCTCCACCAGCAGCAGGCGCAGTCTCGCGGTGCCGCTCTCGCCCGCCACCAGGAAAATGCACCCCAGACGGCGGCCCGCCGCACTCTCTGCGATCCAGCAGCGCTCGCGCGCCGGGTCGAGCTTGCGGATGAAATCGGCGGTGATCCCCGCCACCAGTGCCTCGAACTCTTCGTTCCAGCCGTATTCGCGCGCGTACAGCGCGCCGTGGCGCTCGACCACCCAGCCCATGTCCCCGGGGCGGTGCGTGCGCAACGACACCTGCGCCTGTCCGGCGGGAGCACTGAATGCGCCGCGGATGACGCTCATCGCCTCCAGCAGCGCCGCCCGACGCGAGCCGTCGAGGCCCGACAGCATCGAGCGAACCTGCCGCTGCGAACGGCGATCGAGGGGCGCGAACACCCGCCGGCCGGCAGGGGTGAGCCGCAGGTGCCGGCGCCGTGCGTCGGCGGCCGAGGCGGTGCGTGCCAGCAGTCTCTTCGCCTCGAAGCCCTTGAGGATGCGACTGAGGTATCCGCGGTCGAGCCCCAGCTCATCCGCCAGCCGGGCGGCCAGGACGCCCGGGCGATGCGCGATCTCGTACATCACGCGCACTTCGGTGAGCGAGTACGGGCTGTCGAGCAGTCCCTCCGACAACACGCCGATGCGGCGCGTGTAATCACGATTGAAGGCGCGCACCTGCGCGATCTGCTCGTTCGGAATGCGCATCGCGCACGCCTCTCGCGGGCGGAGGCGCCACTCTTGCCCATATAGTTGCCTGAGTCAACTATATCGGCGCCGCCCAAATGGACGCGGGCCGGCGAGAGCTTCGACTCTCCCCGGCCCGCTGATGCCCATCATCCGGGTGGGTTCAGCCCGCGGCGCTCTCCGACTCCTCCCCGACGCTCGCCTCCTCCGCATCCGGCAGCCCACCGCCGACGTCCATGAAGCTGCGACGCTCGGTGCCTTCCATCTTGCGGCGGCGCGAGGCATGGGCCGCGAAGCCCGTGCCCGCCGGGATGAGCCGGCCGACGATGACATTCTCCTTGAGGCCGCGCAGGTCGTCCTTCAGTCCCCGCACCGCGGCTTCGGTCAGCACGCGGGTGGTCTCCTGGAAGGAGGCCGCGGAGATGAACGACTCGGTCGCGAGTGAGGCCTTGGTGATGCCGAGCAGCACCGGCTGCAGCCGTGCCGACTTCTTGCCGTCGTGGTGCGCGCGATCGTTGATGTCGAGCGCGCGCGAGCGGTCGAGCTGCTCGCCGCGCAGCAGCGCCGTCTCGCCGGCCTCCTGCACCTCGGTCTTGCGCAGCATCTGGCGGATGATCACCTCGATGTGCTTGTCGTTGATCTTCACACCCTGCAGGCGGTAGACGTCCTGGATCTCGCGCACCAGGTAGTTGGCGAGTGCCTCGACGCCCTGCAGGCGCAGGATGTCATGCGGGTTCGGCTCGCCGTCGGCGATGACTTCGCCACGCTCCACGGTCTCGCCTTCGAAGACGTTGAGCTGGCGCCACTTCGGAATCAGCTCCTCGTACTTCTCGCCGTCGTCCGAGGTGATGATCAGGCGCCGCTTGCCCTTGGTCTCCTTGCCGAAGCTCACCGTGCCGGACTTCTCCGCGAGGATCGCCGGGTCCTTCGGTTTTCGCGCCTCGAACAGGTCGGCGACGCGCGGCAAGCCGCCGGTGATGTCGCGGGTCTTGGAAGACTCCTGCGGGATGCGCGCGATGACATCGCCCACCGACACGCGCGCGCCGTCCTCGAGACTGACGAGCGCGCCCGGCGGCAGCGTGTAGACCGCCGGGATCTCGGTGTTGGCGAAGGTCACTTCCTTGCCCTTGTTGCTCAGCAGCTTGATGGTTGCACGCACTTCCTTGCCGCCGCGCTGCTTGGTATCGAGCACCACCGTGCTCGACAGGCCGGTGACCTCGTCGACCTGCGAGGTGACCGTGAGGCCGTCGACGAAGTCCTGGAACTTCACCAGGCCCGCAACCTCGGTGACCACCGGGTGGGTGTGCGGATCCCAGGTCGCGACCACCTGGCCGGCGGCCACGGTCGCGCCTTCCTTGGCGCTGATCATGGCGCCGTACGGGATCTTGTAGCGTTCGCGCTCGCGGCCGAAGTCGTCGACCACGCCGATCTCGCCCGAGCGCGACACCGCCACCAGGTGCCCTTTCTCGTGCTGCACCGTCTTGATGTGGTGGAAGCGCAGCACCCCCTTGTTGCGCACCTCGACGCTGCTGGCTGCGGCCGCTCTTGATGCGGCGCCGCCGATGTGGAAGGTACGCATGGTGAGCTGGGTGCCGGGTTCGCCGATCGACTGCGCCGCGATCACGCCCACGGCCTCGCCGATCGAGATCGGACGGCCGCGCGCGAGATCCCGCCCGTAGCAGTGCGAGCACACCCCGTAGCGCGTCTCACAGGTGATCGGGGAGCGCACCTTGATCTGGTCGACGCCCTCGGTCTCGAGCAGGCGCACCAGCTTTTCATCCAGCAGCGCGCCGTTCTTGATCAGCACTTCCTTGCCACCGGGCCTGACGATGTCTTCCGCCATCACCCGGCCGAGCACGCGCTCGCCGAGGGCCTCGACGACGTCGCCGCCTTCGACCAGCGGGCTCATCGCAAGTCCGTTCGAGGTGCCGCAATCGGTCTCGGTAACCA
>VBNP01000014.1:0-1557 GCA_005877965.1 Gammaproteobacteria bacterium | reverse complement strand
AGTCCCTTGCGGGCGCCGTGCGTGGAGATGAAGTACTGCAGTACGTTCAAGCCCTCGCGGAAGTTCGCCGTGATCGGCGTCTCGATGATCGAGCCGTCGGGCTTGGCCATCAGGCCGCGCATGCCGGCAAGCTGGCGAATCTGCGCCGCAGAGCCGCGCGCGCCCGAGTCGGCCATCATGAAGATCGAGTTGAAGGACTTCTGCTTGTGGCGCACACCCTTGAGGTCGGTGGCCTCCTCGGAGCCGAGCTTCTCCATCATGGCTTTCGCCACCTGGTCATTGGCGCGCGACCAGATGTCGACCACCTTGTTGTAGCGCTCGCCGTTGGTGACCAGGCCGGAGGCGTACTGGTCCTGGATTTCCTTCACCTCGTTGTCGGCGGAGGTGACGATGCGGGTCTTCTGGTCCGGAATGACGATGTCGTCGATCCCGAAGGAGACTCCGGCACGCGTCGCGTAGTGGAAGCCGGTGTACATGAGCTGATCGGCGAACACCACCGTCTCCTTGAGCCCCAGCGCTCGGTAGCAGGCGTTGATGGTCGCCGAGATCGCCTTCTTGGTCATGTCCTGATTGATGAGATCGAAGGACAGGCCACGGGGCAGGATCTCGAACAGCAGCGCCCGCCCCACGGTGGTGTCGACGACGCGCACCCGCTCGGTGAGCTGCTGCGTGCCCTCGGTACGCAGATGCTCGCGCAGGCGCACCCGCACCCTGGCCCCCAGCTCCACGCCGCGGCTCTCGTAGGCGCGATGCACTTCCTGCCCGTCGGCGAACAGCATGCCCTCGCCGCGCGCGCCGATGCGCTCGCGCGTCATGTAGTACAGCCCGAGCACCACGTCCTGTGAGGGCACGATGATCGGGTCGCCGTTGGCGGGCGAGAGGATGTTGTTGGACGACATCATGAGCGCGCGCGCCTCGAGCTGCGCTTCCAGCGACAGCGGTACGTGCACCGCCATCTGGTCGCCGTCGAAGTCGGCGTTGAAGGCGGTGCACACCAGCGGGTGCAGCTGGATCGCCTTGCCCTCGACCAGCAGCGGCTCGAACGCCTGGATGCCGAGCCGATGCAGCGTCGGGGCGCGGTTCAGCAGCACCGGATGCTCGCGGATCACCTCTTCGAGGATGTCCCACACCTCCGCTCCCTCGCGCTCCACCAGGCGCTTGGCGGCCTTGATGGTCGAGGCCTCGCCGCGCAGCTGCAGCTTCTGGAAGATGAACGGCTTGAACAGCTCGAGCGCCATCTTCTTCGGCAGGCCGCACTGGTGCAGGCGCAGCTGCGGGCCGACCACGATGACCGAGCGTCCCGAGTAGTCGACGCGCTTGCCGAGCAGGTTCTGGCGGAAGCGCCCCTGCTTGCCCTTGATCATGTCGGCGAGCGACTTCAGCGGGCGCTTGTTGGTGCCGGTGATGGCGCGGCCGCGACGGCCGTTGTCGAGCAGCGCGTCCACCGCCTCCTGCAGCATGCGCTTTTCGTTGCGCACGATGATGTCGGGCGCGTTCAGCTCCAGGAGCCGGCGCAGGCGGTTGTTGCGGTTGATGACACGGCGGTACAGGTCGTTC
>VBNP01000013.1 GCA_005877965.1 Gammaproteobacteria bacterium | reverse complement strand
AAGGTGCGGGCATCTCCGCGAGCATGCTCCCGGTGAGCTTGGCTAGTGAGGCCAGCAGCAGTTGCTCGAGTTCCTGCTTCAAGTAGGAGGATCCGCACGTTTGGCAGGCGCGCAAGTGTACCCGAAGCGCTGCGGTGACAGCGGACGCCGCCCCGGGCGCGGTGCGCTGTCAGAACAGCTCGATCGGATCCACGTCCAGCGACCAGCGCACCCGGCGCGCGCTCGGCAGCCGCTCGAGCTGCCCCAGCCAGCTCTCGAGGAATTCGTGCAGGCGCGCGCGCTGCGGGCTCTCGATGAGCAGCTGCGCGTGGTAGCGTCCGGCGCGCTTGGCCATCGCCGCCGGCACCGGACCCAACAGGCGCACCCCGCGCGGCAGGCGCTGCGCGAGCTTGCGGGCGTCGGTGAGGAAGGCGAGCGCGGCCTGCGCCGTCGTGGCGGAATCGCGCACCGCGGCCAGGCGGCTGAACGGCGGCCAGGCCGCCTGCGAGCGTTCCGCGAGCGCCGCGCGCGCAAACCCGTCGTAGCCTTCCGCGAGCAGGCTCGTGAGCAGCGGGTGATCCGGGAATTCGCTCTGGATCAGCACTTCGCCCGGCTTCGCGCCGCGCCCCGCGCGTCCCGCCACCTGCACGATCGTCTGCGCCAGACGTTCGGGTGCGCGGAAGTCGGTGCTGAAGAGGCCCTGGTCGGCGTTCAGCACGACGACCAGCGTCACGTTCGGAAAGTCATGCCCCTTGGTCACCATCTGCGTGCCCACCAGAATTCGCGCCTCGCCCGAGGACATGCGGCGCATCACCTCCTCGAGCTCGCCGCGCCTTCTCACGACGTCCCGGTCCAGGCGCGCGATGGTCACGCCGGGGAACAGGGCGCCGAGGGTCTCCTCGATGCGCTGGGTGCCCTGGCCGACCGGTTTCACGGCGAAACCGCATTGCGGACAGCGCTGCGGGAGCGGTGCGTCCGCGCCGCAGTGATGACAGCGCAGCCGTCCGGCCCCCAGATGCACGGTGAGGCGCGCGTCGCACTCGCGGCACGGCGCGATCCACCCGCACGCGGTGCACAGCAGCGTCGGCGCGTAGCCGCGGCGGTTGAGGAACACCAGCACCTGGCCGTCATCGGCGAGATGACGCTCGATCGCCAGCACCGCCGGCGTCGCGATTCCCGAGCGCACGGCGCTCGTGCGCAGGTCCAGCAGCGCGAGCCGCGGCGGCAGCGACTGTGCCGTCCGGCGCTGCAACCGCAGGTGCGCATAGCGGCCCGCGGCGACGTTGTGCAGGGTCTCCAGCGCCGGGGTGGCCGAGCCGAGCACCACCGGCACGGCCGCGTGCCGGGCGCGCATCACCGCCAGGTCGCGCGCCGAATAGCGAAAGCCCCCTTCGTGTTGCTTGAAGGACGCGTCGTGCTCCTCGTCGACGACGATCAGTCCGAGCTGCGGCACCGGGGCGAACACCACCGAGCGCGTACCGAGCACGATGCGGGCGCGGCCGCTGAAGGCGTCGCGCCAGGCGAGGAGCCGCTCGTGATCCGTCAGGGCCGAATGCAGCACGGCCATCGGAGCATCGAAGCGCTCACGAAAGCGGCCCAGCAGTTGCGGGGTGAGGCCGATCTCCGGCACCAGCACGAGTGCGCGCCGGCCTCCCGCCAGCACCCGCTCGATCAGGCGCAGGTACACCTCGGTCTTGCCGCTGCCGGTGATTCCGTGCAGCACGAACGCGCCGAAGCGACCGAGTGAGGCCGCCACCGCGTCCACGGCTGCGCTCTGCTCGGGCAGCAGCGCAGGACCCGCCGCGCGGACCCGCGCATCCTGCGCTTGCGCCTCGAGTGCGCTTTCGGTGCGCGCGATCCAGCCGCGCGCGAGGAGCGAGCGGGCGGCGTCACGCCAGGAGCCGGGGCGCTCGTTGAGGGTGGCGGCGGCGGCGCCGCCGCAGCCAAGCAGAAACTCGAGGAGCGAGCGCTGCCGTGCGGCGCGGCGCGGCTCACCCGCGGCGCACGCCTCGGCCCCCAGGGCGGTCGCCACCCAGCGCTCCTCGCTCCCGGTGGCGCTCGCCCCCAGCCGCAGCGCTCTGGGAAGCGCCCCGGCCAGCACCTCCCCGATCGGATGGTGGTAGTACTGCGCGGCCCAGCCGAGGAGCTCGAGCGCCGCCGCATCCAGCACCGGCCTGGGATCGAGCACCTCGAGTATCGGCTTCAAGCGCCCGGGGGCAACTTCGGAGGTGTCGGCACTCCCCATGACTACGCCCACCAGATGCCGGCGGCCGAAGGGAACCCGGACGCGCGAGCCGGGTGCGGGCGGGTGCGCGCCGGGGGATGCCGGGGGAAGGTAATCGAACAGACGTCGGAGCGGGGTGTCGAGCGCCACCCGAAAGACTTGCGGCTCCGGTCTCACGTGTAAGTCAAATCAGCGACTTGCGCCTCATCCGGGCCGTCAACCAGGTCACGCGCGCGCGCGTTATACAGCCCATGTCCGAGTTTGCTACGCTCGCGTCGCCTTATAGCATGCCGGCCGCACTACACGGCGACGTGGACCTGACGGATTCTGAAGCCCAGACGCGATCCCGTGCGCTGAACCAGTTCCTGGCCGGCGTCGAGCTCAAGGCATTCAAGATCGCACAGGCGGCGCTGCGGCACGAGGATGACGCACTCGATGCCGTGCAGGACGCGATGCTGCAGCTGGCGCGCGCCTACGCCGACCGGTCTGCGGAAGAATGGAAGCCGCTCTTTTACCGCATTCTCGAGAACCGCATCCGCGACATGCAGCGCCGGCGCACGGTGCGCGGACGGGTGATCGCGTGGCTCCCGTTCCGCGGCGAGGAGGACGACGACGAGCCGGACCCCATCGCCCAGGCGCCGAGCCCGGAGCCGCAACCCCCGAGGCGGCTGGAGCTCGACCAGGCGGTCGGGGCGCTGGAGAAGGCGCTCGGTGAGCTGCCCCGCCGGCAGCGGCAGGCGTTTCTGCTGCGCACGCTGGAGGGGCTGGACGTCAAGCAGACCGCGGCCGCGATGGGCTGCTCGCAAGGCAGCGTCAAGACGCATTATTTTCGCGCGCTGCAGGCGCTGCGCGCGCAACTCGGAGAGTTCTACGTATGAGCCCGGTGAATGAGCCACTGACGGAATTCGAGCGCAATGCGCGGGTGGTGCTCGAGGAGAGCCTGTCGCGTATCGACGGGCGCACCCGCTCGCGCCTGAACCAGGCGCGCCACGCGGCGCTCGAGGCGGCCGGTACGCCTCGCCCCGCGCGGTGGCGCAGTCTCACCCTCGTGCCGACCGCCGGCGCCGCGGCGGCCGCGTTGCTGGTGGCGGTCGTGCTGTGGCACCGCCAGCCCTCCGGCGAACCCCCGGTGATCGAGGCACCGCACGCGGAGGACATGGATCTGCTGGCTGACAGTGAAGCACTCGAACTGCTGGATGGCTGGGACGGCCCGTTCTATGAATGGGCGACCGCGCAGACCGACGATGTCGAGAGCGGCTGATGGGCACCGCGCGCGCGAGCTGTGCGCTGCTGGCGGTCGTGGCGCTCGCCGGCGCCCTGGCCCGCGGCGAGGACACGCGCAAGCCGGAGCCTTTGGGCCCCGATCCCGGCTTTCTCGAGTTCCTGGGAAGCGTCGACCGCCTGGCCGAGGTGAACCCGGACTACCTCGCGCAGGCCGATCCGCCGCGCGTGGCGCGGCTGGTCAGGGGCCGGGCGCTGCCCGCAGCCCCGTCCCCACAGCCGCCGCCGAGTGCATCCGGAGTGAAGAACTAATGAGTAACACCCGGCGGGCGTGGATCTTCGCCCTGCTGCTGCTCGCGGCGGCGCCTGCGTTTGCGCAGGAAGCGCCCGCCGCGGGCGCGAATCCCCCGGCCCCGGTGGCCTGGTCGAGTCTTGCGCCCGAGCAGCACAAGCTCCTGTCGCGATTCGCAGGCCAGTGGGAGAGCCTCCCGCCCTCGCGCCAGCAGGCGCTCGCGCACGGCTCCGAGCGCTGGCTCGGCATGTCGTCCGAGCAGCGTGACAAGGCGCGCGAGCGCTTTTCGCACTGGCAGGGGCTGCCCCCTGAGGAGCGCCATGCGCTGCGCGGCCGCTGGCAGAGTTTCCAGGCCCTGCCGCCGAACGAGCAGGCGAGGGTGCGGGAGAATTTTCACAAGTTTCAGCAGCTGCCACCGGCGCGGCGCCAGACACTGCGCGAGCAATGGCACAGCGCGACCCCCGCCCAGCGCCAGCAGATGATCGAGCACGCGCGCGAGCAGCGACAGAGCGGCCCGATGCCACGGCCGTCCCAGGCGCCGCGGCCGTCCCAGGCGCCGCGGCAGCCGCACCGCTGAACTAGCGCTTTCCCAAGGCTTCGGAGCGGCCAATAACTACCTTGGTCTTAGGAAGCCGCGGCGGATCGGAGAAACCCTCAAAAGCCGGACTCGGATTCCACTCTGGAAGACCATAGACGCGCTTTGCGCGCAATCCCGTTACCCCGTCGTTCCACGCGATCAACATTCGCTTGCCGATGTCCTCAAAGTCCGGGTGTTGCGCCATCGCGTCGCGCACGCGAGGTGCGGTTTCGGAAACAGCATCACTGACCGCTTCGACGATTTCCCCCTGTGTCTTGGCAGAGACGCCGAAGGTGGCGGCGATAAACTTCTGGAGATTCTTGCCTGGATCCCAGGTTTTCTTGCCCATGAAGCTGATGCCGGGGGGATTGTGTTGGTAGCCTCCATACACGACCGTTGTGATCATGTCGTACGCCGGTGAAAGGTGGACGTCACTGCGCCGCGTGTAAAGCAATGCGAGATTCTTCGCGTGGCAATCTGAATTGCGCAGCGCATAGGTCAACAACAGCGTTGTTGCGAGCTGCCGGAAAGTCTCAAGCTGCGTTGCGCCCGGAACGTGATCGCGCGCCGCTCTCGCGATCCGTTCCCACGTAGTGTCGTACTTCGCGACCGGGCGCAATCCGAGTAAGGCGCAGAAATCCTCCATGCCCCAATGCAGCTGTCCCTGATCATCCACGTCGAAACGATGAACGACGAGGGCCTTCGCGTCCCGCGAGAGTTCGGTTCTGGCAGTGGGTAGTACTCGCGCCGCCGCCTGCATGCAGAGGTGCTCGTTCAACGCGATGTAAGGCAGTCTGCCGGTAGAGCCTTTGATGATGTGTCGCCGAGTCAGCAGGGTGCCCTTGTTGTGGACGACTCGCTCGGTTTGCTCGCTCTGCGCGTCCAGAAACTTCGGCACCACCCCGGAAACGCCACTGGTCGCGTGTTGTCGGACGAGCTCCGCGAAGGCCTCCTCGGAATTGTCTCCTTGCAAGAGCTCGGCAACTTCAATCGGTGGGGTCGGCTCATCGAGTTTTGCACCGGCCGCCGCGACCTGAATGCGGCCAACCATGTTTCGTCCAATGACGGAAAGGAGAGCCATGGGGCTGGCCGTAATTTGCGGGCCAATCTGCTCTTGCAGCACCTGCAGGAGATAACCCTCGGGGAGATTCATCTGGAATATGGGATGAAGCGTATCGTCCCAGACGTAAGACTCAGCCCGCACTGGCATCGTAAGTGACACAAAGTCGTCTGGTGCGGTGCTGGCGTGATAGGTGAGTATGCTGCGGAAGTCTCCTGCAGACTCCAGTGAGGCAACATCGCGTCCGAGCACGTAAGCGGAGAGTCTCACGATTTAGCTCGCTCGCGGCGTAGCTCATCGAGCGACCCAGACATGCCTGTTTCGATGAATTGCAGTTCCATGCCCAGCACAGCGAGCACTGCCAGGAGTTTCCGCGACCCGAACTCGGTTGATCGCCCGCGTTCAAAACGAGAAAGTGATTCAGGGGTTATGCCGGCTTGGACGGCGACGGTGTGCTGCCTGAGCCGTAGAGCCTGACGGCGGGCGGCGGTGGCGGAGCCTAGCTCTTGGAGTGTCTTCATATTGATTTATATATCAATAAACAGCCGTATTTAGCCATTTATTGACACATAAATCAATATCTCGCGCACCCGGGCTCGACCCACTCAGGGGTCGCGGCCGATGCATTCTCTAAATCTATGAGAAATCCGGGCTAGAGCCGCTATTTCGGCGTCGCTTTCGCGCCGCCGTTGCTGCGCGGCCGCACGGGGATCGGCACGTTGCACACGTCCAGCCGGCCGGCCGGCACCTTGAACCATTCCTCGTGTCGGCTGCGCCGCGCCTCGACAAAGCTAAGAAAAGTGGGTGTATCGGTGCGCAGCACTTCCAGCTCCGTGCGCTGCGCGGCCGGCACGTCCGCGGCGAGCTGGAGGGACTTGATCGGCGTGCGCTGCTCGGCGTGCTCGTAGAAGCCCAGCGTCCCGCTGCCGCGCGGCATGACCGAGAGCAGCTCCATCCCGGACACCACGCGCCCGAGCAGCGTGACATTGCGATCCAGGTGTCTCGGGGCCTGGCCGATCACCACGTACAGCTCGGTACCGCCGCCACTATCCACATCGTTGTCGCGCCCGGCGCCCAACATACCGTAGCAGTGCACCAGCCACGCGCGACCGATCGCCGGATCGGCGGCGACCGGAAAGGTGTCCACGAATCCGACTTCCGGCGCATAGGTATCCGGATCCGCAAGCCTCGCGACCGACAGACCCCGCAGCGTGCGCTCGAACTCAGCCCCCACGGTGCGGTGCGCCGCGCCGACGGGCTTCTTGCCGTCCGGGTCGCCCCACTGCACGACGTAGTTGTCCTGCGCGCGCATGATCCACAGCCCGTCGAAGTAATGCCCGCGCGCCAGCGCCTGGACATTCGCGACGTGGTGCGGGGCGAATTGCGGAGCGAGCTCGATCACGACCCGACCGGCGGGCAGCTCCAGGTAGAGCGTGTTCGCGGGGTCGAGCGCCCGCCAGTCCGCGGCCGTGGACGCGGCCAGCACCTCCGCGCCGGTGAGCGGCTTCGTCCGGGGTTCAGCCGCGGGAGTCGCGCCGGGCAGCAGCAGCGCCAGGGCCAGGCCCGCGCACGCCGCCGGCCGGATCGATGGTGCTCGAAGTGGAGGGCTCATGGGTCGCGCTCGTCGCAATGAAACAGATGCAGGATGCGGTGCAGAACCGGGGCCACAATGATGGTCGCGGTCACGATGAACACCAGTCCCGCATACAGCGCGTAGCAGCCCGCGAACAGCTTCCCCGCGGGCGTTACCGGATTGTTCACCGGCCCCATGCCGCCGAGCAGCATGCAGGCGTTCTCGAACGCATCACGCCACTCGAGATGCTCGTAGTGCTCGTAGCCGAGCATGCCGAGCCCGAGGGAGGCCGCGAGCAGCAGTGCGGCGAGGGCGAAGTGCCGCAGCAACCGCACCAGAAACGCAGCGGGCGGCAGCGGGCGCTGACGGCGGTGTTCGTACCTGGACACGTGCCCGCGCCTCACCCGACCGCCTTCACCGCCTGGATCAGCTCCGCCACCGCCTTCTGCCCATCCCCGTACAGCATGCGGGTGTTGTCGAGATAGAACAGCGCGTTCTCGATCCCGGAGAATCCCGCACCCTGGCCGCGCTTGATGACGATGACGTTCTTCGCCTTGTCGGCGTTCAGGATCGGCATGCCGTAGATCGGGCTCCCCTTGTCGGTGCGCGCCACCGGGTTCACGACGTCGTTGGCGCCGATGACGAGCGCGACGTCGGCGGTTTCGAACTCGGCGTTGATCTCATCGAGATCGGAAATCAGGTCGTAGGGCACGCCCGCTTCCGCCAGCAGCACGTTCATGTGGCCGGGCATGCGTCCCGCGACCGGATGGATCGCGAACCGCAACTGCACGCCGCGCTCGATGAGCAGCTGAGACAGCTCCCAGACCTTGTGCTGGGCCTGCGCCACCGCCATGCCGTAACCCGGAACGACGATCACTTTACTGGCGAACGCCATCATCACGCCGGCGTCGCTCGCCTCGATGGGTTTCAGGCTCCCGCTGACCTCGCCGGTGGCGGCGGTGCCGGTGTCGCCGAACCCCGAGAACAGCACGTTGCCGAGCGAGCGGTTCATGGCCTTCGCCATCAGCTGCGTGAGCAGGGTGCCGGCCGAGCCCACCACGGTGCCGGCGATGATCATCGCGGCGTTGTTGAGGACGAAGCCCTCGAGCGCGACCGCGAGCCCGGTGAGCGCGTTGTAGAGGGAGATGACCACCGGCATGTCGGCGCCGCCGATCGGCAGCGTCATGGTGAGCCCGAGCACCAGCGCCAGCACGAAGAAACCCGTGACCACGGCGAGCGAGGCGTCGAGCTGTGCGGCGACCAGCGCACCGAGAACCAGCGCCGCGGCGAGCAGCAGCAGGTTGAGGAGCTGCTGGCCGCGGAAGCGGATGCTGCGCGTGATCAGCCCCTGCAGTTTGCCGAAGGCGATCAGGCTGCCCGAGAAGGACACCGCGCCGATGATGCCCCCGGCCACCGCGAGCGTCGTGCTGGCGTAGCCTTCGGTCCCGCCGCGATACAGCTCCACCGCCGCGATCGCCGCCGCGGCCCCGCCCCCCATGCCGTTGTAGAGCGCGATCATCTGCGGGATGTTGGTCATGGCCACGCGCTTGCCGCTCCACCACGCGAGCACGCCGCCGACGCCGATCGCCGGCAGGATCAGCTCGTAGTTGCTCATCCCCGGGTAGAGGAAGGTGATGAGCGTGGCGACCAGCATGCCGGCGCCGGCCCACAGGATGCCGCTGCGGGCCGTCACCGGAGAGCTCATGCGCTTGAGCCCCATGATGAACAGCACCGCGGTCAGGAAGTAGCTCGCCTGGATCGCCAGGTCGGCGGACAGCCACGAGGCCGGCATCAGTGCGGCCTCTTGGGCTGGCTGCGCGCGCCGCTCGACTTGAACATCTCGAGCATGCGCTCGGTCACGACGTAACCGCCCACGGCGTTGCCGGCGGCGAGCAGTACGCCGATGAAGCCGATGGTCTTCTCGAGCGGGGTGTGCGCGCCGCCGAGCGCGACCATCGCGCCGACCAGCACGATGCCGTGCACGAAATTCGAGCCCGACATGAGCGGGGTATGCAGAATCACCGGCACGCGCGAGATGACCTCGTACCCGGTGAAGGCCGCGAGCATGAAGATATACAGCGCCACCATCCCGGTCATGTCGCACCCTCCAGCGCCTTCGCGGTGGGTTCGTGCCTGATCTCGCCGCCGCTCGTCAGACAGGACTGCGCGAACACCTCGTCGCTCCAGTCGATCGCCAGCTCGCCCTTGGCGAGCGCCGGCTTGAGGAAATTGTAGAGGTTGCGCGCGTACATCTCGCTCGCGTTATAGGCGAGCTCGGCGGGCAGATTCACGGGGCCGACGATCTTCACCCCCCGGTGCTCGAGCACCTCGCCCGCCCGGGTGAGCTCGCAATTGCCGCCCTGCTCGGCGGCGATGTCGACCACCACGGACCCGGCGCGCATGCGCTCGACCGCGGCGCGCGAGATGATTTTCGGCGCCGGACGTCCGGGGACCGATGCGGTCGTGACCACGGCATCCGCCGCGGCGATGCGCGCATCCAGCACCTCCTGCTGCCTGGCCTTCTCCTCGGCGGTGAGCTCGCGCGCGTAGCCCCCGGAGCCTTCCGCGCTCACGCCCGTGTCGACGAACTTCGCACCGAGGGACTTCACCTGTTCGCGGGTGGCGCTGCGCACGTCGTAGGCCTCGACCACCGCGCCCAGGCGTCGGGCGGTGGCGATCGCCTGCAGTCCCGCCACTCCGGCGCCGATGATCAGCAGCTGCGAGGGGCGGATGGTGCCGGCGGCGGTGGTGAGCATGGGGAGGAACTTCTGCAGCTGACTGGCGGCGATCAGCACCGCCTTGTAGCCGGCGATCGAGGCCTGCGAGGACAGCGCATCCATCGACTGCGCGCGCGAAATGCGCGGCACCAGCTCCATGGCGAAGCTCGTGACGCCGCGCGCCTTGAGGGCGCGCACCTCGGCGGCGCGCGCGTGCGGCTGCATGAAGCCGATGACCACCGCGCCGGGCTTGAGCTGCTGGATCTGCTCGACCGTCAGCGGTTGCACCGTCAGGATCACGTCCGACCCGCTCAGCACGCCGGCGGCGGAATCCGCCCAGGCGACACTCTTATATAGAGAGTCCGGGAAGCTGGCGCGCACGCCTGCGCCGCGCTCGATCAGGACGCGCGCACCGTCCCGGACCAGCTTGTCGGCCACTTCGGGAACCAGACAGACCCGCGTTTCACGCGGCGCGCTCTCGCGCAGCGCGCCAATGGTTACTGACATTCACGCCCCTCGCGCACCTAAAGCCGTGGCCGGCCAGCCACGCGTTTGGAAATCCCCAATCGAATTAACATCTTGCGATGTTGAACTCCTGCATACAAGTGCCGTATCGTACGGCGCCATGCTGGGCATCGATCTCGAGCGCGCCGACCACGGCCTCCTGGACGACTTGAGCGTCGTCGCGACTCCCGCGGCGCGCGGGCTGTCGCAGCTCGTGCTGCGCACGGACATCGCCGGCATGCCGCTCGAGTGGATCGACTACAGGGAAGCCGCGCGACTGTACACCCAAGAGCAGGTGGCTTACACGTGCGGGTCGCTCCTGTATGAGCTGTACGGCGGCACCAACGCGCGCACCGGGCGGCGCACGGTGCTGGAGGTCAACTCCATCGTCGCCACGGTCGGGCACACCGGCAATCCCGGCAACACGCGCCACGACTATGTGCCGCCGCTGAACAACCAGACGCTGTTCCGGCGCGACGCGTACCTGTGCATGTACTGCAGTCTGCGCTTTGCCTCGCGCGAGCTGTCGCGCGATCACATCCGCCCCTTCAGCCAGGGGGGGACGGACGTCTGGACCAACGTGGTGGCGGCCTGCCGCCGCTGCAACAACCAGAAGGCCTCGCGCACGCCCGAGCAGGCGCGCATGCAGCTGATCGCGGTGCCGTTCACGCCGACCTATGCGGAATACATCTTTCTGAAGGGGCGGCGGGTGCTCGCCGACCAGATGGAATACCTGGTGGCGCATTTCCCGCGCTCGAGCCCGCTG
>VBNP01000104.1 GCA_005877965.1 Gammaproteobacteria bacterium | reverse complement strand
GGATGGACTTCACGCTGAACTCCATCAGCCTGCTCGCGCTGTCGCTGGTCGCAGGGGTCCTGGTCGATGACGCGATCGTCGAGATCGAGAACATCGTGCGCCACATGCGCATGGGCAAGAGCGGCTTCCAGGCGGCGCTCGATGCCGCCGATGAGATCGGACTCGCGGTGGTGGCCTGTTCCGCGACCATCATCGCGGTGTTCCTGCCGGTGAGCTTCATGGGCGGCATCACCGGGCAGTACTTCAAGCAGTTCGGTCTCACGGTCGCCGCCGCCGTGTTCTTCTCGCTGCTGGTGGCGCGGCTGATCACGCCGGTGCTTGCCGCCTACACGCTCAAATCCGACAAGATCGCCCCGCACACCGACGGCCCGATCATGACGTGGTATCAGCGCGTGCTGCGCTGGAGCACGCGCCACCGCTGGAAGACCCTGGGGGCGGGCGCGGCTTTCTTTGCGCTGTCCATCGTGGGCCTCATGATGGTTCCCACAGAGTTCATCCCCGCATCGGACGACAGCTTCACGCAGTTGAACGTCGAGCTGCCGCCGGGCGCGCGCCTCGAGGACACCGCCGCGGTGTCCTCGGCCGCCTATCGCATCATCGCGCGCCAGCCCGAAGTTGAGTCGGTGGTGGAGATCGTCGGCGGTGATGAGTTCGGCGAGGTGCGCACCGGAAATCTCAACATCACGCTGGTGAAACCGAGCCAGCGCAAGCTGACGCAACGGCAATGGGAGGACCGGGTCATCAGGGATCTGGGCACCATCCCCGACGCCCGCATTCACTTCAACCGCAACGGCAATGGGCGTGACGTCAACCTCTATATCACGGGCGACAATCCGCAGCTCGTCGAGGCCAGCGCGCGCAAGCTGGTGGATGAGATGCGCCAGCTGCCGATCCTGCGCGATGCGGGGATCGACGGCGACATGCCGCGTCCGGAGATCCTCATTCACCCGCACCTGGATCTGGCGTCACAGCTCGGCGTCACGGTCGCCTCCTTGAGCGAGACCATCCGCATCGCGACCCTGGGCGAGCTCGATCAGAACAGCGCCAAGTTCTCCCTCGCCGATCGCCAGGTGCCGATCCGCGTGAGTCTCGCCGAAAACACCCGCCACGACCTCTCGACCCTCGAGAATCTGCCCGTGCCCACCGCCAGCGGCGGCGCGGTGCCGCTCAAGGCGGTCGCCGACATCAGCTTCGGCCAGGGCCCCACGCGCGTCAGGCGTTACAACCAGGCGCGGCGACTTTCGATCGTGGCAGACCTCAACGGCGTCAAATTCGGCCCCGCCATGGAGAAGATCAAGGCGCTGCCGGCACTGAAGAACCTGCCGCCCGGCGTGCGCCAGGTCGACGTCGGGGATGCCAAGTACATGGCCGAGCTGGTCACGAACTTCCTGATCGCCATGGTCACCGGCATCCTCATGGTGTTCGCGGTGCTGGTGTTGCTGTTTGCTCGCGTACTGCAGCCGATCACCATTCTGGGGTCGCTGCTGCTGTCGTTTGGCGGGGCGGTCGCGGCACTCATGATTACCGGCAACGCCTTGTCGCTCGGCGCCATGATCGGCTTTCTCATGCTCATGGGCATCGTCGCCAAGAACGCGATCCTGCTGGTGGACTTCGCCATCGAGGAACAGCGCGCCGGCAAGGATCGCCTGACGGCGATCCTCGAGGCCGGTCACAAGCGCGCCCGCCCGATCGTCATGACTACGGTGGCCATGATCGCCGGCATGTTGCCGGTGGCCATCGGCCTGGGCGGCGACACCTCATTCCGCCAGCCGATGGCCGTGGCGGTGATCGGCGGTCTGATCACCTCCACCGCGCTGACGCTGGTCATCGTGCCGGCGGCGTTCACGCTCGTGGACGACATTGAACGGTGGCTGGCGCCGAAGTTCGGCCGGGTGCTCACGGCGCAGCCGCCGCCCGCCGGCGCGCCGCCGCAGCCGCATCCGGTCAACTAAGGCGCGATGCTGCCCGAGGTCTCCCCGGACAACGGCGTCGCCGCTGCCGGCGCACCCGCTGCTGCGGCGGCGCGCTCCGCCTGGTGGGTGCGGGTGCTGGCGTGTATTCCGCTGCGGGTGCTGTACGGCTGCGCGGCCTTTCTCGGCTGGCTGACCTATCGCCTGTTCCCGTACCGCGAGCGCGTGGTGCGCGAGAACCTCAGCCGCGCGTTTCCCGACTTCGACGAGACCCGGTTGCGCTCGGTCATGCGCGGCTATTACGTAGGCTTCGCGCAGATGCTGGTGGAGATCATCAAGTCCGCGGCTCTCGCGGCGCCGGAGATCCGCGCCCGCGTGCGCATCGTGAACCTCGAGGCGGCGCGCGCGCTCCTCGAGCAGGGCCAGTCCGTGCTGCTGGTGGCCGCGCATCAGTGCAACTGGGAGTGGATGCTGCTCGCGCTCTCGATCGAGCTCGGCTACCCGC
Organism: Gammaproteobacteria bacterium; assembly: GCA_005877965.1. Taxonomy (GTDB): domain Bacteria; phylum Pseudomonadota; class Gammaproteobacteria; order Steroidobacterales; family Steroidobacteraceae; genus 13-2-20CM-66-19. The sequence goes on along the minus strand of VBNP01000104.1, from coordinate 7,522 downwards.
TCGATGCCGCCTACAAGCCGCTGGTGGACAACTGGGCCGAGCGTGAGATGAAGAAGGTGCGCACGCGTTTCGGCAGCCGCCTGGTGCCGGCCCAGGACCTGCTGCCGGACATCATCAAGCGCCGCGGCCTGGTACGCGCCGTGGCGATGGTCGCCGACCAGGAACCGACCACCAGCGAGCACAAGTACTGGACCCGCTTTCTCAACCGCGACACCGCGTTCTACCTGGGTCCTGAGGAAATCGCGCGTGTCACGCGCTTTCCGGTGTTCTTCATCGCCATGCGCCGCACCGCGCGCGGCTACTACGAAATGCAATTCGAGCCGCTGGCCACCGCCGCCCAGTCCCTGCCCCCGGGCGCGCTGACCGAGCGTTACGCGCGCCGGGTGGAGCAGCAGATCCACTCGGCGCCGTCCGACTGGCCCTGGTCGCACAAGCGCTGGAAGCTGAAGAAGTCGCTCTACCAGAACCGCGGCCGCTCCGAGGCCTGAAGCCGCCGCGGCTGCCGGCGCCGCGCTGCCCGCGCCGGGCGCCAACAACCGGCCCGCGCGTCCGTGCGCGGACCGGCCGGGGGATTTCGAGGCGTGTCAGTTGTTTGCCGCGCCGGCAGTGATCCACGCCTTCACCTGATCGATCGTCGCCTGGTCGAGGAACGGACCTCCCAGAGGCATGCGGCTGCCCGTGATCGTGGCCGCGCCCTCGAGCTTCTGCACGACGTAGCTGTTGTCCGGATCGCCCGGCTTGACGCGCTTGAGTGCCGGCTGCTCGACGCTCGCCACGTTGACGATGGAGGCGTAGATGTGGGCCGGCGTCAGGTCCATCGACGCGGGGAGCGAAGTGCCGCCGCCGGTGTGGCAGCCGCCGCAGACGCTGAACGCACTGGTCTTCAGCTGTGTGAGCGTCGGCGCCGGTGGCGGAGCGGTCGTGGCAAAGTCGACCTGGCCACGGATCGCGCCGTGCACCTGTGCGGGCGTCGCGACGTTCACGTACCACTTGTTGGCCTTGAAGTTGTCGACGTCCGCGGCGGTGATCGCGGCGAGTTCCGTCGACCAGTGGCCCGGCTGCACCGTTGTCCACTTCAGCCGCGGTCGCGTCATCCACCCCCGTGGCATGCACGTGCACGCTCACGGTGTTGGCCTGCGCATCGACCGTGGTGGCAGCGACTCCCGTGGCCGCGCCACCGACTGCCGGTACTTCCTGCGCGCCCGACAGGTCGGAGAAGATCACGCTGATGTTCGCCGGTGCGATCTGTCCGCGGATTTCCCCGTTGGGATTGGCGGCCGACGCGGCCTTCACATAGAGCTTGCCCTGCAGCAGCGCGTTCACCTCGTCGGTGGTCAGCAATGAGCCCGCGGGCACGTCCCATTCGCCCGCGGTAGCGCCGTTCTTGGCGAGCGCGATGAGATCGGGGCCGGCGGCACCGGCGAAGCCCTCATTGATGGTCACCGCGGTGGAGACAATCCCGGTCAGGTTCACCTTGCCACTCACCGCGCCGGTGGCGAGCTTCACCGTTACGCTCGCCGTGCCGGTAGCGGCCGACTGCGGCGCCGGGAACAGCTGCGTCGCTGCCATATCCACGGTGAATGTCGGATTGTTGTCCACCTTGAATGTGACGAGCGCCGAGCTTGTCGTCTGGCTCATGTTGTCGGTCACCTTGCCGACCAGCGTGTGGGTGCCATCGACGACCGTGGTGCTGTCCCAGTTGGCACTAAAAGGCGCCGCGGTCGCGGTGCCGACGATGGTGCCGTCGATGAGGAAGTCGACGCGCGTGACGCTGGCGCCGCTGGCGGCACTGGCGCCAGCCTTCAGTTGCACGGTGCGATCGACCGTCGCTCCCGGTGACGCCACCGTGATGGTCGGCGCGGCGCAGGCGCCGCTGTAGGGACCGCCGCAGCTCTGGCCGCCCGCGCTGCTGCCGCCGCCATAGCCGCCGCAGGCACTGACCATCAGAGTCAGTGCAGAAACTAGCGACAGCGCTAATGCCGGATTGATGTGTTGGAAACGCAGAATGTGTCGCATGTAGAAGGTTCCTGTGTGCCGGTGCACTTGTGTGCATGTCTGGCCTGTAGGTGTCGAACGGCGGGGCTGTGGTTTTGCGCACGGCGCAGAAAAATAGCTGCGGGAACGGAAACCAACATCGCGTTGCTCGCGCACTTACGGCACAGTGTGGGTCGGCGGGGAGCCGTACGATGTTGGATGTGTCGGGCACGCGCCTGTTGGTTCTATCGGCCCTCGCGCTGCTCAATGCATGCGCGGGGAACGGTGCCGGCCTCGACGCCAACGGCCAACCGCTCGGCAGCGGTAGCGCGCCGCCGCCACCATTAACGGCCGACTTCCAGTCAATTCAGGACAACGTGTTCACGCCGATCTGCGTGCGTTGTCACGGCGGCGCCGGTGCCCCACAGGGCCTGGAGCTCGACGCCGCACACAGCTACGCGCTGCTGGTCGGTGTTCCCAGCAACGAGCAGTCGGGTCTGTTGCGCATCAAGCCCGGCGCGCCCGACAGCAGCTATCTGGTTCTGAAACTCGAGGGCGCCGCCGGTATCGTCGGCGTGCAGATGCCGTTCGGCGGGCCGCCGCTGCCGCAGTCCACCATCGACGTGATCCGCCAGTGGATCAGCGACGGTGCGGCCAACTCACCGGCCGCCGCCGCTGTCAGCTCGGCAGCCTTTGCGGTCACGGCCATCTCGCCGGCGCAGGAGGCGACGGTCGCCGCGCCGCTGACGCGCATGGTGGTGGCGTTCAATCACGAGCTCGACGCCTCGCTGGTCAACGACACCACCGTGCACCTCGAGCACCTGCTCGGCGAGGCGGCCGAACCGGCCGGGCCGTTCGGCGCCGAGCTGGCCGAGGGAAATCCGCGCGTGCTGCTGATCACTCCGCGCCGCGCGCTCGCGGCCGGCCGCTACCGTCTCACGTTACGCGGCAACGGCGGCGGCGCGCTTGCCGATGTCGATGCGCGCGTACTCGGCGATGACTACACCCGTGAATTCACCGTGGACACTACACCATGATTATCCGTTCACTGCGCTTCAGCGCCCGCTGTCTGACACTCGCGGTACTGCTCGCCGCGGGGGCACACGCCGAGCCGTACCTCGCCGTCGGCCAGGGACCCAAGTGCAGTCAATGCCACGTCAACCCCACCGGCGGCGGCCTGCGTAACGCCTTCGGCAACGTGTTTGCGCAGACCCAGTTGCCGGCGCATCGCGTCGATACCGGCAGCGACGTGTGGGCGGGGCAGCTATCGCGCTACCTCGCGCTCGGCGCCGATCTGCGTTTCGATGCGCAGGCCCAGCAGGTCCCGCACAGCAAGACACTCGAGGACTTCCAGATGGAGCAGACGCGGCTCTACGTCAGCGCCAGCGTGATACCCGAGCGGCTGCTGCTGTATGTCGATGAGCAGCTGGCGCCGGGAGGCGCGTTGAATCGAGAAGCCTTCGGGCTGTTCTGGTCCGCTGATCACACCTGGTACCTCAAGGGCGGGCAGATGTACCTGCCGTTCGGCCTGCGGCTGCAGGATCAGACTGCGTTCGTCAAGGAGATCACCGGCATCAACATGACCACGCCCGATCAGGGACTGGAGCTCGGCTGGCTGAAGGGGCACTGGGATGCACAGCTCGCCGTGAGCAACGGCACCGCCGGCGGCGCCGGCACCAGCAACGGCAAGCAGTCCAGTGCCCAGCTCGCCTGGGTGGAGTCGGCGTGGCGCCTAGGCGCGGCCGCCAACTACAACGACGCGGCCGCCAGCGGCAGCCGCAGCGCCTACGGCGTGTTCGGCGGACTTAGGACCGGACCGATCGCCTGGCTCGGCGAGGCCGACCTCGTCGATGACCGCAGTCTCCCCAACGGCGGCGTGGAGATGCTGGCGGCGCTCGCGGAAGCCAACTGGAGCATCGCCCGCGGAAATAACCTGAAGATCACCGCCGAGTACCTCGATCCCAACCGTCAGGTCGGACACGACCAGCAGACCCGCTGGAGCGTGGTCTACGAGCTCACTCCGGTGCAATTCGTGCAGCTGCGCGCGGGGGTGCGCTACGCGGACGGCATACCGCAGCTCGCCACCGAGCACACACGGCTGTACTTCGTGCAGCTACACGGGTTTTTCTGAAGAAAACCGGCCCGCGCGTCCTTGTGCGGGCCGGCCAGGGGAGCCAGGAGCTTCAGTTGCCCGGTGCTCGGATCTGTCCGCGAAGCGCGCCGCCCGCCTCCACCGGCGTGGCGATGCTCACGTACCACTTGCCCGCCTCGAAGTGGCCGACGTCGGCGGCACTGATGGGGGCAAGCTCCGTCGACCAGTGCCCCATCTCGACAGAGTCCTTGCTCAGCACGGCGAGCTTGCGCCCGGTGGCGGCGCTGTCCACCTGCGCTGCATCCGCATCGTCCACGCCCGTGGAGTTGACGTGAATGCTGAGCGTGTACGCGCTCTTATCCACCGTCGTAGCTACGACGCCCCCGGCCGCAGGGCTGACCGAGCGCGCTTCGGCAGCGGGGGCCATCGTGGAGAACGTCACGGCGACGTTGTCGGGGGCGATCTGCCCGCGGATCTCCCCGCGCGGATTGGCCGCGGAGGTTGCGATCACGTAGAGCTTACCCTGCGACAGCGCAGTCAGCTGTTCGGCGGTGAGCAGTGCATCGGCCGGCACTTCCCACTCAGCGGTGTTGTCGCCTGTGGGCGAGAGCCTGATGAGGGCAGGTCCGGTCGCGCCAGCGAAGCCTTCATTGATGGTCACCGCAGTCGCGCTGAGGCCGGTCAGCTTCACCGTGCCGCGCGTGGCGCCGGTGTCGAGCTTGACGGTCAAGTCGGCCGTTCCGGAAGCCTGAGACATCGGCGCGGGGAAGATCTGCGCCGCAGCCATGGCAACAGCGGCGATCGCCATACCCGTCGTGTTGATCATGATGGCCGGCGTGGTCGCCGTGTCGCCCGCACTGTCGGTCACCTTGGCGGTGAGCGAATGGCTGCCCTTGGTCACGGTCGTGCTGTTCCACATGTACGTGTAGGGCGAGCTGGTCACCGTTCCCACCGCCGTGCCGTCGATCAGGAATGCGACGCTCGTGACCGTAAGACCGTAGGTCGAGGAAGCACTTGCAGTCGCCGTCAGCGGAACCGTGCCGCTTACGGTCGCTCCCGATGCCGGGGCGGTCAGGGTAACGGTCGGCGGAGGGCAGGCATTGGAGTAGCCGCCGCCGCAGCTCATGGAGCCCCCGGAGCCACCGCCGCCGTAGCCCCCGCCGCAGCCGGTGAGGATGCACGACAGCGTGCCTGCAACTAACAGTATATTTCGCATGTGAAGCCCTCCCGGGCGCCTGTCCGGTAAGTGAGTGTCGGTGCCACACGCGGCGGTTCCAAGCGGAGCATGGGAAATGCATCGCCGGGAACGGGAGTCAGACCGGGCTCGCTTGCGGCAGCCGTAATCCGGCGCTTGAGCTTGTGCGCTGCGACCTGTTCCGCTACGCGGGTTTTTCTGATTCGCGGCGCAGCTCGCGCGGCAGGGCGAAGAACACGCGCTCCTCACGGCCGGTGATCTCGCGCGGCGCCTCCCCGCCCCAGCGGCCGAGGTACTCGAGCACCTGCTGCACCAGCAGTTCCGGCGCCGAGGCTCCGGCGGTCACGCCGACGGCGCGCTTGCCGGCGAACCACTCGGCGCGCAGGTCCGCCGGGCCGTCGATCAGATAGCCGGGTACGCCGGCACGATCGGCGAGCTCGCGCAGGCGGTTGGAGTTGGAACTGGTGCGCGAACCCACCACCAGCAGCACGTCGCACTGCTCGAGAAGCTTCTTGACGGCGTCCTGGCGGTTCTGGGTCGCGTAACAGATGTCTTCGCGGCGCGGCCGGGCGAGTCCCGGGAATCTGCGCCGCAGGGCCGCGACGATCTCCGCCGTGTCGTCCACGGAGAGCGTGGTCTGGGTCACGGACGCCAGCCGCTCGGGGTCACGCACCTCGAGCGCGTCAACATCGGCGATGCTCCCCACCAGATGCATCCGGCCACCGCGGGAGCCATCGAAGCGGCCCAGGGTGCCCTCGATTTCCGGGTGTCCGGCGTGCCCGATCAGGATCACGTCGTACCCCTCACGCGCATAGCGCTGCACCTCCATGTGCACCTTGGTCACCAGGGGACAGGTGGCGTCGAACACCGTGAGACCGCGGGCCCGGGCCTCCTCCTCCACCGCGCACGACACCCCGTGCGCGGAAAAAATCACGGTACCACCCGCGGGCACCTCGGCGAGCTCATCGACGAACACCGCTCCGAGTGCTCGCAGACGCTCCACCACGTAGTGATTGTGAACCACCTCGTGGCGCACGTGGATCGGCGCACCGAACAGCTCGAGCGCCCGCTCGACGATGTCGATGGCGCGATCGACGCCGGCACAGAAGCCCCGCGGGTTGGCGAGCAGCACCTGCATCAGGCGCGCACCCGCCTGGCCGCGCGGGTCTCGCGCCAGGCATCGATCAGCAGCACCACGGCGCCCACGGTGATGGCCGAGTCGGCCAGATTGAACGCGGGGAAGTAGGCGTCGCGCCAGTGCACATGAATGAAGTCTACCACCCGGCCCAGAGTCAGGCGGTCGATCATGTTGCCGAGCGCGCCGCCGACGATGAGCGAGAGCCCGCAGGCGAGCAGGCCCTGGGCCGCGGCGCGCAGCCGGCGCATCCATACGATGAGGGCCGCGCTCACGCCCAGCGCGAGCAGCACGAACAGCCACCGCTGCCAGCCCGAGGCATCCGAGAGGAAGCTGAAGGCTGCACCGGTGTTGTAAGTGAGAATGATGTCGAGCACGCGCAGCACCTGCACCCGCTCGAGCGGCGCAAAGTGCTGTACCATCCAGGCCTTGATGAGCTGGTCCGCCACGATGATCACCGCCGCCAGCGGCAACCAGCGCCAACCGCTCGCCGCGGCCGGCAAAGCACCGCCCGCGCCCGCAACCTCCGCCTGCCGCGCCGGCACCCTGCCGTTGCCCGCCTCGGTCATACGAATTTCCTGCACTCGCCCGGACCTTCGATATTGCTGACGCAGCGTGCGCACAGCTGCGGGTGGCGCGCGTCCGAGCCGACATCCGCGCGCCGGTGCCAGCAGCGCACGCACTTGGGATCGGCGCTCGCCTGCGCCAGGATCCACACGCCGCTGCGGCCGGTGTTGACGGCCGCCACCGCTGCCGCGGGCGCCCGCGCGGCCTCGTGCACCTGCGCGTGCGAGGTGATCAGGAGAAAACGCAGCTCCTCGCCGAGGGCCGCGAAGCGCGCGAACTCCTCCGGCACGCAGTACACCTCGACCCGGGCATCCAGCGGCGCGCCGATGGCGCCGGTGTCGCGCAGCCTTTCCAGCTCACGCGTCACGTCGGTGCGTAACTGCATCAGCGCCTCCCAGTCGATGGGCGTCGCGGGCGCTTGCGGCACGGTATGCCAGGTCTCGTGAAACACCGACTCGCGGCGCTCCCCCGGAAGATGGCGCCACACCTCCTCGGCGGTGAAGCTGAGGATGGGCGCGAGCCAGCGCACCATGCACTCGGCGATGTGGAACATGACGGT
>VBNP01000103.1 GCA_005877965.1 Gammaproteobacteria bacterium | reverse complement strand
CTGCTGGATCTGCGGCGCTCGCCGGCACGGTGGTCGCGCAGGCCAGCGCGAAGGCCGTGAGCAGTGCGCGTCCGAAGAAAGAGCGGCGGGCAACCAGCCGCGGGCCAATCGTCCGAAGTCGATCCCGGCGCAATCCTTGCCCACCACACCGGGCTTCGTGCATGCGCTTAAGTCTACGCTAGAGCAGAGGGCGCACCAGTGTCGCCATCCGGCAGCTGCTCGCGCTGTCTCGCAAGACGGCGCGTCGCATTGCTGCCGGAGGTGAGGAGGAGGACGTCCCGCTCGAGTCCCTCGCGGTCGGGGATCGGTTGCGCGTTCGGCCGGGGGAGAAGATTCCGATGTCGGTATCGCAATGGGGACTGGAGCCGACATTGCCATGGAAAGCGCGCAAATCACGCTGGTCAAGGGTGATTTGCGCGGAATCGTTCGTGCCCGGCAGTTGAGCGAGGCCACCGTGCGGAACATCCACCAGAATCTGCTGTTCGCCTTCGGTTACAACGCCCTGGGGATTCCGCTTGCGGCGGGGGTGCTGTACCCGCTGACGGGCTGGCTCCTGAGCCCCCTTGTTGCGGCCCTTGCCATGAGCGTTTCGTCGGTATCCGTGATTGCCAATGCCCTGCGTCTCAGGGCGGCAAGCGGGTAGCTGGTTGGTCTACTGCCGCCCGGCTGCCACTCGGCCGCCTGCGAGCGCCTGCGGACCATTCCCGGGCTTCCGTCGCCACCGCGTCCGCGGATAGCTCCAGCACCACCCCGTATCTGCATTGGAGTGCTGGCATCGAACACGGTCATGGGGTCATCTCCTAGTTGGCTTGTCCTGCACGTTGTCCTCAGTCTTTGTCTCCGTTCCCGGTTGCGACGAATCCGTGCGTGTGCAATAGGCCCGAGGCATCTCTAGAAACATAGAAGCCGACGATGTCGCCCTGAGGGTTGATACCGCGTGCCTGCGTGGCGACCACGTCTCCACCTGGAAAGTCGATGGTAGTGAACTCGCCCTTTCTGAGCAGGAAGCCATGAGTCTTATTCGCAGAGTCGGTAAAGAACCCGACAATCTCGCGGGAAGAATTAATGTCACGAGCATCGGACACTACGGCGCTTGGTGGATCGATCATTTGGAAGACTCCGTCGTGCACCATGTAAGCATGGAAGGTGCTGACGGTCGGAAAGACCACGCCGACGATCGTCCGGCCGTTCGGCGTTATTCCATTGTGCATGCTGCCAGGCACGGGGAACTCCTCGTAGTTTCCGTCCTGCAACACAAAGCCGTGCATCGTCGTCAGGAAATCGAAACTCAAATTGTGGAAGCAACCCACGACCTTACCGGTCGGGCTTATCTTGATGGCCAACGTGTTGTTGGCCCCGGGGACGCCGATGGGGGAAAAGGTGCCGTCCGGATCCCGGAGGAAGCTCCGCGTAAAGGCCCCCGCCGGATCCACCGTGGTCGGAACCGGAACGGCGTAGTAGCCCACGATCTCGCCCTCCTCGGTGATTCCCTGCGCCTGGCTGCGGCCAATGCCATTTGGATCATCAATTGTCGTGTACGTGCCATCGCTCAACAAATAGCCGTGGCCAACAGTTCCTACGGCGTAGCGGCCAACGATATCGCCCTGCGCATTGATTCCCAAAGCGGCGGTGAAAGTAACACCAGGCAAAGCGACATCGATTGATTTGAAGTTCAGGTGCTGCTTAGATCCGGCGAGAGTCGTCCCGAATGGTACGGTCAGGCCAGCTACCAGCAGCGCTACCGTAAGCACAGCTATTCTAAGGTTTTTCATCTCTATCTCCTCTTTTCCTCGTAAGACGCTCCAACATTCGATCGTTTGTAGAACATGGACTTTGTTCATTTGAGCCAGCATTTCCCTCAGGAAATTCGCTTTCCCAGGGCAAGCGTTACAGAGACGACCTTTGGCTTGCCGCGCCTCCGCCCACGAGCCGCCGGACCGCTGTACACTCAGTGGAGCTTCGCTGGAATCGAGCCGCACTCTCTTGCCTTCTGACTCCGAGGTCGGCGCGTCCCGATTACTTCCGGACGCTAGAGGCAAGCCTTCTCAGAAGTCTTTGGGAAAAGTTAAGGTTTCCTGACGGTTTTCTTGAACGGCCGCAACATGCGCCCGGAAAAGCGCTTATTCGAGTTTGGACCCTTCCGCTTGGACCCTACCGAGAGGCTCCTCCTGCATGATGGCCAGGCTGTGCCCCTGCCCCCCAAGGCGTTCGATCTCCTGGTTCTGCTGATTGAAAACAGCGGCCATCTGCTGGAGAAAGATGATCTGATGAAGAAGATCTGGCCGGAAACCGTTGTCGAAGAGGTCAATCTGGCCCACAACATCTCGATCATCCGGCGGGCCCTGGCCAGCCGCGGCGATGTGCACGAATACGTCGAGACCGTGCCGAAACGTGGCTATCGCTTCGTGGCACCGGTGCAGAACTTGTCCGCCGAAATCGCTTCGCGCGAAGGCGAAGATGCGAAAACTGTTACGTCCACGACGCGGTGGCGTGTTGCTCTAGTTGCCGCGGTCCTCGCTGCGACTGCCGTGACTTTGCTTCTATGGCTCGACCCGGGCGAATGGCGGGCACGTTTGCTTGGCGGTCATCCCCCGCCGGTGCGGACAATCGCGGTGTTACCGTTGCAGAATCTCTCCGTTGATGCCGCGCAAGACTACATCGCCGACGGCATGACGGAGGCGCTGACTACCGATCTGGCCCGAATGGAGAGTCTGCAAGTGATCTCCCACACCTCGGCGATCCAGTACAAGACGGCCAAGAAGGCTCTGCCCGCAATCGCGCGTGAGCTCAAGGTAGACGCCGTGGTTGAAGGGTCAGTGCAGCGCTCCGGCAGTCATGTGCGCATCACTGCCCAGTTGGTTCGCGCCTCTGACGACAGGCATCTCTGGGCTGATACCTACGAACGCGACTTCCGCGACGTGCTCGCGTTGCAGGACGAGGTAGCCTCTGATGTCGCTAAGCAGATCGAAAGCAGACTAGGCGGTCCGAAGCCAGCCCCAGCCCCAAAGGCGCAGGCAGTAAACCCGGAAGCATATGAGAACTACCTGCGGGCAAATTATTACCTCGATAGTCTTGATCTGCAGAAGAGCATTGACTACTACCGTCAGGCCATCAAGCTCGACCCGAACTATGCGCCTGCATACGCTCATATGGCCCAGGCTTATTCGTTTCTGGCCTTCTTCGGTGCGGTATCGCCCAGCGAAGGCTGGGGCAAGGTGAAAGAAGCGGCGAGCCTGGCGGTACAAAAAGACGAGCGCTTGCCGGAGGCGCATGGCGCGCTGGCGCTGGCTAAGCTGCACTACGACTGGGATTTTGCGGGAGCGGAGCAGGAGTTCAAGCGCGCGCTGGAGCTCAACCCTAACGATGCCGATGTCCGCCACGAGCATGCGCACTACCTCATGGCCATCGGGCGGCTAGCCGAATCGGAGGCGGAGAGCAGGCGCGCGGTGGAGTTGGATCCAGTCGGAGACGGGCTGATCTCGTGCCTCTGCTGGCATAGCTTCGCCGCTCGCAATTACGATCAGTCCATCAGGCTGGCGGAGAAGTTCCTGCGATCGCAACCTAACGATGCGTGGGAGCGGACCATCCTCGGATGGACCTACGAGCAAAAGGGAATGCCCGAGGAGGCCCTGGCCCAATTGAAGAGGGCAGTCGAGGTCTCAAAAGGCGAGACTTTTTTCGTCGCTGCGTTGGGGCACGCATACGCCGTCGCTGGCAATCGGCGCGAAGCGGAAAAGATCCTTCAGACACTTGCAGATCGCGCGAACAAGTCCTATGTCTCGCCGTTTGACCTCGCGCTAATTCACGCGGCCCTGGGCGAAACGGACCAGGCATTTGCTCTGTTAGATAAGGCAGTCAGCGAGCGCTCTACATTCCTCGTATACAGCAAATGGGAGCCGCGACTAGATCCGTTGCGCTCAGATCCTCGATTTCAGCAGTTACTTAGGCGCATTGGACTGATAAGTTAATCGCCTCTTACCAGCCGCCGGAATTCGGAAACGCATAGCTCCGATAGTCGGTGAAGATCTCGCCGATTCCAACGATCTGATCGAACCGGATAGCGCTGTAATCAGAGCCTTTCGTCCACGTTCTTTGCCGAAGAGAAATGCTCGCGGCGAGATTGCTACAGGAATAGACAACGGGCGCAGACCAAATTCCGATGAGATAGCAGGTCATTCGCCCCTCTCACAAGCCCAGATCGCTCAGGCCGGGATGATCCTGGGGTCTGGGTCCGGGCGCACTCCAGCGGTACTTGCGATCGGCTGCGGCGATGGGAAGGTCGTTGATGGAGGCGATGCGCCGGCGCATCAGCCCGCCGGCATCGAACTCCCAGTTCTCGTTGCCGTAGGAGCGGAACCAGTTTCCCGAGTCGTCGTGCCACTCGTAGGCGAAACGTACCGCGATGCGGTTCTCGCCGAATGCCCAGATTTCCTTGATGAGCCGGTAGTCGAGCTCGCGACTCCACTTGCGGCGCAGGAACTCCTGGATGGCCGCGCGCCCGTGCAGAAACTCGGCACGGTTGCGCCACACCGAGTCCTCCGTGTACGCGAGCGACACGCGTTGCGGATCGCGGGTGTTCCATGCGTCCTCGGCCATCCGCACCTTGGCGACCGCGCTCGCCCACGTGAAGGGTGGCTTGATGGGCGCGACCGCCGCCGGCGCGCCCGCTGTCACGTCAGTCATGTCGTCCCCTCCCTCGGGTGTGTGGTCAGCCGCACGAGGCTGACCCCTGCGCCGGCTAGCGCGAGGAGCGCGGCGAGCCACAGTGCGAAGTTTGAACCTGCGACGGCGTAGAGGCGGAACAAAATGGCGACGCCGGCTGCGCCGAGGCTCTGGCCGAGCAGGCGCGCCGCGCTCAGCATGCCGCCGGCGACGCCGCTGCGGGCGCGCGGCGCAGAGTTCATGATGGCGCGGTTGTTGGGGGCCTGGAAGAAGCCGAAGCCCAGACCGCACAGCGCCATGCGCCACACGAATGCCGCGGGGCTGGCGCCCGCCGGAAAGAACGCGAGCAACATGAGGCCCGCGGCCATGACCAGCAGCCCAAGTCCTCCGAGCATGCCCGCCGCGTGGCGATCCGCGAGCCTGCCGGCGAGTGGCGCCGCCAGCGCCAGCGCCAGCGGCCAGGGCGTCATGAACAGACCCGTTTCGACTGCACTGTGACCGAGGCGCTGGATCTCGAACGGCAGCGCGACCAGCGCTGTCATCTGCGCCATGAACGAGCACACCGAGGTCGCCAGTGACAGGGAAAAGACGCGGATGCGCAGCAGGTCGAAAGGAATGAGCGGCGCGGCACGCGGCAACTCGTGGCGTGCGAGCAGCCACCCCAGCCCGCAGCCGCAGCCGATCTGCGCGAGCGCGAGCGGTGTCGCGGTGTGATGTGCGAGAGACTGCAGCCCGCTCAGCAGCAGTCCAAACGTGCCGGCATAGAGCGCCGCGCCCGCGTAGTTGATCGGGCGCGGTGTGCGCTCGGTCTCCGGAAGGGCACGGATCGCGATCAGGATGGTGAGCACGCCCAGCGGCACGTTGATGCCGAACAGCCAGCGCCACTGCGCCACGGCGAGCACCGCCGAGGCGATGGTGGGACCGAGGGCGGCGCAGGTCGCGACGACGAAGGCGTTGATGCCGACGGCGCGCCCGAGGTAGCGCTGTGGGTAAGTGAAGCGCACCAGCGCGCCGCTCACGCTCATGATACCGGCGGCCCCGAGGCCCTGGATGACGCGCGCGATACTAAGGGTGAGCAGGGTGGGCGCGCACGCGCAAGCGAGCGAGGCGAGCGTGAACACCACGAGCCCCGCCTGGGAAACGCGCCGGTAACCCACGACCTCGCCGAGCGCGGCGAGCGGCAGCAGCACCACGAGGATCGCCAGCTGGTAGGCATTGACGACCCAGATCGAGGCGGCGGAGGTGGCGCCAAGGTCGCGCGCGATCGAGGGCAGCGCGATGTTGACGATGGTGCTGTCGAGCACCGACATCGCGATCGCGAGCACGATGGCCGCGATTGCCCAGTAGCGGCGTGGCACCGGCAGGCCGTCCGTTGGTGGGCCGGGGCTCGGGAGGGTGACGCTCGGAGCTGACATCCGGCGTGATCATATAGAGGTGTGCGGGGCAGGTGTCATAACGTGCCGCCCGGGATAGGGTGCGCACCTCGCCCGCGCCGCAGTCGCTGCGGGATGTGAGCGGCGTCACGCTACGCCGGAACCCGGTACATGCGGGACGTCGCTACAATGGCTGCACCGAGTGCTTCAGCACGCCATAACAAGAACAACCGTGAGCACCACCGGGCCGGGTCGGCAGGAACGCCGCCGCACTGATCGGCGCATGCACGTGCTGCGCGCGCTGCTGCACGGGAGCTTCAGCCCGCGGCGGCGCGGGCCGCGGCGCGCCGACGAGCGCGCGCTGAGCGCCGTGGATTGGCATCATCCGCAATGGCTCGCGATCGCGATGCTCATCGTGGTGTCTTCCTGCACCGATGCGCTGCTGACACTGATGCTGGTCGAGCGGGGCGCCTACGAAGCCAACCCGCTGATGGCTCCGCTCCTCGGGGGCTCAGGATCGCTATTCGCAGTGGTGAAGATCGGGCTCACGGCGGGCGGGGTCGTGCTGCTGACACAGCTGGCGCGCATCCGGGCCTTCGGCCGCATCACCGTGGGTGTGCTGCTGTACACCGTGCTGGTGATTTATAGCGCACTGATTGTCTACGAATTCGGGCTTCTGAACGCCCCCTAGGACACCCCGCAGGGCGCGTTTCCCTCGCCGGCCGGCTTTTACGCTAAACTATTGGTCTGCCGGTCCTTTTCCCCGCATGCTCGAACCAACACCCCTCTATGGCGGCAACGCCGCCTTTCTGGACGCCCTCTACGAGCAATATCTTCTCGATCCGGCGAGCGTAGGGGAGCGGTGGCGGAAGTATTTCGCCCAGCTCGCGCCCGCGGGCGCGGAGTGTGCGCACGGACCGATCCGCGCGGATATCGTGCGGCGCGCGGCGCAGGGACGGGGAACGGGCATTGTGGCGGGGGCCTCCGGGGCGAATGCCCAGCAGGCGGCGGTGTCGCGGCTGATTCAGGTGTGGATCAACCGCGGGCACCTGCTGGCGAGCATCGACCCCCTGGCGCTGTCCCCGCGCCCCAGGCCACGCGTGCTCGACCTGGATTACTTCGGCCTCACGCCGGCGGATCTCGATACCGAGTTCTTCACCGGCAGCCGCACGGACGCGGTGCCGAAGCGCATGAAGCTCAGGGACATCCTCGCGCAGCTGCAGTACATCTACGCCGGCAACGTCGGCGCGGAGTTCGCGCACATGTCCGACTCCGAGGAGCGGCTGTGGCTGCAGGATGAGTTCCAGGAGGGGCGCCTCAGGCATCGCTTCAGCACCGAAGAGCAGCGTAACATCCTCTGGCAGCTCACCGCCGCCGAGGGCCTCGAGCGCTACCTGCACACCAAATACGTCGGCCAGAAGCGCTTCTCGCTCGAAGGCGCGGATGCGTTCATTCCCCTGCTCGATGACCTCATCCAGAACTGCGGTGCCGCCGGCATCGAGGAGGTGGTCATCGGCATGGCGCACCGCGGCCGGCTGAACCTGCTGGTGAACCTGCTGGGCAAGTCGCCCGCGGCGCTGTTCTCGGAGTTCGAGGGCGCCTACGACCCGGGCCGGCTCATGGGCTCGGGGGACGTGAAGTACCACAAGGGCTTCTCGGCGGACCTGCGCACCGCGCACGGCAACGTGCACACCGCGCTGGCATTCAATCCCTCGCATCTGGAGGTCGTGGATCCGGTGGTGGAAGGCTCGGTGCGCGCGCGCCAGGAACGCCGCGGGGATGAGCGCGCCGCGCGCGTAGTGCCGCTGCTGGTGCACGGCGACGCGGCGTTCGCCGGCCAGGGTGTGGTGATGGAGACGCTGCAGCTGTCGCAGGCGCGCGGCTTTTTCACCGGCGGCACCGTGCACGTGATCATCAACAACCAGGTGGGTTTCACGACCTCGGAGCCCGCCGACCTGCGCTCCACCATCTACTGCAGCGACGTGGCCAAGATGCTGGAAGTGCCGATCTTCCACGTCAACGCCGACGACCCGGAAGCGGTGGTGTTTGTCGCGCGCCTGGCGCTCAAGTACCGCATCCGCTTCCGCAAGGACGTGGTGATCGACCTGGTGTGCTACCGGCGTCACGGCCACAACGAGGCCGACGAGCCGGCGGCCACGCAACCCGGCATGTACCGCGTGATCCGCCAGCATCCCACCGCGCGCCGCCTGTACGCCGACCGGCTGATCGCCGCCGGCGTGCTCGTGGACGCCGACGCGCAGGCCATGCTGGAGCAGTACCGCAGCGGACTCGACCAGGGGCGCCCACAGGCGCGTGCCTCGCTCGGCATGATCGGCAACAAGTTCACGGTGGACTGGAGCGCCTACGCGCAGGTCGACTGGACCGAGCGGGTGGCCACGGCGGTGGAGCTGCCGCGGCTGCGCGCGCTCGGTGAGCGCGTTACGAGCTATCCGCAAGGCTTCAGCCTGCATCCGCGCGTCGCACAGCTGATCGCCAACCGCAGGAAAATGCTGCAGGGCGAGCAGCCGCTCGACTGGGGATGCGCTGAGACGCTCGCCTACGCGACGCTGGTCGAGGACGGCTTCGGCGTGCGCCTCACCGGGCAGGACAGCGGGCGGGGAACCTTCTTCCATCGGCACGCGGTGCTGCACGATCAGAACACCGACGCCACGTGGATTGCGCTGCAGCACCTCGCCGACCCGCAGCCGCGCGTGCAGGTGATCGATTCGGTGCTGTCCGAAGAGGCGGTGATGGGCTTCGAATACGGCTACGCCACCACCGAGCCGAACTCGCTGGTGGTGTGGGAGGCGCAGTACGGCGACTTCGCCAACGGTGCCCAGGTCATCATCGACCAGTTCATCAGCTCCGGCGAGGCCAAGTGGGAGCGCTTCTGCGGACTGGTGTTGCTGCTGCCGCATGGCTACGAAGGGGCGGGGCCGGAGCACTCCTCGGCGCGCCTCGAGCGTTTCCTGCAACTGTGCGCGGAACACAACATGCAGGTGTGCGTGCCGTCGACGCCGGCGCAGATGTTCCACATGCTGCGGCGGCAGATGCGCCAGTCGTTCCGCAAGCCGCTCATCGTCATGACGCCCAAGAGTCTGCTGAGGCACGAGCTGTCGGTGTCGTCGCTCCAGGATCTCAGCCATGGCGGCTTCGCGCGCGTGATCGGCGAGGTCGACGATGTGCCCGCGCAGCAGGTGCAGCGGGTCGTGTTCTGCAGCGGCAAGGTGTACTTCGATCTGCTGAAGGAGCGCCGCAAGGAGGCGCTGCGCGACGTGGCGCTGGTGCGCATCGAGCAGCTCTATCCCTTCCCGAGCGAGGAGTACCAGGCGATGCTCAACCGCTACCCAAACGCGCGCGAGGTCGTGTGGTGCCAGGAGGAACCGCAGAATCAGGGCGCCTGGTACCAGATCCGTCATCGTCTGCAGGACCTGGTGCCGGGACGCCGCCCGGTGTTGTACGCCGGCCGCGGGCCGGCCGCGGCGCCGGCGACGGGTATCGCCAGGATCCACGAAATCGAGCAGCAGACCCTGGTGGCCGCCGCGCTGCATTCGACCACCACCGAGGAATCCGCGCGTGAGACCACGCGTCTGACGGCCGCTCCCGCGGCGCCAGCGCCGTCCGCGGCGTCTGCGCCGCCTGCCGCGCCCGTGCCGGCGACCCCCATGAGAAGGCGTTCATGACCACCGAAATCCGGGTTCCACAGCTGCCCGAGTCCATCGCCGACGCCACGCTCGTGACATGGCACAAGCAACCCGGTGATGCCATCGCCCGCGACGAGAATCTTGCCGATCTCGAGACCGACAAGGTGGTACTGGAAGTTCCCGCGCCCGCCAACGGTGTGGTGCGCGAGATCCGTGTGCAGAGCGGCGCCGTGGTGAAGAGCGGGCAGGTTCTCGCGCTCATCGAGGAGGGCGCGGCGGCGGCCGCGGCGCCGAAGCCGGCCGGCGCTGCGGCCGCGGCTGCCAAGACGCCACCGCTCGCCGACAGCGACGGCGGCAAGGACGCCGGCAAGTTGAGTCCTTCGGTACGGCGGCTGGTCGAGGAGAACCACCTCGACCCGGCCGCGATCCCGGCCTCGGGACGGGATGGCAGGCTGACCAAGTCCGACGTGGTGGGGTTTCTCGGCAAACGGGCGGTGGAAGCGCCGCCGGCGACCGCGGGCACAGCGGCGCCCGCTGCCGCCGCCACGCCGGCACCGGCGGCCCGCGCTCCCGCACCCCGGCCGGCCGCACCGGCCGGCGCGCGCGCCGAGCAGCGGGTCCCCATGACGCGCCTGCGTGCCCGGATTGCACAGCGGCTCATCGAGGCGCAATCGACCCAGGCGCTGCTGACGACGTTCAACGAGGTGGATCTCGGCGCCACGCAGGAACTGCGCGCGCGCTACAAGGAGCGCTTCGAGAAGGAGCACGGCGTGAAGCTGGGCTTCATGTCGTTCTTCGTCAAAGCCGCGATCGAGGCGCTGAAGAAGTTCCCGGTGCTGAACGCCTCGGTCGACGGCAGCGACATCATCTATCACGAGTACTACGACATCGGCGTCGCCGTCTCCACCGACCGCGGCCTGATCGTGCCGATCGTGCGCGACGCCGACGCCAAGAGCTTCGCGGTGATCGAGAAGGAGGTAGCCGACTACGCCCGCAAGGCGCGCGAGGGCGCACTCGCCATCGAGGATCTCACCGGCGGCACCTTCACGATCACCAACGGCGGCGTGTTCGGTTCGCTCATGTCGACGCCGATCGTCAACGCGCCGCAGAGCGCGATCCTCGGCATGCACAAGATCCAGGAGCGGCCGATGGTCGTCGGCGGGCAGATCGCGGCGCGGCCGATGATGTATCTGGCGGTGACCTACGATCACCGCATCATCGACGGCCGCGACGCGGTGCAGTTCCTGGTCGCGATCAAGGAGTCACTGGAAGATCCGGGACGGATGCTGCTGGGGATCTGATGTGCAGATGAAGAACGACGGCAAACGACCGTCCAAGGGAGCCGATGCCTTCGACGTCGTGGTCATCGGCGGCGGCCCGGCGGGCTATCCGGCGGCGATTCGCGCCGCGCAGAACAAGCTCAGCGTCGCCTGCGTCGATGAATGGAAGAACCGCGACGGCAGCGCCGCCTTCGGCGGCACCTGTCTGAACGCGGGCTGCATCCCGTCCAAGGCGCTGCTGGAGTCCACCGAGCTCTACCATCGGGTGCACGAGGAGTTCGCCGTACACGGCATCAAGGTGTCGGGCGCGACGCTCGATCTGGCGCAGATGCAGAAGCGCAAGGGCGGCATCGTGCGCGGCATGACCCAGGGAATCCTCGCGCTGTTCAAGGCGGCGGGCGTCACTGCGCTGCAGGGGCATGGGAGACTGCTCGCCGGTCGCCGGGTCGAATTCACCGCGCATGACGGCGCCCGCCGCGAACTGTCCGCCCGGCACGTGGTGCTCGCTTCGGGCTCCATCCCGATCGAGTTGCGCTCCGCGCCGTTCGCGGCGCCGCACGTCGTGGACTCCTGGGGAGCGCTCGACTTCGACGCCGTGCCCAAACGCCTCGGCGTCATCGGCGCGGGTGTGATCGGTCTGGAATTGGGGAGCGTGTGGCGCCGCCTCGGAGCCGAGGTGGTGGTGCTGGAAGCGCTGCCGGATTTCCTGGCCTTCGCCGACCAGCAGCTCGCCAGGGAGGCGCTGCGGCACTTGAGGAAACTCGGCCTGGACATTCGCCTGGGCGCCAAGGTCACGGGCGCCGCGGTGTCGGGCGCGACGGTCGATGTCACGTACGAGGATGCGAAGGGCGCGCAGCACCTGAGTGTCGAGCGGCTGGTGGTCGCGATCGGTCGCCGCCCCTATACCCGGGAGCTGCTCGGGCCCGATACCGGGGTGCAGCTGGACGAACGCGGCTTCATCAGCGTCGATCAGGCCTGCCGCACGGGCGTGGAGGGCGTGTGGGCGATCGGGGACTGCGTACGGGGCCCGATGCTGGCCCACAAGGGCAAGGAGGAGGGCGTGATGGTGGCGGACCTGATCGCCGGCCGCTTCGGCGAAGTCAATTACAAGGTGATTCCAGCGGTCATCTACACCGCACCGGAGATCGCCTGGGTCGGCCTCACCGAGGAGCAGGTCAAGGCGAGCGGCCGCGAATACAAGACCGGCGTATTCCCGTTCCTGGCCAGCGGCCGCGCGCGCGCCCTGGAGCAGGCCGCCGGCTTCGCGAAGGTCGTGGCCGCACGCGATGACGACGAGATCCTCGGCGTGCACATCGTGGGTCCCATGGCCGGGGAGTTGATCGCGGAAGCGGTGCTGGCGATGGAGTACTCGGCCAGCAGCGAGGATCTGCAGCGCACCATCCACGCGCATCCGACGCTCACCGAGGCGCTGCACGAGGC
>VBNP01000102.1 GCA_005877965.1 Gammaproteobacteria bacterium | reverse complement strand
TCCTCGACCGACCGGCCGACGCCTGCGGTACGCACGATGGCACCCATGCCCTCCGGGATCTGCAGCTGGCTCATGACCTCGCGCATCTGGTCGCGGTCCTCACCCTCGATGCGGCGCGAGACGCCGCCGGCGCGCGGGTTGTTCGGCATGAGCACCAGGAAGCGCCCGGCGAGGCTGATGAAGGTGGTGAGCGCCGCGCCCTTGGTGCCGCGCTCCTCCTTCTCCACCTGAACGATGACTTCCTGTCCCTCCGACAGGAGCTCGCGGATGTTCATCCGTCCGCCCTGGGGGGGCTGGCGGAAGTACTCCTTGGAGACTTCCTTCAGCGGCAGGAATCCGTGGCGCTGGGCGCCGTAATCGACGAAGCAGGCTTCGAGCGAGGGCTCGACGCGGGAGATACGGGCCTTGTAGACGTTGGCTTTTTTCTGTTCGCGGGAAGGTAGGTCGATACTCAGGTCAAACAGTTTCTGTCCATCAACCAGAGCGACGCGCAACTCCTCTTCCTGAGTTGCATTCACTAGCATTCTCTTCATGTGCCCCTACTGTGCGGTGAGGGGCCGGCAAGCATGCGGCGGGAGGCCGCCGGACCGTGGGTCCGCGGCTGCGAAGATTCCTTGAACCTGACAAAGGAGAGCGAGTCTCGTTATTCATGGCACTGACCGCCTCATTCATCGGGGCGGTGCAGAAAGGAAACCTTCGGTGAAACAACCGACGGCGCCAACTGCGGAAGTCTCGGTTTGCGAGATTCGACGCAGGTGGCGCGATCTTGTCGGCCCAATGCGATGGCCTCGATTCGGAGGTCCAACTAAACGGGCGGCGGCCACTGCCGCCAACCACTGGTGCGTCCGCTTGGCGGACGACCCTCAGAGTATACTCGACAGACCGTTGTAGAAACAATGCCTTACGCTGAGGACCCCTTGCCGGAGCCCAATCCACGCGAGATGCGCACCGACGTGCAGCACTTAGAGGTGAGCCTGCAGGAGGCCGGACAGCGGCTCGATAACTATGTTCACAAGCGTCTGGGGGGAGTGCCGCGCAGCCGCGTGTACCGCGTCATCCGCAAGGGCGAGGTGCGGGTGAACGGCCGCCGCGCGGGCCCCGAGACCCGGCTGCAGATTAACGACCGGATCCGCATCCCCCCCGTACGGGTGCTGCCGCCGCCGCAGGCGGGTAAGCCTTCGGAGCCGCTGTGCCAGAGTATCCGCAAGGCCATCATCTACCAGGACGAGAAGCTCCTGGTGCTCGACAAGCCCGCCGGTATCGCGGTCCACGGCGGCAGTGGGGTGAGCTTCGGGGTCATCGAGGCGCTGCGCGCCCTGCGTCCCGAGGATTCCCTCGAACTGGTGCATCGCCTCGACCGCGATACCAGTGGGTGTCTGCTCATCGCGCGCCAGGCGGGCACGCTGCGCAGCCTGCACGCGCTCCTGCGCACGGAGGGTTTCGAAAAGCGCTACCTCGCCCTCGTCCGCGGCAAGTGGGAACTCGGCGCCAAGCGCATCGACGTTCCATTGCGCACCGATACCCGCAGCGGAGGCGAGCGCACGGTGCGCGCGGGCGCTTCGGGCAAACCCTCGGTCAGCGATTTCCGTCCGGTGCAGTTCTTCGGCAGGACGGCAACGCTCGTGGAGGTCACGCTGCGCACGGGCCGCACGCACCAGATCCGCGTGCACGCGCAGCACGCCGCACACCCGGTGGCGGGAGATGAAAAGTACGGCGATGCCGCGTTCAACGACGAGCTGCGCGCGCTCGGCCTCGGCCGCATGTTCCTGCACGCGCACAGTGTGAGCTTCGCGTGGCCGCAGGGCGGGGAGTTCAGCGTCAACTCACCGTTGCCGCCGGAGCTGGCGGCGGTGCTCGATGAGCTGGCATCGCGGCACACCAAACCCGGCCGTTCGCTCAGGGCAAGTGGTAACCGGCGCCGCGCAGCGCCCCCGCGAGCCAGATGAGCGGCAGCCCGATGAGCGCCGTCGGATCCTGACTCTCGATGCATTCGAACAGCGCAATCCCGAGCGCCTCCACCCTGAAGCCACCGGCACAGTCGTACGGCTGCTCGCACGCCACGTAGCGCTCGATCTCCTCCCCGGTCAGCGAGCGAAACACGACCGTGGTGGTGTCCACGTGGGCGAGGCGCACGCCCGCGCCGACCCCGAGCACCGCGCAGGCGGTGTAGAAGCGAGCGCTCTTGCCACTCAAGGAAGCCAGCTGCGCGCGGCAACGCACCGCGTCACCGGGTTTGCCCAGCAACCGCTCACCCGCCGCGGCCACCTGGTCGGCACCGATCACGAGGGCGCCCGGGTGCCTGTCTGCGATGGCCTGCGCCTTCGCGAGCGCGAGCCGCAGCGCGTGGTCGGCGGGGGACTGCGCGTCGATGCGCTCCTCGGGCACCCCGGGCGGCATCGCTTCGAACGCCAACCGCAGCCGCGCCAGCAGTTCGCGACGGTACGGGGAGGTCGAAGCGAGGATCAGCGGTGGCAAGATCACTGGAAACAATGGCTTAGCCCCAAATCCGATTTTGACTTGGGGAGAGTCGCTACCTATTATACGCGCCCCATGTCGCCGCCCTGGTCGAGGCCGCTCGAAGTGGACCGGCTGGCTGATGGCGGAGCCGAGGTCGACTTTGCTGTCCCGCTCGCCGAGCTTTCCGGCTTGCGCTCGAAGCGCGCGAGCGTGGCCGGCAGCGTGCACGGCCGCGTGAGCTTCAGGCGCGAGGCGAGCGTCGCCGTCGCGCAGCTCGCGGTGAGCGGGGTGGCCACGCTCGAGTGCCAGCGCTGCCTGAGGCCGATGCAGGTGCCCGTCGACACGGTTGTGCGGGTGGGCCTGATCGCCTCGGAAACGGATGTCGGCCGGGTGCCCGCGGATCTTGAGCCGATGCTCGCCCCCGGTGGTCGCATCAGCCTCGGCGAGCTCATCACGGAAGAGATGTTGCTGACGCTGCCCATCGTGCCCCTGCACGGGGAGGGCGAGGAGTGCCGGGCGGCGCCGGCGCCGGGCGTGGTGCAGGAGCGTGTGGGCGAGGCGACGCACAAGCCGTTCGCGCGCCTTGCCGAGCTGTTGAAACGTTAGTTTAGTGGATCGAGTTAGGAGCCCGACACATGGCTGTTCAAAAGAGCCGCAAGACGCCCTCGCGACGCGGAATGCACCGATCACACGCCGCCCTTGCCCAGCCGGCGCTGTCGACCGATCCGCAGTCCGGTGAGACGCATCTGCGCCACCGGATCACGCCGGATGGTTTCTATCGGGGCCGGCGCGTGCTCGAGAAGCGCACCGCGACCGAAGACAAGGAATAAGTCCCCTCAGGTCCCTGCGCCGACTCAAAGGCCTGCGTGCTGCCGATCGCAATCGATGTGATGAGCGGCGACCATGAGCCGCGTGAGTACGTTGCCGGTGCGCTGCGCGCTCTGAGCGACGATCCACAGCTGCGCGCACAGCTGGTCGGGGAGCCGCAACTGCTCACCGCAGCCCTGGCGCCGCTGCCCGCCTCCGTTCGCGACCGCGCCACCGTGGTGGCTGCCTCCCAGGTCGTGGCGATGGAGGACAAGCCACGCGAGGCGATCCGTCGCAAGAAAGACTCCTCGATGCGCGTGGCGATCGACCTGGTGCAGGACGGGCGCGCCTGCGCATGCGTGAGCGCGGGCAACACCGGAGCGCTCACCGCGATCGCGCACTTCGTGCTGGGAACTCTGCCGGGCGTGGAACGCGCGGCCATCATCTCCGCGATCCCCGCCGCGCACGGTCACACGCACATGCTCGATCTGGGCGCCAACACCAAGGCGACACCCGAGCAGTTGCGGCAGTTCGCCGCCATGGGCGCCATCATCGCCCGCGACGTGCACGGCCTGGCGGCGCCACGCATCGGTCTGCTCAACATCGGCGAGGAGGACATGAAAGGACACGAGGTGGTGCAGGCGGCGCACGCGCTGCTCACGCGCAGCGGGCTGAACTACGTGGGCTTCGTGGAAGGCGATGACATCTTCTCGGGCGCTGTCGACGTCGTCGTGACCGACGGTTTTACGGGCAACGTCGCGTTGAAGACCATGGAGGGCGTCGCCGGCCTGATCGCCGATCGCATGCGCCAGGAGTTCCAGTCCTCGCTCCTCGACCGCCTCGCCGGCCTCATCGCAGGCCCGGTGCTGCGCCGCGCGGCGGCCGGGCTCGATCCGCGCCGCTACAACGGCGCGTGCATGGTGGGGCTTGCCGGGATCGTGGTAAAAAGCCACGGTCGAGCCGACGGTGTCGCGTTCGCGCGGGCGATCGGTACGGCCGCGCTCGCGGCACGGCACGGACTCACGGCGCACATTGCGCACGCACTGGCGGAAAGGGCGGCCAATTGATTCACTCGCGTATCGCCGGCACCGGCTCGCATCTGCCGGAGAAGGTGATCACCAACTTCGATCTGGAGAAGATGGTCGATACCACCGATGAGTGGATCCGCAGCCGCACCGGCATCGAGCGCCGCCACGTCGCCGCCGACGGCGAGACGACGGTCGATCTGGCGGAAAAGGCCGCGCGCCGCGCCCTGGAGGCGGCCGGCGTCGCACCGGCCGAAGTCGACTTCATCGCTTTCGGCACCACCACGCCGGACCTGGTGTTTCCCAACTGCGGCACGCTGCTGCAGCAGCGCCTGGGCTGTCGCGGCGTGCCGGCGTTCAGCCTCGAGACCGCCTGTGCCGGGTTCATGTACGCGCTGTCGATCGCCGACAAGTACATACGCTGCGGCGAAGCGCGGCGCGCGCTGGTGATCGGCGCAGAGACCCTGTCGCGCATCACTGACTGGAGCGATCGCTCCACCGCGGTGCTGTTCGCCGATGGCGCGGGCGCGGTGGTGCTCGAGCCGAGCGACGCGCCCGGCGTGCTCTCGACCCACCTGCACTCCGACGGTCAATACAAGGATCTGTTGTATTGCGGCAGCGGCGTGTCGCGGGGTTTCGCCGCGCGGCTCGCGATCGTCATGGCGGGTAACGAGGTCTTCAAGGTCGCCGTCACCAAGCTTGGCAGCGCGGTTGACGAGGCGCTGGCGGCCAACGGACTCGACCGCAGCGCGCTGGACTGGCTGGTGCCCCACCAGGCCAACATCCGCATCATCCAGGCGACGGCGCGCAAGCTCGACATGCCCATGGAACGGGTGATCGTCACCGTGCAGGAGCACGGCAACACCTCCGCGGCGTCAGTGCCCCTGGCGCTGGATGTCGCGGTGCGCGATGGGCGCATCAGGCGCGGCGACCTGCTGCTGCTGGAAGCCTTCGGCGGCGGCTTTACCTGGGGCTCGGCGCTGGTGCGCTACTGATCCCGCGGCCGCTAGAAAAACGCCGCGCGTACCGCGCGGCGTTTGCATTCTCGGGACCGGTTCCTACTTGGAAACCGACCGCTTGAACATCCGGTCGATCTTCTCGTTGGTCGCGTCGCAGCACGACTGGCTGGCATGGGCCGCAGCCACCGCCTGGTTGGCTGTGCTCTGCGCGCCACTGGCCGCCTGGTTGGCCGATTGGGCCGCGCTGTTCGCCTGATCAGCGGAGCTCTTTGCCGCCGACGCGTCACCTTGCACCTTGGCCAGCTGAGCCTTCAGATCCGCCACTTCCGCCGAGAGGGGCTTGATATCCGTACAAGCCGCCAGTCCAACCGCCACGGCTACGGCAGCCGCCGCCTTCACAATGCTCGCGCACTTCATAAACGTCCCCTTTGGGTTGTTGATTCGGGAGTGTCCTGTAACCGAAGCGACTCCGGTAAGCAAGTTCCGCCGTCGTTCGCCGCGCGCAACTGCATCAAATTTACAACGGGAATGCAACTCCGACACCCGTCTTGTCTTCTGATCGCGACAGTTAGATCACGGGTGCAGTGTCAGATCGCGGGTGTGTCTGCGGCGGTGGCGGAGCCGTCGACACTGGAAAGCTCGGCCGGTGCGTCGTGGGTTGGCTGACAGTGCGGCGAGGCCGCAGCACTCACGGCAACCGTGAGGAGCGCGGGCGCCAGGCCTCTTGCCGTGGACGCCGATCTGGATATAATTACAGTAGCTGTATATATAAACAGGCAGGCGAAATGTCCGACCTTACCCCTCGCCAGACACAGATCCTGCGCCTGATCCAGCGCTTCATCTCCGATACCGGTATGCCGCCGACGCGCGCCGAAATCGCGCACGAGCTGGGCTTCCGCTCCGCCAACGCCGCCGAGGAGCATTTGCGGGCCCTGGCCCGCAAGGGCGTCATCGCGCTCGTGCCCGGCACTTCGCGGGGGATCCAGCTCAAGGACACCATCCGGGAGCAGATCGGGCTGCCGCTCATCGGCCGGGTGGCCGCCGGCAAGCCCATTTTCGCCGAAGAGAACTTCGAGGCGCGGCTGCAGATCGATCCGGACTTGTTTCAGCCACGGCCGCACTACCTGCTGAAGGTCACCGGCATGAGCATGAAAGATGCCGGGATCCTCGACGGGGATCTGGTCGCGGTGCACCGCACCGCGGAAGTTCGCAGCCGCCAGATCGTGGTGGCGCGCCTGGAGAACGAAGTCACCGTGAAACGCTACCGCCAGGAAGGCTCCATCGTGTGGCTGTTGCCCGAGAACACCGAGTTCGAGCCGATCAGGATAGATCTGAAAGAGGAGCCGTTGCTCATCGAGGGCATTGTGGTGGGTGTGGTGCGCCGGGGCCGCGCGAGCGGCTTCATGTGAATTCTCGTGATGGCATGCAACACACGGAATTCCGAGAGGTTAGATCTGTTTGCTCATGAGCAGTCATGGATCGGGATGCGAAACTCGCTCGTTTGCTCGAGCATCCGGCCATCTGGCGCGGCCGCAGCGCTGCGCACCCGCGCGGGCTCCCCAGCGGATTTGCGGCTCTGGATGCG
The DNA here is from genome assembly GCA_005877965.1 of Gammaproteobacteria bacterium. Lineage (GTDB taxonomy): Bacteria > Pseudomonadota > Gammaproteobacteria > Steroidobacterales > Steroidobacteraceae > 13-2-20CM-66-19. Next base: position 4,759 of record VBNP01000102.1, on the reverse strand, counting down.
TACCTGCCCGGTGAAGGCTGGCCGCGCACCGGTCTGATCGAGATCCTCGTCTCGCGTTTCGGCAGCGGTGAGCTGCACCTGTTGTTGCCGGCGCTCGCCGCCCTGACGCGCGCGCGGTGCGCACGCTGGTGCGTGTGGGTCGCCCCACCCCTGATGCCCTTTGCGCCGGCACTCGCGGCCCAGGGCATCGCGCTCGATCGGGTGGCGGTGGTGGGTGGCGCGCGTCCGCTGTGGGCTCTCGAGCAGGCGCTCGGCTCGGGCGCCTGTGACGTGGCCCTGGCGTGGGCGCGGCAGCCGAAAGCGCGCGAAATCCGCCGCTTGCAACTCGCCGCCGAGCGGGGCCGGACCCTCGGCGTGCTGTTTCGTCCACGGCGAGCGGCGCGCGAGGCATCGGCCGCGGTTTTGCGCCTGAGTCTGCAGCCGATCGGCGCAGGTGTGCGCATCACGCTCTTGAAGGGCCGGGGCGCCACGCGCGGTGCGGTCGATCTCTTGAGGCCCGGCTGGCCTGTTTGAATTTGCGGAAAGACACGGCATGTCCCTGCACGTCCTACGAGCCACCGCCGGCAAGGCAGGCAAGTCGGCTTTGCCTGCGGACGCAGGAGGGGTCCAACCGCGGGCTGCACCCCTGCGCATCACCCCCCGGCATGCTCCCGGCGGGCGGACGGGCGAGTTATGGGCCGGCCTGCATCTGCCGGGAATCAACCCGGAAAAGCTGCAGCAGCTTGCGGTCTGCGCACAACGGTTCACGCCGCGCGTGAGCCTGGCGCCGCCGGATGGCCTGCTGCTCGAAGTGCAGGGGAGCTTGCACCTGTTCGCGGGGGTGGCGGGACTGCGCGGCGCGCTCAGGAGCGAGTGCCGGCGTCTGCAGGTGCAGCCGGTGCTGGCGTTCGCGCCCGCGGCTCTGGCGGCGCTGGTCGCGGCCCGCGCCGGCAAGCCCCTCGCGGTGACGGATCCGGCACAGCTCACCGGACAGCTGGCGCCTTTGCCGCTCGCGAGCCTGCGCTGGCCGCCGGATACGCTGGCGCGCCTGGCGCGCATGGGTGTGCGCACCATCGGTGCGGCACTGCGTTTGCCGCGCGCCGGTTTTGCGCGCCGCGTAGGCAGTGAGCAGCTCGCCATGCTCGATGCGCTCACCGGACGCACGCCGGAGGCGCGCGTTACCTTTCACGCCCCCGAGCGCTTCCGCCGCCGCCGTGAGCTCGATTGCGAGCTGGAAAATCACACCTTGCTGCTCGCCGCGCTCGCCCCGCTGTTCGCCGATCTCGGCGCCTTCCTGAGAGCACGCCAGTGCAGCGTCGTGGAGCTCGAGTGCCGGCTGACGCACCGCCATGTCCCGGCGACGCGTTGCGTGGTGCGGCTCGCGGCTCCCGCAACCGATGTGCGGCGTCTCGCCGGGCTTCTCGGCGAGCACCTGAGCGTGCTCGACCTGCCGGAACCGGCGCGAGCCTGCGAGCTGCGCGCCGACGCCCTGGTGCCGTATCTGCCGGGCAGCAACGGTCTGTGGCAACCCGGCGAGCACGGTGGCAGCGCCGGCGAGGAGACCTGTGGACTCATCGAGCGTCTGCGCGCACGCCTGGGTTCCGAGGCGGTGCATGGCCTCACGCGGCTTGCGGCACACCGGCCCGAAAACGCCTGGGCGCTGACCGAGCCACCGCCCGCCGCCAGCCGTCGCGGCGCGCACGGCGGCAGCAGCGCGGATGCAGCGGCCGCCGGCCGTCGTCCCCTGTGGCTCCTACCCGCGCCACGGCCGCTGAGCGTGCGCGACGGGCTGCCCCGGCGCCGCGGCCCGCTGCGTCTGGTGAGTGAGCCGGAACGCATCGAGACCGGCTGGTGGGACGGCGGTGAAATCTCGCGCGATTACTACACCGCCATCGACCTGCATGGCGTACGCCTGTGGGTGTTTCGCGAGCGCGCCGCGCCTCATCGCTGGTTCCTGCATGGGGTTTTCGGGTGAGGCATGAGGCACAGCGCATCCGTGATCGCAAAACAGGATTTTCGGGGCCGCCGCAAGTACATCCCTGTAGGCTGCGGGCGCGCCTTCCCTGGCGCGCACGCCCCCGAAAATCCTGTTTTGCACTCGCGTCTGCGCGCGTGACGTCACGTGTCACTCACTGCGATATCACCCGAGCGCGTTTCTGTAGACGCGGCTCCTGCGTACGCGGAGCTGCATAGCCTGTCCAACTTCACTTTCCTGCGCGGCGCCTCGCATCCGCACGAGCTGGTCGAGCAGGCGGACTTACTCGGCTACGCCGCGCTCGCGATCACCGACGAGTGCTCCCTCGCCGGTGTGGTGCGTGCGCACATGGCGGCGAAGGACCGGCGCCTGAAGCTCATCATCGGCTCGGAGTTTCGCCTGCTCTGCGGGCTCAAGCTGGTCGCGCTCGCCATCGACCGGCGCGGCTACGGAGGGCTGTGCCGCCTCATCACCCGCGGCCGGCGCGCGGCCGGCAAGGGACAGTACTCACTCACGCGCGCCGAGCTCGAGGCAGCGGGCCTCGAGCAGTGCTTCATTCTGTGGCTGCCTGCGCCACGGCCGTCGCGAGAGGAGCTGCGCTGGCTCGCCGGGCGTTTCCCCGACAAGGTCAGAATTGCGGTCGAGCTGCTGCGCGAGGGCGGCGATCGCGAGCGTCAGGCCGCGCTGGTGCAAATCGGCGCGCAGTGCGGGGTGGCGCTCATCGCCAGCGGCGATGTCCACATGCACGTGCGTGCGCGCCGGCGACTGCAGGATGCCCTGACCGCGATTCGCCTGAAGATGCCGGTCGCGGAAGCTGGCTTGCGGCTGTACGCCAACGGCGAGCGCTATCTGCGCGAGCGCGCACGCCTCGCGCGGCTGTATCCGCGCGAGTGGCTCGAGGCGACGGTGGAGCTCGCGGCGGGGTGCAGTTTCTCGCTCGATGAGCTGCGTTATGAGTATCCCCGCGAGCTCGTGCCGCCGGGGGAGACCCCGGCTTCTTACCTGCGCCGACTCACGTACGAGGGTGCGAGCTGGCGCTGGCCCGACGGTGTGCCGCAGAGCGAGCGTGATGCCATCGAGCACGAGCTCGCGCTCATCGCCGAGCTGCGCTACGAGCCTTACTTCCTCACCGTGCAGGACATCGTCGCCTACGCGCGCCGCCAGGGGATTCTGTGCCAGGGCAGGGGTTCCGCCGCCAATTCACGCGTGTGTTATTGCCTGGGCGTGACGCTGCTGTTCGAGCGCTTCATCTCGCGCGAGCGCAACGAGTCGCCCGACATCGACATCGATTTCGAGCACGAGCGGCGCGAGGAGGTGCTGCAGTACGTCTACCGCAAGTACGGTCGCGAACGCGCCGCGCTCGCCGCCACGGTCATCATGTACCGGCCGCGCAGTGCGCTGCGCGACCTCGCCCGGGTGTTTGGTCTCGGCGCCGCCGAGAGCGGCCGGCTCGCGAAAGTCATGCAATGGTGGGATGGGAGCGCGGCGATCCCGCAACGCGTACGCGACGCAGGTTTCGATCCAGCCAGTCCCTGGCTCGCACGACTGCTGCCGCTGGCGAACGAGCTGGTGAGCTTCCCCGGCTTTCCCCGCCACCTGTCCCAGCACGTCGGCGGCTTCGTGATCTGCGAAGGACTGCTCGAGGAGCTGGTGCCCATCGAGAACGCGGCCATGCCCGAGCGCACCGTGGTGCAGTGGGATAAGGACGACCTCAACGATCTGGGGCTGCTGAAAGTGGATCTGCTGGCGCTGGGGATGCTGACGGCGCTCAAGCGCGCCTTCACGCTCGTCAACGACTACCGCCGCAGCCGTCACGCGCTCGGGCAGCTGCCCGCCGAGGATCCGAAGGTTTACGACATGATCTCGCGCGCCGACACCATCGGCGTGTTCCAGATCGAGTCGCGCGCCCAGATGGCCATGCTGCCGCGCCTGAAGCCGCGCAGTTACGACGATCTCGTCATCGAGGTGGCGATCGTGCGCCCGGGCCCCATCCAGGGCGACATGGTGCACCCGTATCTGCGACGCCGCTGCGGCGCGGAGCCCGTGGAGTATCCGAGTGAAGAGGTACGCGAGGTGCTGCAGCGTACCCTCGGCGTGCCGATCTTCCAGGAGCAGGTGATGAAGATTGCGATCGTGGCGGCGGGCTTCTCCCCGGGGGAGGCGGACGCGCTGCGCCGCGCGATGGGCGCCTGGAAGAGGACCGGGGGGCTCGATCCGTTTCGCGAGCGGCTGCTCGAGGGGATGCACGCCAACGGCTATCCGCAGGAGTTCGCGCAGCGCATCTACCAGCAGATGCTCGGCTTCGGCGAATACGGCTTCCCGCTCTCGCACGCGGCAAGCTTCGCGCTGCTGGTGTACGACTCCGCCTGGCTCAAGTGCTACGAGCCCGCGGCCTTCACCTGCGCGCTGCTCAACAGTCAGCCCATGGGGTTCTATGCGCCGGCGCAGCTGGTGCGCGACGCGCGCGCCCACGGCGTCGAGGTGCGGGCGGTGGATGCCTGCGTGAGCGAATGGGACGCGACGCTCGAGCGGCGCGGCGACGGGGAACCGGCGCTGCGGCTTGGCATGCGGCTGGTGAAATCCCTGTCACAGGCGGGTGTGATGCGGCTGCTCGCGGCGCGCACCCAGCGGCCCTTTGCGAGCGTGTCGGATCTGGCCGCCCGCGCGGCGCTCGACCGCGGCGACCTCGAGGCTCTGGCCGCGGCCGGAGCGTTGGCTTGCCTGAGCGGCAACCGGTATCTCGCCTTCTGGGAAGTCGCTGCCCGCGAGCGCCCCATGCCGCTCCAGTTTGCGCCCGCACGCCGT
>VBNP01000101.1 GCA_005877965.1 Gammaproteobacteria bacterium | reverse complement strand
CGCGTCCGCCACCGCATCGCGCATCGGCAGGTTGGTGACCACTTCGCCTGCGATGCGCAACGCCTCGAGCACCGGCACGGAGCTGGCCGAGAGGATGCTGAAGGTGCGCGTGAAGCGCGCGGTGTTGAAGCCGCGCGTCAGCTTGCCGAGCAGCGGCATGCGCAGCTGGAATCGATGGTAGCGGCGTCGCGCCCCCGGGTCGCGCTGCCAGCGCCGGAACAGCACGAAGGCGATGACGGCCGCGACGGCCAGGTACACCCCGTACTCGCGGAAGAAGCCGCTGGCGGCGATCAGCACGCGGGTGATCAGTGGCAGCTTGGCCTTGCTGGTCTCGAATACCGCCACGACCTTGGGCACCACGAATACCAGCAGCAACGACACGATGGCGAAGCACATCACCGTCAGCACGATGGGGTAGAGCATCGCCGCCAGCACCTTCTGGCGGATCTGCTCGCGGCTCTCGGTGTAGTCGGCGAGGCGCTCGAGCACGTTGTCCAGGTGCCCGGCCTGCTCGCCCGCCGCCACGGTGGCGCGATAGATCTCGGGAAAGATGCGCGGGAATTCCGCGAAGCCGTCGGCGAGGGTGTGGCCCTCCATGACGCGCGCGCGCACGCCGAGCACGATGCTCTGCACGCGCGGCTTTTCGGTCTGCTGCGAGACCGCGAGCAGTGCCTCCTCCAGTGGCAACCCGGCGCGCGCCAGCGTGGCCAGCTGCCGGGTGAACAGCGCCAGGTCCGCGGCCGACACGCGCCGCACGAAGCTGAAGGAGCGCTGGCGCCTGGCTTCCTTTTGCGCCACCTCGGTGACCGAGACCGGCAGCAGCTGCTGCTCGCGCAGCTGCTGGCGGATCTGGCGCGGGGTGTCGCCTTCGAGGATGCCCTTGCGCTCGCGGCCGCCGGCATCGAGGGCGGTATATTCGAACGCGCCCATTATTAGATTGGCTGAAAGTCGCCTGCGGCGCTTTCAGCGGAAGGCGCCTCGGCTTGGCTCGACCCCGGAGCGAAAGGCGTGACTTTCGCCCCACCGGGG
>VBNP01000100.1 GCA_005877965.1 Gammaproteobacteria bacterium | reverse complement strand
AGGCCCGCGGGCATGTTGTCGGTTCTCATGGCCTTGTGCCCGCTGACTCTGGACGCGGCACGGGCGCAGGAGCCCACGCCGCCGAGGCCCTCGGACTCCCAACAGGCGGCACCCGCGCGCGCCCTGCCGCGCCCGGAGCAACTCGAGCCCGCGGTGGATACCAGCAGGAATACCCCGGCCGCGGCCCCGGCCGCCGGTGTCGCGCCCGCGGACGCGAACGCCGCCGGCGATGCGCGCAAGCCGCCCGCGGCCGGGACGGCTGGCGCGCGCAAGGAGCCCGCCGGCTCCAAGGCGAGCGCGCGCAAGGGCCCGGACCGGCTCGAGCTCGACCCGACGGACATCACCGGCAACCGTGAGCTGCCCAAGGTGTTGTACATCGTGCCGTGGAAGCGCTCCGATCTTGGCGATCTGCTCGGCAAGCCGGTGAACAGCCTGGTGGACGAGGTGCTGCAGCCGTTGGATCGGGATGTTTTCCAGCGGGAAAACCGCTATTACGATGCTTTGAAGCCCGAGCGGGCCCGTCCCGGGGCGGGCGCGGTGCAGGGTCCGGGCGAGCAGCGCTGAAATGACCGAAGGCGCTGTATCAGGATGAGAGCTGGGTCGCAGTTTTTTGGGCTTATGTCATTCAGTTTTCGTAAGTTGTGCGTGTGTGGTGGTCTTTCAATGAGCGGGAGTCTTTAGATGGACCTCTGGAATTTGATCGTGCGATTCTTTCAGGGCGGCGGGAATTTCATGTACCCCATCGCCATCGTGTTCGTGGTGGGCCTGGCGATCGCCATCGAACGCTACGTCTATCTGGCGCTCACGGCCGCGCGCAACCGCGGTCTGTGGAATGAAATCGTGCCGCTGCTCTCGCAGGGTAATTTTCGCCAGGTGGCGCAGGCGACTTCCAAATCCGCGTCGGCCATCGGCCACATTCTCAACTACGGCCTGGCGCGCATTCAGTCCGCGCGCCGCCGCGACGACATCGAGAAGGCGATGGAGGAGAGCCTCATGGAGGTGGTGCCGCGGCTGGAGAAGCGCACCCACTACCTCGCGACCTTCGCCAATCTCGCGACGCTGCTGGGACTGCTGGGCACGGTGATGGGCTTGATCCGCGCCTTCGCGGCGGTAGCGACCGTCAACCCGGCGGAGAAGGCCAACCTGCTGTCGGCGAGCATCTCGGTGGCGATGAACTGCACGGCCTTCGGCCTCATGACGGCGGTGCCGCTGCTGTTCATCCACGCGTGGCTGCAGACCCGGACCACCGAGCTGATCGACAGCCTGGAGATGGCGTCGGTCAAGTTCCTGAACGCGATCACCGAGCGGCAAAGCGCGCCCGCCGCGGCCTGAAGCCCGCGCCCGCCGTCGAAGGACTGCAGGTCCCGCATGCGCCGTTCGTATCAAACCCGCAAGCTGGAGCGTCACTCGCGCAAACCGGCGGAGCTGCTGCTGGTGCCGATGATCGACATCTTCACGGTGCTCGTGACCTTCCTGCTGATGACCGCGGTGTTCTCGCGCACCGTGATTCTGCAGCTGAATCTGCCGGCTTCGCAGACCGAGTTCCGCGAGCCCCCGCCGGGACTGCAGCTGGAGGTGATGGTGCGCAAGGACCTTATCCAGGTGGCGGATCGCAATACCGGACCGCTCGCGACGCTGCCCAACACGCCCGGCGGCTACAACTACGATGCGCTGACCGAATACCTCAAGCGTGTCAAGGCCAAGTTCCCGGAGAAGACCGACGCCAGCATCCTGCTGGAGGCAGACACGCCCTACGACACGCTGGTGCAGGTCATGGATCGCGTGCGCGTGTTTGAAGTGAGTCAGGGTCTGAACGTCGTGCAGGCCGAGCTGTTCCCGGACATTTCCATCGGCGATGCGCCGGCGACGCCTGCGGCCACGGGCGGCACCCCGGGGCCGGCGTCCGCGGCAGCCCCCATCCCGGCAGCGGCCGCCCCGTCTACTCCCCTGCACGCCGCGGCGGCGTCGGCCAACGGAGCACACCCATGAGCATGTCGCATCGCGCCCAGCGCATGGCGCAGCACCACGTGCGTCACCGCGCGGATGCGCAGCTGAACCTCATTCCGCTCATCGACATCCTGTCGGTGATGGTCGCCTTCCTGCTCGTGTACTCGATCGAGGTCGAGGTCATACAGAACGCCAAGGGGATCGAGATTCCGCAGTCGATCGCTGAGGTCGCGCCCAAGGCGTCGGTGGTGGTCATGATCACCAGGACCGACCTGTTCGTGCAGGGGGAATTCATCGCGACGGTGGCGCAGATCCGCGCCGGGCAGGGGAGGCTGGTCGAGCCGCTGCGCGCCGCGCTCAAGCGCCCGCTCCTGGTCGGCAGGGAGTTGAGCGAGCGCGATATCGCGCAGCGCGAGATCACCATCATGGCGGACAAGGCGCTGCCCTACGAGGTGCTCAAGCGCGTGATGGCGACCTGCACGGATGCCGACTACGGGCGCATCTCGCTCGCGGTCATCCAGAAGGAAAAGCCGGTCGCCGCCGGCCAGTTCAAGCCGGTGTAAGCCCGCCATGGTCATCGCACCCTATTACCGCGACTTCGATCTGCCCTGGGAGGGCGATCCGGAATCGAGCGCGCGGTTCCGCAAGATCCTGCGCGTGCTGCTGATCATCCTGGTGGTGTTCGGCGTCGCATTTCCGCTGCTGCCGACGCCGAAACGCGAGGCGCCGGAGGAAGTCCCGCAGCGGCTCGCACGCGTGATGCTCGAGAACACGCCCAAACCGCCGCCGCCTCCGCCGCCGGTGCCCAAGGAGGAGAAACCGAAGATCGAGCCGAAGGTCGCCATGGTGAAGCCGCCACCGGTCGATGAGCGGCAGCGGGCGCGCAACAAGGCGCAGAAGCAGCTGAACCAGGTCAAGGACGAGCTCGCCGATCTGCGCGACGTCATGGATCTCACCCCGCTCGAGACCAAGAACCTCTCCGGTTCGGTCAGCGCCGACGCGCACGCCGAGCGCTCGCTCATCACCTCCAAGGTCGGGGTCGGCAGCGGCGGCATCACTTCCGCCAATACCAGCCGCGGCTTTGGCACCGGGGCCGGCTCGCTCACCGGTCACGACACGACGGCCGTCACCTCCGGCATCGTGCGCTCGGGTCTGAACAGCCGCGGCCCCGCCCGCAGCGGTGGCGGCGGCAAGGCGGCCCGCTCGCGCGAGGAGATCGAGCTGGTCTTCGACCGCAACAAGGGACGCATCTACAGCCTGTACGCCCGGGCGCTGCGCGACAATGCGGAGCTGCAGGGCAAGCTGGTGCTCGAGTTCACCATCGCCCCCACCGGTGACGTGACCATGTGCCGCATCGTCTCCAGCGAGCTCAGGGACCCGGATCTGGAGCGCAAGATCATCGCACTGGTGCGTCTGTTCCGCTTCGATCCCAAGGACGTCGACACCGTCACCACCACCAAGCCCATTGATTTCTTCCCGGCATGAACCTCAATTCCGAAATCGAGTTCTACGCGGACCTGCGGGTCGTCGACAAGGCGCGACTGCTGAACCTGTTCCTGCACGAGCTCGCCGAAGAGGCGCGCGTCACCTACGGCGCGGGCGCGGACCAGGTGCACGACGGTGCGCACCTGCGCTTCGTCAACGAGCTGTACCATCGTCTGACCCGCGTCGTCGAGCAGCTGCTGGCCGAGGAGGCGACACGCCCCGCGGATGACGTGGTGCTGCGGATGCTGCTGGCGCCCAGGGCCGACAAGGTAGCCGAGCGGCTGGTGTTCAACGCCTACGCGCGCGCCATCCAGGGATTCGAGCGCTACGATACGACGGTGCTGATGGGCGGGAGCTGAGCCCCCTCGAGGCGGCGTCGGGGCGCGGCACCGGTGCCGCCGCGCTCCTTTCTGCTGCGTCCGGCGCAGGTGTGGAGCGCAGGCGAGCCCGTAGACGAGGGCTGGCACCTGTTCCTGCACCCCTACAACGAGACCCTGTGGGATGACCAGGTGCTCGGCATCCCGTATCAGCCGCCCGCAAGGCGGTGCAGTGCCGCGCCGGCGAGCCGGAAGGTCGTCCAGTCATTCTGCGCGACCGCCCCGAGACTCGCATAGAACCCGATCGAGGGCTCGTTCCAGTCGAGCACCGCCCAGTCGAGCCGCGCGCAGCCGCGCTCGAGCGTCGTGCGGGCGAGCCAGGCGAGCAGCTGCCTGCCGACGCCGAGGCCGCGCGCCTCGGGGCGCACGAACAGGTCCTCGAGATAGATGCCGGGCTTGCCGAGGAACGTCGAGAAGTTGTGGAAGAACAGCGCAAAGCCCACCGGCGTGCCGTCCAGACACGCGAGTATCACCTCCGCAAAGGGGCGCGGGCCGAACAGCGCCGCGCCGAGGTCCGCTTCGGTCGCCACCACCTCGCGCTCGAGACGCTCGTACACGGCGAGCTCGCGGATGAATGCCAGCACCTGCGGCAGGTCGCCCGCGGTCGCGGGACGGAGGGTGATGGTGTGCGCCGCGCCGCTCACCCGGTGGTCTGCAGGCCCTGGGCGATGCCGGAGACGCTTGCCAGCAGCGCCTCGAACAGGTCGCGGTCCGCGCGTCCCCCGGCGCGCCAGCGCTGCAGCAGATCCACCTGCATCAGGTTGATGGGATCGAGGTAGGGATTGCGCAGCCGGATCGAGCGCTGCAGCGTCGGATCGGAATCGAGCAGCGCCTGGCTCTCCCTGACGGCGAGGATCTGCTCGCACGCGCTGTCAAACTCGCCGCGGATCTCGCCGGAGAAGCGGCGCAGCGCTTCCGGCACCAGCTCGTCGTAGTAGCGCGCGATCTCCGGATCCGACCGCGCCAGCATGGTCTCGACGTCATCCAGGAGGTTGCGCAGGAAGTACCAGCTGGCGCAGGCCGCGCGCAGCCGCGGCAACCCGAACCGGGCGAGCGCGGCACGCAGCCCGCTGCCGGCGCCGTACCAGCCGGGCAGCATGTAGCGGGTCTGCGACCAGGCGAACACCCACGGTACCGGCAGCAGGCCCTCGATGCCTGCGCCTTCCACGCGGTGCACGGAACGCGAGCCGATCTGCATTCTCTCGATCACATCGATCGGCGTGACCGCCTGAAAATACTCGTAGAACTGCGCCTGCTCGTAGACCAGGCGCCGGTAGGCGGTGCGGCTCTCCTGCGCGAGCAGCGCGGCGATTTCCAGCTGTTCGGCCGAGTCGGGCGGCAGCTGCCCGCGGCGGTGCGCCGCGGTCGTGAGGCTCAACGCATTGAAGGCCCGCTCGAGCGTGCGCATGGCGATGGGCCGCAGTCCGTAGCCCTGCTTGATGGTGGCTCCCTGTTCGCGGATCCGCAGCACCCCGTCCACTGCCCCGGCGGGGGCGGCGTGCACCAGCGCTTCGATGCGCCCGCCGCCGCGCGCGATGCTGCCGCCGCGGGCGTGGAACATGACGGCGCGCTCGCCGGCGGTGGCGAGCACCTGCGCCAGATCGTGCTGCGCCTGGTGAATTATGAAGCGCGAGGCGCAGGCGCCGGTTTGCTTGTTGCTGTCGGAGTATCCGATCAGCACGCACTGACGCCGCCCGCGCGCATCCAGATGCCGCCGATACAGCGGATCGGCGAGCAGCTCCCGCATGGTGCTGCCGCAGGTGGCGAGCGCCTCGGCGGTTTCGAACTGTGGGGCGAGGTCGAGCGCCACTTCCCCGGTGCGCTTGTCGTACGCCGCGGCCCAGCGCGCCAGCAGCAGCGCCGCGAGCACATCGTCGGCGCCGCTGGCGCCGCTCACGATGAAGTAGCCGATGGCGTCGGGGCCGTAGCGGTGGCGGCCCTGCATGATGGCATCGAACACCGCGAGGTGGCGCTTGCCGAGCGCATCGAGCTCGGTGACCGGTCCACGATCCTTCTCCAACGCCTGGACGAGCCGGTCGCCGCGCTCGCGGCTGCTGCGGCCGAGCCACAGCGGGTCGTCGAAGCCGCGCGCCACGACCTCGTGCAGAACGCCGGCATGCTGGCGCACGTCGAGCGTCGCCAGGTGAAATCCGAAGGTGTCGATCCGGCGCAGCAGACGCTCGACGTGGAACAGGCCGGCGTTCGCGCCCTTGTGGGCCCTGAGGCTCGCGGCGATCAGCGCGACATCGTCGCGGAACTGCCGCGCACTCTCGTAACCGCTCGCCCGGCCTTCGTAGGTGCTGCGCAGGCGCTCGCCGAGCTGCGCGAGGAACACGCGGTAAGGCATGCGGTCGTGCCGCGCCGGGGTGATGGCGCGCGCCCCCGGCAGCAGCCGCATGTACTGCTCGACCCGCTTGGTCAGTTCGGGGGCCGCCGCCACGCGGCTGGCGCTCTGCGACAAGCGCTGCGCGATGCTCTGGCACTCCTCGAAATAGCGGTTGATGATCACCTGCTGCTGGCGCGCCAGCGCCTCGCGGATGCTCTTGGCGTGCACGTCGGGACTGCCGTCCATGTCGCCACCCGCCCAGGATCCGAAGTGCAGGATGGCCGGCACCCGCGTCGCGCCGGCGTCCGTGCCGTAGAGTTTCTCCAGCGCCTGCGCGATCTCCTCGTAGAACGCCGGCACCACGCGGTACAGGATCTCCACCAGGTAGAACAGGATCTGCTCGCGTTCATCCGCGACCGTGAGCCGTTCGCGCGGTAGCTCCTCGGTCTGCCACGCGGCGGTCAGCTCCATGCGGATGCTGCTCCAGACGCTGCGGGCTTCGTTCGGCGTGAGGCTCGGGTCGAGACGTTCGAGCAGGCGCTGTGCGATACGCAGCTGCTTGCCCAGCAGCGTTCTGCGGCTGGCTTCGGTGGAATGCGGCGCGAACACCGGCTCGATGGAGAGACTGTCGATGAGCTCGAGGACCTGCGCCGCACCCAGGCCCTGACTCTTCAGGGCGGCGATCGCATCCTCCACGCCGCCGGGTTGCGGCCGCTGACTGTCCTTGAGCAGGTACTCGCGGCGGCGCCGGATCCGGTGGACCCTTTCCGCGAGATTGACGCTCTGGAACCAGGTCGAGAAGGCGCGCACCACCTCGCGTGCCAGCGCCGGTGGCCGGTCCCGTACGCTCGCCGCGAGCTCGGCGCGCGCTTGGTGCGAGCCGTTGCGGCCGCGGATGGCGGCGACGCGGTCCAGCTCCACCACCTCGAACAGCTGCTCCCCACCCTGCTCGCGCAGAATCTCGCCCATGAGCGCGCCGAGCGCATGGACATCCTCGCGCAGCGGCTCGTGTTTGGGCGGAAAGTGGATGTCGCTGCGGTTCACCTGCGTATCTTAGCGGGCCGGCGGGCCGTTGGGCGCGCTCGCTCATCCGGCCAGCAACACCGCCTCGGCACGCTCCAGCTCTTCAGGCTGACCGTAGATCACGACGATGTCCCCGTCGCGCAGCACCGTGTCGCCGGCGGGCTCGCGCCCGAGGATCCCTAAGCGCCGCACGCCGGTGAAGGTCACCTCGGCACCGCGGTTGCGCACTTCGGCCAGCGTGCGGCCCACCGCCCACGCCCCCGGAGGCACGACCACGGACTTGAGCTCCTCGCGGTGCTCGCTCATCTCATCGACCGGGCGCGCATCGCCGCGCGGCACGATATTTCTCAGCACCGCGTAGCGGTTTCGGCGGATGTCACCCAGCGTGCGCACCACGCGCGCCACGGGCACGTGCAGCAGCATCAGCACGTGCGAGACCAGCATGAGACTCGCTTCGAAGGTTTCCGGAACGACGTCGGTGGCGCCGGCATCCTGCAGCTCCTTGATGCGGGCATCGTCCTGGGTGCGCACCAGCACCGGCACCTCCGGCCGCAGGCGGCGCACGCTGTGCAGGATGCCGATCGAGGTGGCGGGATCGGAGAAACTGATGACGATCGCGCTGGCGGTCCGCAGTCCGACTTTGCTGAGCAGTTCCTCGTCCGCCGAATCGCCGAACAGAACCGGGTCCCCGGCCTGGCGCGCGGCGCGGATGCGCGCCGGGTCGAGGTCGAGCGCGATGTACTCGAAACCCTGCGATTCGAGCACCCGCGCCACGTTCTGGCCGACGCGGCCGAAGCCGCACAGGATGACGTGCTCACGCCGGGCGATCCCGGTGGTGGCGGCCTCCTCACGCTCGCTGGCGGTGGGCGCGGGCGCGTGCTCACGCAGCAACCAGCGCGCGACGCGCTTGTTGTTGTTGAGGATCAGCGGGCTGAGCAGCATCGACAGCACGATTGCGACCAGCAGCGGCTCGCCGAGGCCTTCAGGCGCCAGGCCGGCCTGCAGCAGGATGGTGCACAGCGCGACCCCGAACTCCCCGCCGATGGACATGACGATACCGGTGCGCAGCGCCTTGAAGCGCGAAACGGTAAATGGGCGTGTGACCAGCGCGGCGATGGTTGCCTTGAGGACCACCAGGGTGAGCAGCATGAGCACCGCGATGGCGAGCTCGCTCGCGCGCCCGAGCAGGTGCATGTCGAGCAGCATGCCCACGGAGATGAAGAACAGTCCGAGCAGAATGTCGCGAAACGGGCGGATCACCGCTTCGATCTGGTGCCGGTATTCGGTCTCGGCGAGCATCATCCCCGAGAGGAACGCGCCCAGCGCGAACGACAGGCCGGCGATGTGCGACACCCACGCCGAGGCGAGCACCACCAGCAGCACCGCCAGCGTGAACAGCTCGCGCAGGCGGCTATGGGCGATCTCGTGAAACAGCGGGCGCAGCAGCCAGCGCCCCGCCGCCAGAACCGCCCCGATCGCGAGCACGCCGCCGATCACCGCCACGACGCTGCCGCTCAGCTGGAACTGATTCTGTCCGGCGACCAGCGCGCCACCCAGAGCGAGGAACGGCACGAACGCCAGGTCCTGGAACAGCAACATGCTGAACGCGAGCCGCCCGTGCGTACGGTTGAGCTCGGCGCGCTCGGTCAGCTGTTGCAGCAGGATGGCGGTGGAGCTCATCGCCACCGCCCCCCCCAGCACGATCGCGATGAGCCACGCAATGCCGAGCAGGTGGCCGAAGAGTGCGAACACGCCGGCAGTGGCGATGACCTGGGCTGCGCCGAGCCCGAGGACCTCGCGCCGCATGGCGAGCATGCGTGGGAGCGAGAACTCCAGCCCCAGCGTGAACAGCAGGAACGCGACGCCGAGCTCGGCCAGCAGCCGCGTCGCACCCGAATCCGACAACACGCCCAGCGCGTGAGGTCCGAGCACCAGGCCCACCAGGAGGTACGCCATGCTCGTGGGCAGCGCCAGCCGCCGTGCGATCGTCACGAGCAGCACGGAAGCCGCCAGCAGAATCAGAGCCTGGGAGAGCGGCGCGAACATTGAGGCGCAACTTAGACCGCGCCCGCGAGCGAACGCAACGCCCGCGCGGCCGGCGCCGGGCCGCTCATCCGGTCAGCTGCGGTGGCGGGGCGTCGGGGTGGTCAGATTCCCGACTGCCAGGTGCTCGGCATGCCGGCCTTGCTGATCGCGTCCTCGATTGCGAGGCAGCAGTCGCGCGCCTCCGGCTGCGCGCGCAGGCTTCTCGCGATGGAGTTGAGGAAGCGGCACATGAGCGCCACGTTCGGGTGGCTGACGTGCAGCTGCTCCTCGACGCGGTCGATGGCTTCGATCAGATCCTCCTGATCGCAGCTCGGAAAAGTCATGCTCGTTACGGCATGTTGTACGGCAACCAGCGCCTGGTGTATTGCGGCCTGTTCCGTCCCATCCATGGAAGTAAATTTGAACCCGTTTGCGAAAAGCCGCAAGCCCCCCATTGCCCGCGGCGGCAAACGGCGGGGCCCAAAAACAAGAGCCCCGCCTTTGGAAGGCGGGGCTCAGTAACCTGAGGCAAACGAGTGACGGTTACTTGGCAGGCGCGTTCGACTGGTCGGTCTTGGACGCGGCAGACTTGGCAGATTTCTTGCTGTGTTTCTTGTGATGGCTCTTGGCCGGGGCAGCGGGCTGCTCGGCGGCCGGCGCGGTGGCCGGTGCGTCAGCGGCGACAACCGGACCCGCGAGCAGGGCCAGGGCAACGACTGGGACGAGCTTCGTGAACATCGATTTGGTCTCCAAAGGATAGAGAGTAGGACGCTAAAGCGCGCGTATTATGACTGGATTCGGGTCGCGCAAGTGCCGTATGACCGCAACGTAATGTTGGGCGTGCGACGCTCGTATCCTGTTGAAAAACAAAATAATCATGCGCGGACCGGACACGCGCCGTCAGTGTCCCTGAAAGGCAACAAGCGTCCGCACCGGCACCTGCAGGGCCGCAAGGCGCGCCGAGCCGCCGAGCTCGGGCAGGTCGATGATGAAGCAGGCGGCGAGGATCTGGGCGCCGAGGGAGCGCAGCAGCTTCACGGCAGCCTCGGCGGTGCCACCGGTTGCGATCAGATCGTCCACGAGAATGATGCGTTCCGCGGGACCGACGGCGTCGCGATGCATCTCCATTTCATCGAGCCCGTACTCGAGAGAGTAGGCGACACGCACCGTAGCATGCGGGAGCTTGCCTTTCTTGCGGATGGGGACGAAGCCCGCCGACAGTTGATGCGCGATCGCGCCGCCGAGAATGAATCCGCGCGCCTCGATCCCTGCGACGCGATCGATTTGCGCCCCGAGCCACGGCTGTACCAGCTGGTCCACGACGGCACGAAACACGCGCGCATTCCCCAGCAGTGTGGTGATGTCACGGAACGCGACGCCCGGCTTCGGATAGTCGGGAATGGTGCGGATGGCTTCGCGGATCTCGCGCAACGTGTCCGGGTCCATGGGTGCACTGTACGCTAAGCGCCGGCCGGCGGCCGGCGCCACACCAGCGTGCGATTGTTGGCCGGCAGGGCGTGGTCGGCGCTGAACACCAGGCCCCGCGCCCGCGCGAGCGCCTCGAGCGCCTCGAAATCCCGGATGCCGCTGTCGGGGTCGCGGGCCCTGAGCCAGCGATCGAATTCCGCATTGCTGTCACTCGTATACTGCCCGCGGAAGCGAAAGGGTCCGTACACGCACAACACGCCCGGCGCCGTGAGGCAGTCACCCACGCCACGAAAGAACTCCCGCACCGTGCTCCAGGCCACGATGTGCAGTGTGTTGGCGCTGAACACCGCGTCCACGGAGGCCACCCGCCAGGGCTCATCGCGCGTATCGAGTGCGATGGGCGCTCGCAGATTGGACGTACCCTCCAGCCGGATACGCTCGGCGAGCGGCGCCAGCTGTTCGCCGAGGTCGCTCGGCTGCCAGGTGAGATGCGGCAGGTGCGCGGCGAAGTGCACCGCATGCTGGCCGGTGCCGCTGCCGACCTCGAGAACGCTGCGGCTGGCGGCGAACTCGGTTCTGAGAACCTCCAGGATCGGTCCCTTGTTGCGCTCGCAGGCTTCCGACAGCGTCAGCATGGCGCGAGTCTGCGACAATACGCCGATGCAGGCCATCGACGCCCTTCTCAAGCGGCACTCCGCCCGGGAGCTGACCGAGCCGGCGCCGGACGAGGGCGCGCTGCAGCTCATTTTTTCCAGTGCGGTGCGCGCCCCCGACCACGGGCGGCTGCGTCCCTGGCGCTTCGTCGTGGTGCGCGGCGGCGCCCGCGAGCGCCTGGGCGAGCTGTTCGCCGATCACGCGCGGCGCGCCCAGCCGCAACTCGGCGCACAAGCGTTGCAGCGCGAGCGGCTCAAGGCGTTGCGCGCGCCGCTGATCGTCGTGGTGGCCGCGCACTGCAACCCGGCGGTGAAGATTCCGGTGATCGAGCAGACGCTGTCCGCGGGCGCGGCCGCGCACGCCATGATGCTGGCGGCGTTTGCCCTCGGCTTCAACGCCATGTGGAAGACCGGCGGGCCTGCGTATGACGAGACGGTGAAGCAGGCGCTCGGCTTTGGGTCCACCGACGCCATCGTCGGCTTCCTGTACCTCGGCACCGAGAGCGCACCGCCCGCGCCGCCCGCACGCGGCGAGTGGCGCGACCTGGTGCGCTACTGGGGCGAGCAACCCTGACGCGCGACGAGCCGAGTGCCTGCGCCGACGAAGCGAGTGACGCTTCGAGCGCACGCGGCAACATTCCCGCCGCCGGCCTCCGGGCGGGGCGGCACTGCCGTATGATGCACGGCTCGCGCGTAGCTTCGAGGTATCAAGGCCTATGAGATTACTGTCGTGGATGGCAGCGCTTGCCCTGGTCGCCGGCTGCGCTTCAAAACCCGTCGAGGAGAAATCGGTGCCCGTCACACCCGACCGCGCCGCCCCAAGGGCCGCTGCGCCCGCCGCACCCGTAAAGGCCGTCATCGGCGATTTCGGCCTGGACCTGAGCGCGGGGAACCACAGCGTAAAGCCCGGCGATGACTTCTTCGCCTATGCAAACGGCGCGTGGTATGACACGTTCACCATTCCCGCCGACCACTCGAGCTTCGGTCCGTTCGACAAGCTCGATGAGCTCTCCAAGCAGCGCGTCCGCGCCATCATCGAGCGGGCGGCCGCCGCGCACCCCGCCGGCGGCACTCGCGAGCAGCAGATCGGCGACTTCTACGCGGCCTTCATGGACGAAGCCGCGATCGAGGCCAACGGCCTCGCACCCGTGCAGGCCGATCTGCAGCGCATCGCCGCGGCCAGCACGCGCCAGGAACTCGCGCACCTGTTCGGGGAGCCGGGATTCGCTTCGCTGTTCGACCTGCAGCTGCCGGCCGACTTCAAGAACCCCGACCGCTATAGTGTCTTCATCAGCCAATCGACGCTCGGCCTTCCCGACCGCGACTACTATCTCAAGGACGATCCGCAGCTCAAGGCGCTGCGCGGCAAGTACCTTGCCTACATCGCGCAAGTGCTCACCCTCGGCGGCGCGAGCGATGCCGCCGCCCAGGCGCGCGACATCATGGCGTTCGAGACCGCGGTGGCTAAGGCCCAGTGGCCGATCGAGAAGCGCCGCGATGTGGAGGCGATCTACAACCCGCGCAGCAAGCAGCAGCTGCTCGGCTTTGCGCCCGCATTCCCCTGGCAGGTGTTCCTCGAGGCCCAGCAACTCGGCGCCCGCCAGGAGCTGGTACTCGCCGAGTACAGCGCCATCCATGATCTCGCCGAGCTCTTCAACCGCACTCCGGTGACGACGCTCAAGGCCTTTCTGACGTTCCACTATCTGAGCAGCCACGCGCAGTACCTGCCCAGGCGCTTTGACGAGGCGCACTTTGCGTTCTACGGCCAGACGATGCGCGGACAGCCGCAGCAGCGCGAGCGCTGGAAGCGCGCCGTGGATGCGGTCGACGGGGCACTCGGTGAGTCGGTCGGGAGGCTGTACGTGGCGCAGTATTTCCCGCCCGAGTCGAAAGCGAAGATGCAGCAGCTGGTGGCGGACCTGCGCGCCGCGCTCGGCGAGCGCATCGACGCCCTGGACTGGATGACACCGCAGACCAAGTCGCGGGCCCACGAGAAGCTCGCGATGTTCACGCCCAAGATCGGTTACCCCGACAGATGGAAGGACTACTCGGCGCTGGTGATCCGCCGCGACGATCTCATCGGCAACGTGCGCCGCGCGGCCGAGTGGGACTGGAACTATCAGGTCGCGCGCCTCGACAAACCGGTCGACCGCGCCGAGTGGCAGATGACGCCTCAGGAGATCAACGCCTACTACAACCCCTCCAACAACGAGATCGTGTTCCCGGCTGCGATCCTGCAGCCGCCGTTCTTCGACCCCGACGCCGACAGCGCCGTGAACTATGGCGCCATCGGCGCGGTGATCGGACACGAGATCGGCCACGGCTTCGATGACCAGGGACGCAAATTCGGCCCCGACGGCTCCATGCAGGACTGGTGGATGGCACGGGATGCCGAGGTGTTCGGGGCGCGCACCGCGCGCCTCATCAAGGAGTTCTCCGCATTCGAGGCGCTGCCGGGACTGAAGGTCAACGGCGCCAACACCATCGGCGAGAATATCGGCGACCTGGGCGGTCTCAATATGGCGCACGAGGCCTACCTGATCTCACTCAAGGGCCAGCCGGCACCCGTGATCGATGGGCTCACGGGCGATCAGCGCTTCTTCCTCGCCTACGCGCAGGTGTGGCGCAGCAAGTACCGCGAGGGCGCGCTGCGCGAGCAGGTGATGTCCGACGTGCACAGCCCCGACAACTTCCGCGTCAACGGACCGCTGCCGAACATCGACGCGTGGTACGCGGCGTTCAACATACAGCCGGGCGACAAGCTCTATATCAAGCCGGAAGATCGGGTGCGCATCTGGTAGGCACGCGCGATCACGGCTTGACCACCGCCAGTACCACGATCGCGACCAGCAGCAGCCCCGGTAACTCGTTGAACAGGCGGTACCAGCGCTGCGAGTGGCGGTTCGCGCCCGCGCGCAGCCCCAGCATCAGTTGGTAACACCGGCCGTGGTAGCCGACCAGCGCCGCGACCAGCAGCAGCTTCGCACGCATCCAGCCCAGGGCCAGGTACGCGGGCGCGCCGACGAGCATGGCGGCGCCGCACAGCACCGCGAGCAGCGCGCCCAGGGTCATGATGAAAAACAGCCGCCGCTCCATCACCACGAAGCGCGCCAGCCCTTCCCGCTCGCTCGTCGCCACGTGGTAGACAAACAGCCGCGGCAGGTAGAACAGCCCCGCGAACCAGGTGACCACGAACACCACGTGGAAGGCTTTCAGCCACAGCATCGCGACGGATTGTACCCAAGGCAAACGCGCCGGTGCGGGCCTCTGGTAGCATGACCGGCCGGTACCACCGCCACAGCACGCATCATGCCCGACACGCCCGCGGCCGCATCCACCTCCTTCCCGAGCAATATCGAGATCGCCCAG
>VBNP01000099.1 GCA_005877965.1 Gammaproteobacteria bacterium | reverse complement strand
CCCCCCGTAGGTCTCGGCCATCACCTTCGTCAGCGCCGCCGTCAACGTCGTCTTCCCATGGTCCACGTGACCAATCGTCCCCACGTTCACGTGCGGCTTGTTACGCTCGAATTTCTCTTTGGACATGGAAGTTCCCTCGAAAAGGCTCAACGCGCCTGAAGCGCGGCGCCGAAATTCCCGACACCTCTCAACTCGACACCAGTTGCCCGGTCGACTGGAGCCCACGACCGGGATTGAACCGGTGACCTCGTCCTTACCAAGGACGTGCTCTACCAACTGAGCTACATGGGCTCAACGTCGGCTTCAGATCCCGAAAAAGCGGAACCAGGCTGGAGCGGGTGATGGGGATCGAACCCACGTCATCAGCTTGGAAGGCTGAGGTTCTACCATTGAACTACACCCGCGCTGATGAACGCCCAATCTGCCGGCCGAACCTCACAGGCCCGCGTCCATCCCCGAAGTGGTGGAGGGGGAAGGATTCGAACCTTCGAAGGCGTAAGCCGGCAGATTTACAGTCTGCTCCCGTTGGCCGCTTGGGTACCCCTCCACAAAAACGAGCCGCGTATTTTGATTTCGGGGTGCCAGAGTGTCAATGCGTCCTGGCCCGTTATTTGCTTGGGGGGCGGCCGCCGGCAAGCCCCTCGGCCCGGCTGCGGCGAGCGGGACCCCCCTGCCGCCGGCCCTCAACGCGGGCACCGCGCCCGGCGGACCTGTCCCGGGGCCTGGACGGCGGCCGGGGCTGCCCGGTGGCGCGGAGCGCGCGTTCCAGGCCCGCGATGAGGGCGGGATCGGCGCGGCGTGCCTCGCCGGGGCGCAGGTCGCGCGGCAATTCGACCGGGCCGTAGCGGATGCGCAGCAGGCGGCTCACCTCGAAACCCACCGCGCTCCACAGCCGGCGCACCTCGCGGTTGCGCCCCTCGTGCAGCACGACCCGGAAGGCAGGGCGGCCCTGCGCACCCTCGTCGTCCGGGCCTTCAGCGCTGATCCGATCGAAGCGCGCCGGGCCGTCCTCCAGCTGCACGCCCGAGAGGAGCTGTCGCAAGACCTGCGGCCCTGGCCGGCCGCGCAGACACACCCGGTACTCGCGCTCCACTTCGCTCGAGGGGTGCATGAGGCGGTGGGCGAGGGCCCCGTCCGTCGTCAGCAGCAGCAGCCCTGCGGTGTTCACGTCGAGGCGTCCGACGGCAATCCAGCGTCCGCTGCGCGGTGGCGGCAACCGCCCGAACACGGTCGGCCGGCGCTGCGGATCGCTGCGGGTGGTCACCTCGCCGAGCCGCTTGTAATAAAGGAGTAGCTCCGGGGAGGCGGGCTCAGCGCACTGCAGGTCGAGCTTCACCCCATCGAGGCGCACCTCATCGGCGCTCGCGGCGCGATCTCCGAGGCGGGCGACCCGGCCGCCGACGCTCACGCGGCCGGCGCGGATCCACTCCTCGATGGTGCGGCGCGACCCCAGGCCCGCCGCCGCCAGCAGCTTCTGCAACCTGATCATGCGATCATAACCGTCGAGCTTGAGCAGATACCCCGGCGATCCTTGTGGGCGCAATCACAGGGAGCGTAGAAGGACTTCATGATCTACGACAACATACTCGGCACGATCGGCAAGACTCCGATCGTCGGAATCCAACGCCTCGCACCCCGGCACGTCACCATGTACGTGAAGTGCGAGTTCTTCAATCCGCTCGCATCCGTCAAGGATCGCCTCGCGATCGCCATCATCGAGGACGCCGAACGGAGCGGCGCGCTCAAGCCCGGCCAGACGGTGGTCGAGGCCACCTCAGGCAACACCGGCATCGCGCTCGCCATGGTGTGCGCGGCCAAGGGTTATCCCTTCGTCGCCACCATGGCCGAGAGCTTCTCGGTCGAGCGCCGCAAGATCATGCGCCTGATGGGCGCGAAGGTGATTCTCACGCCCGCCGCCGAGCGCGGCAGCGGCATGGTGCGCAAGGCCGCGGAGCTTGCCAAGAAACATGGCTGGTTCCTCGCGCGGCAGTTCGAAAACGAGGCCAACCCGGCCTACCACCGCAACACCACGGGCCCCGAGATCCTGCAGGACTTCGCCGGCAGGCGGCTCGATTACTTCGTCACCGGCTGGGGCACCGGAGGCACGCTGACCGGGGCGGGCGAGATGGTGCGCCTCGCGCGGCCGGAGGTACAGATCGTCGCCTCGGAGCCGGCGGGTGCGGCGCTGCTGTCGGGGAAGCCCTTCACGCCGCACAAGATCCAGGGCTGGACGCCGGACTTCGTGCCAGCGGTCCTGAAGCGCGAAGTGCCGCACCGGATCGTGACGGTGACGGACACGGAGGCGGTGGAAAGCGCGCGCGCCCTCGCCCGCAGCGAAGGCATTTTCTGCGGCATTTCCTCGGGCGCGACGTTTGCCGCCGCCCTCAAGGTCGCCGGCGAGGCGCCCCACGGGGCGGTGATTCTCGCCATGCTCCCGGACACCGCCGAGCGCTACCTGTCCACGGTCCTGTTCGAAGGGATCGCCGAAGGCGGCGATCCGGAGCCCTAGCGCATCGGTCGGGCCATCCAGGTCCGCCGCAGGTGCCGATGCCATGGATGCGCGCCAGTACGCATCGTTGCCCGACCCTTTTCCCATGTGGCGCGGGGGGATGCTGCACGGCGCGCGCATCGCCTATGAGACCTGGGGCGCGCTGAATGCGGCGCGCGACAATGCGCTGCTGCTGTTCACCGGCCTCTCGCCTCCGGCTCACGCCGCCTCCTCCCCCGCCGATCCGAGCGATGGGTGGTGGCAGGGAATGGTGGGGCCGCGACTGGCCATCGATACCGAGCGCTTCTTCGTCATCTGCGTCAACTCCCTCGGCAGCTGCTTCGGATCGTCCGGGCCGGCTTCGATCGATCCGGCCACCGGCAAGCCCTATCGGCTCAAGTTTCCGGATCTCTCGGTCGAGGACATCGCGCGCGCGGGTTTCGAGACCGTGCGCTCGCTCGGCATCGAGCGCCTCGACACCGTCATGGGCCCCTCGCTCGGGGGCATGGTCGTGCTCGCGTACGCCGCGCAGTTTCCCGGCGCCGCGCGGCGGTTGGTGTGTATCTCGGGGACCGCCGCGGCGGCGCCCTTCGCGATCGCGCTGCGCTCGATCCAGCGCGAAGCGATCACCCATGATCCGGACTGGGCGGGCGGCGACTACAGCGCCGAGCGCCCGCCGCTCACGGGCCAGCGCCTGGCGCGCAAGCTTGGTACCGTGACTTACCGCTCGGCCGCGGAATGGCAGCAGCGCTTCGGGCGCGCGCCGATCCGCGACGACATGAAAAGCGGCGATCCGTTCGCGTCCGAGTTCGCGGTCCAGGGGTACCTGGAAGCGCTGGCGCAGCGCTTCGTCAGCGCCTTCGACGCCAACTGCTACCTGTACATCTCGCGCTCCATGGACCGCTTCGACCTCGGCGTGCACGGCGAGGCGGTGAGCGTGTTCCGCCGCGCCGCGCTGAGCAGTGCCCTCGTGATCGGCGTGCAGTCGGACCTGCTGTTCTCGCTGACCGAGCAGCAGGCCGTCGCGAGCTCGCTCGCGGCCGCAGGCGTCGCCACGCGCTTTGCCCCGCTCCCCTGCATCGAGGGGCACGACGCCTTTCTGGTCGACCTCGACACCTTCGGGCGCGAAATCGGCGCCTTTCTGCGCGGATGAGGGCAGCGCCAGCCTCGCCCTGGCGGCGCTGCCTGGCTTATGTGATGCTCGCGGCGCAGGCCAAGTTGTCGCGAAATAAGTTCAGTGCTTGAGGCAAACCGCTCCGGGGAAGGCATAATGCCGGGGCCGAAACTACAACAAGAGAATCTTCGAGGGTCAGCAGTGGAACGCAGACTGCACACCAGACACAGGGCGCGAACCGTCGTCTACATCACCGTTCCGGGCGGGCGCCGCAAGCTCTGCAAGGCGGTCAACCTGAGCGCGACCGGCGTGTTCATCGAAACGTCGAACCTGGGGCTGCGCAAGGGGCAGCAGGTGGTGCTGTCCTTCGCCATCAATCTCGGCGCCATCACCAAGCTGCACCGGCGCACGGCCGTGGTCGCGCACGTCTCGCGCGGCGGCACCGGGCTCTTGATGGAGACCTTCGCTCAGGCCTCGGGCTGAGTCCCGCCGCGCGCGGGCGCCCGCCGGCGGTCGGCGTGAACGCTTGTTGCTGCGCACAAACCTCCCCTGGGCTGCGGCCGGCACTCCGAAACTGATCTCGCCCAGGCGCGCAGTCCCCACGGGGCCGCCTTCTGCTACTCTCCTCGCGGGCGCCCGCAATCCAACTTTAACGTCGCGCCTTCCCAAGAGGGCAGCCCGGTGAGCCCGTTATCTTCTGCGCAGGACTGCTTTGGATGAACCCACCCCCGCTCTCCCGCCGGCGGCTGCTCAGGCTCGCGCTCGCGGTATCGCTCGCTCCGGTGGCGGCGGGCAGAGCGCGCGCAGCGTTGGCAGCGGATGCGCCCCTGCTGGCGGTCGAGGCGCCCGAAGCGCAGGCGGTGAAATACCTCGAGGACGCGCGCCAGGCGAAAGGTGCGACTCCAGGAAGCAATTGCGCCAACTGCGGCCTGTACCTCGGGCCTGCGGGTTCCGCGCAGGGGCCGTGCCAACTGTTCGCCGGCAAGCAGGTGAAGGCCGCCGGGTGGTGCACCGCGTGGGCGCCGCAGATGTGAAGGATCAGGCGCGCCGATGTCGGTCGGGCGCCGCCTGAATCGACATTGGGACAGGCGGGTGGCGTGGGCCAGAACCGCCGCAATCAGATTCAAGGAGTCTCCCATGCCGAGTTTCATGATGCTGCTTCACGGTCCGGCGGACCGGCCCCGTCAGAGCGCCTCGAACCCTCAGGAGTTCACGCGCATGACGCGGGAATACATGGAGTGGGCGGATCGCCTGCGCGAACGGGGCCAACTCAAGGGGGGCAACAAGCTCACCGACGACGCCGGCAGGATCCTGCGCACCCAGAGCGGCCGGCTGTGCACGACCGACGGACCGTATGCCGAGAGCAAGGAGATCGTCGGCGGTTTCTTCGTCATCTCGGCCGGCGACTACGCCGAGGCCTGCCGCATCGCCGAGAGCTGCCCGCATCTGAAGTACGGCAGCTACATCGAAGTGCGCCAGGTGCAGGAGCTGTAAAGGCGCATGCCCGCAGCAGACCACGAGCTCGCCACGCTGTTCCGGCACGAGGCCGGCAGCATCTGCGCATGGCTGGTGCGTCTGCTCGGGCCGGCGCGACTGGATCTGATCGAGGACGCGGTGCAGGACGCCTTCAGCGCCGCGCTGGCGCAGTGGCCTCTCGAGGGCACTCCGCAACGTCCGGCGGCGTGGCTGGCGATCGCGGCACGGAACAAGGCCCTCGATCGCCTCAAGCGCGACATGAAGCTCGATTCCCTCGACACCCGGAACGAAGCGGCCGCCTGGCGGCTCGGTTTCTCCAACCCCGACGAGACCGGCAAGCCCGACGACACCCTGGCGCTCATGTTCGTGGCGTGCCACCCGGCGCTCTCGCCCGAAGAGCAGGCCATGCTGACGCTGCAGACCGTGTGCGGCTTCAATGCGCGCGAGATCGCGCGCAGTTTTCTCTCGACCCCCGAGGCCGTGACCCAGCGGCTGGTGCGCGCCAAGCGCAGAATCAGGGAACTCGGGCTGTCGTTCGAGATTCCGGAAGGCGCGCGGCTGGGCGAGCGCCTGCCCGGGCTCCTGAACGCGATCTATCTGCTGTTCAACGGCGGTTACACGGCCGCCGCAGGCGAGCCGCTCATGGCCCAGGAGCTGTGCCTGGAGGCGCTGCGGCTCGCCACGCTCCTCACCCGACACGCGGCCACCGCCACGGGCGAGACGCACGCGCTCGCCGCGCTCATGTGCTTCCATCATGCGCGCGCGGCGGCGCGCACCGGTGAGCGCGGCGACCTGGTGCTGCTGGCCGACCAGGACCGCTCGCGCTGGGATCAGGGGTTGATTGCACAGGGGTTCGCGCATCTGCGCGGTGCGATGTCATCCACCGCGCTCACGCCGCTGCATCTCGAGGCCGGTATCGCCTCGGTGCATGCCGGGGCGCGCCGCTTCGAAGACACCGACTGGGCGGCGCTGTCACGCTATTACGGCACGCTCCTCGAGCTCAAGCCGACGGCGGTGGTGCAACTGAACGCCGCCATCGCCTGCGCGTATGCCCACGGTCCCGCCGCCGGACTTACGCAACTCGATGCGCTCGCCGGCACCGAGCGGCTGACGCACTACGCCCTGTACCACGCCGCGCGCGGGGATCTGCTGCAGAAACTCGGGCGCGCTGCGCACGCCGGCGACTCGCTCAGGCGCGCGCTCGAGTGCCCGGTGAACGGCGCCGAGCGCGAATATCTGACGCGCAAACTGCGCGCCTGCGAGGCGCCCGCGCCGGCGAGCCCCGCGCTCAACTGATGCGCGCCGCTCCAAGGCGGCGGTGCCGCGGGCCATGACGCCGGCGCGTCAGTCGTAACAGGGACCGAGCTCGCGCACCTCGATGGTGGCCCATTGCGCGGCCGGACACTCCGCGGCGAAGGTGAGCGCCTGCTCGCGGGTCGCGCAGTCGAGCAGGAAGAAACCGCCGATCAGCTCTTTGGATTCGGTGAACGGTCCATCGGTCACGCTGCGCCTGCCGGCGCGCATGTTGAGCCGCACCGTTTCGGCCCGCAGCGAGTTGCTCTCCAGGAGCACACCGCGCGCCTTGAGGCCCGCGGTGTACTCGAGCATCTGCTCGTAGACCGCACGACCCTCCTCGGGTGAGCGCAGCCGCCGCTGCCCCTGCGGTTCCACGATCAACAGCATGTACGGCATGATCTCTCCGATATTAAAGGGTTCAGGTTCGCCCGCGCCGGCAGGCCGCGGCACGATCCAGCAGCAGGCGACTCTCGCGCGTGTTGTGCGTCAGCGTCGCCGCGCGCTCGAACTCGCCGCGTGCCTCCTCGTAACGACCGAGCTTCGCCAGCAGGTCCCCGCGCACGCTCGGCAGCAGGTGATAGGACTCGAGCGAGCCTTGCGCCGCGAGCCGGTCGGCGAGCTCGAGGCCCGCCGCCGGCCCGTAGGCCATGGCCACGGCGACCGCGCGGTTCAACTCCACCACCGGCGAGGGCGTGAGGCGCGCCAGCTCATCGTAGAGCGCGGTGATGTACACCCAGTCCGTGTCCGCCGCGGTCGCGGAGCGCGCATGACAGGCGGCGATCGCCGCCTGCAGCAGGTACGGTCCGCGCGTCTCACCGAGCGCCTCGCCGCGCGCCAGCGCCAGCAATCCCCGGTGAATGAGCAGCCGGTCCCACAGTGCGCGGTTCTGCTCCATCAGCAGCACCGGCTCTCCGTTCGCACCCGTGCGCGCGCGGATGCGCGACGCCTGGATCTCCATCAGCGCCACGAGTCCGTGGACTTCCGGCTCCCGCGGCGCGAGCTCGGCGAGGATGCGACCGATCCGCAGGGCCTCTTCGCACAGCCCCGGGCGCATCCAGTCCTCGCCCGCAGTCGCGGAATAGCCCTCGTTGAACACCAGGTAGATGACTTCGAGCACCGAGGACAGCCGCCCGGCGAGCTCGCTGCGCCGCGGGATCTCGAACGGCACGTGCGCGTCGCTGAGCGTGCGCTTGGCCCGCACGATGCGCTGCGCGATGGTGGGCTCGGGGACCAGGAAGGCGCGCGCGATCTCCCCGGTGGTCAGTCCCGCCAAGAGGCGCAGCGTGAGCGCGGTGCGCGCCTCGGTGGACAGCAGCGGATGGCAGGCGACGAACATGAGCCGCAGCAGATCGTCGCCGATCTCGTCGTCCGCGCCCGCCTCGAGCTTGCCGCCGTTCAACTGCTGTTCCATCTCAAGCTCGTGACCGAGCGCCTCATGCTTGCGCGCGAGCATGCGCTCGCGCCGCAGATGATCGATGGCACGGTGCTTGGCGGTGGCCATGAGCCAGGCGCCGGGATTGTCGGGGATCCCTGAGCGCGGCCACTGCTCGAGCGCCGTGACGAGGGCGTCCTGCGCCAGCTCCTCCGCCAGGCCCACGTCGCGCACCAGGCGCGCGAGCCCCGCGATGAGGCGCGCGGACTCGATCCGCCAGAGGGCGTCGATGGTGCGATGGGCATCCGCGGCCGTCATGGCCACGGATGACACCATCGTCGCCCGGGCGGCGCAAGCCAAGATCCTCACGCGCTCTTGCGAGCCGCAGCGGTCACGGCGCCCAGGGGCTTCGCGCAGTTGACCATCCAGGGAGTCCCGAAGCGGTCGGTGACCATGCCGAAGCGATGGGCCCAGAAGGTCTCCTGGACCGCCATGGTGACCTGGCCGCCGTCCGCCAGCGTCGCGAAGATCCGCTCCGCCTCGGCGGGCTGCTCGACCGCCGCCATCACGTTGAAGCCCTCGGGCGTGTGGTAGTGCTCTGCCGGCGTGTCGCAGCCGAGGAGGCACTGGCCTCCGAAATCGATCCGCGCGTGGATGATCTTGTTGCCCGATTCCGGCGAGGTCTTCTCCGCGCCAGGCGATTCGCCGTAGGTCATCGAGAACACGATCTTGCCGCCGAAGGTCCTGGCGTAGAAGTCGAACGCCTCACGGCAGTTGCCGTTGAAATGCAGGTGGGTGCTGGTTTGCATGGTCTTCGCTCCGAGGATGTGAATAGTCGGGTGCGCCGGGAGTGTCGGGTCGGCGTCAGTGCTTGGCGGCAAGGCGCTCGCGCTGCTGCGCCTCCTGCGCCCGCAGTTCCGGCGTCAGGTTCGCGCCGAAGTCCTCGGCCTCGAACACCCGGCGGATCTCGATCTCCTCGTTGCCCTTCTGGAACGGGGAGCGGCGGATCCACTCGACCGCCTCCTCGATGGACTTCACCTGCCACAGCCAGAAGCCCGCGATCAGCTCCTTGGTCTCCGTGAACGGGCCATCCGTCACGGTGCTCTTGCCACCGCCGAACTTGACCCGCACGCCCTTCGCGCTCGAGTGCAGCCCTTCGCCCGCGAGCATCACGCCGGCCTTCACCAGCTCCTCGTTGAACTTGCCCATCTCGGTGAGAATCTCCCGGCTCGGCAGCGCGCCGGATTCCGACTCCCTGTTCGCCTTCACGATCACCATGACTCGCATGACTGACTCCTTCATCGGTTAAATTGCAGTGGCGCCATGGGTGTACGACGAGCGGGCCCGGCAGGAATCGACACGATCGACGGGTTTTTTGGGCCGATGCTAAGTAACTGAAGGTCCTTCGGATTGTCTCCACACGCCCCTGCACACGCCGCGCTCTGGCGGCTGCGCTTCATCAGCGTCGAGGCGATGAGCGCCGTGGTGCTGCTCGCAGCCGCCGGCCTCGCCCTCGCGTGGGCGAATTGCCCCTGGCGGGCGG
>VBNP01000098.1 GCA_005877965.1 Gammaproteobacteria bacterium | reverse complement strand
ACTCTTCCCATCATTGCCGCGGCCGGCGGCGTGGTCATTCCCGCGCTGCTCTACGTGCTCGTCAACTCCGATCCCGCCGCGCGTCGCGGCTGGGCCATACCCACGGCGACCGACATCGCCTTCGCGGTCGGTGTCCTGTCGCTCATCGGCAGGAAGGTACCGCCGGCACTGCGCCTGCTGCTGCTGACGCTCGCCATCATCGACGACATCGCGGCCATCGTGGTGATCGCGCTCGTCTACTCGGGTGGCATCGCGCTCGCGGGGCTGCTGGTGGTCGCGGCGGGCGTGCTCGGGGTGCTGCTGCTGCAGTGGCTGGGGGTGCAACGTGCGCTCGCGTATGTGCTGCCGGGCGCGGTGCTGTGGTTCGGAATGCTGCGTGCCGGCCTGCATCCCACGCTCGCCGGCGTGCTGCTCGGCCTTCTGACGCCCGCCACCAGCGCATTCGGACGCGAGTCGCCGGTCGTCCGCGTGGAGGCGATGCTGCACCCCTGGGTGGCGTTTGGCGTCATGCCGCTGTTCGCGCTGGCGAATGCCGGCGTGAGCCTGCAGGGTCTGGACCTGAGCGCGGCGGCGCCTTGGGCGGTGAGCGCCGGGATCGTGTCAGGGCTCGTGCTCGGCAAGCCGATCGGTATCGTGCTGGCCTCGATCGCCGCGGTGCGCCTCGGGCTGTGCGCCCTGCCTGAGGGGGTGCGCTGGAGTCACATGGTTCTGCTCGGCCTGCTCGGGGGCATCGGATTCACCATGTCGATTTTCATCGCGAACCTCGCCTTTGACGATCCGGCACTGCTCGCCGCGGCGAAGTTCGCGGTGCTGGTGGGTTCGGCGCTCGCCGCAACGCTCGGCCTGTGGGCCGGCTGCGCGGCGCGCCTGCGAATCTCTAAGGCTCGAGCGTAAAGGTCTCGCTCTGCGGCCGCGGCTGATCGAGCCGCACCCTGAACACGCAGCGGCCGTGCCCCGCCTGGAAGCGCCGCTCGCGAACCACTCTGCATCCCAGGAGCCGCTCGAGGGCATTGATCGAAACGCTGCAGATCGCCGGGTGCGCCAGCGCCACGTTGAGGAAGGGACAGTTGCGCTCGATCAACGCGGGCGCGCCGTCCTGCCACTCAACCTCCATGTAGGCATCCTTGTCCTCATAGAGCGAGCACAGCGCCTTCAGCTTCTGCTGCACGTTCAGCGACTGCAGCAACGGAGCCCACCGCCGCACGCGCGCCTCGGTCATGCGGCCGAGGACCTCGACCACCCCCTGGCCGCCGAAGCTCTCGAGGATCTGATGCACGAGCTCGGCTGACAGCGCGTCGTAGTGTTTGGGAAAGAGGTGCTCGGCGGCGGCGCTCACGCGGTAGCGCCGCGAAGCGGGACCGGGCTTGCTCAAGCGTGCCCCCGCTGGCGCCGATGCTCCCGCTGCCGCCGATGCCGCAGCGCTTGCGCCGGTCACCCACCCGGCGCGCCGCAGCTCGGCGATCTGCTGCCTCACCGCCTCGTAAGTGATCCGGAGGTTTTGCGCCAGCTCGCGGATGGTCAGGGGACCGCTGCGCTTGAGCGCCTGAAGCAGCGCGGAAGGCGCGGGTCCGCCCGCCCGCTCGTTCGCTATCGGGGTGCGTCTGCGCGCCATGAGACGCCCACTCCGAACCGGTACACCAGAGTGCCCCCGCAGAAACCACCCGCGACAACGATCGCCGAACCCAGCAGCGACATCGCCACCGCCGGCATCGGCGGCGGCGCGACGGTGCGCCACGAGAGGCTCACCATGAAACAGATGAGCGCGCCGACCATGAGCCCCGCGTGCACCATGAGCCACTTCAGCGCCTC
>VBNP01000270.1 GCA_005877965.1 Gammaproteobacteria bacterium | reverse complement strand
GACTACCAGCAGCTGCTGCTCGCGAGCTACCGCGGGCGCAACGCCTGGCAGCGGCTGTCGCCGTGGCTCGGGCTGCGGCCCAGGCACTTCAAGCCGGTGCTGCCCGCGGTGATCGAGCCGCGCACGGGACTTTCCATGGGAGAGAGCACCGAGATCATGGCCAGGCGCTGGCGGATCGGGCGCGCCGAGCAGGATCAGCTGGCCCAGCAGAGCCACCTGAAGGCCGCGGCCGCCTGGCGCGCCGGGTTCTACGACGACCTGGTGGTGGAGTACCTGGGACTGAAGAGCGACAACAATATCCGCGCCGACAGCAGCGCGGAGAAGCTCGCCAAGCTGCGGCCGAGCTTCGCCCAGGACGGCACACTCACCGCCGGCAACAGCACCCCGCTCACCGATGGGGCGAGCGCGGTGCTGCTGGCGAGCCCGGAGTGGGCCGCCAGGCGCAAGCTCCCGGTGCTCGCTTACCTGCGCTACGGCAAGGCGTGGGCGGCCGACTTCGCCGGCGGCAAGGAGGGGTTGCTGATGGCGCCCACCCACGCGGTGCCTGCGATGCTGCGCGATGCGGGCCTGACGCTGCAGGACTTCGATTACTACGAGATTCACGAGGCGTTCGCGGCGCAGGTGCTGTGCACGCTGAAAGCGTGGGAGTCGGCGGAGTACTGCCGCGATGTGTTGGGATTGCCCGCGCCGCTCGGCAGCATCGACTTGGCCAAGCTCAACGTAAAGGGCGGGAGCGTGGCCATCGGGCACCCGTTCGCCGCCACCGGCACGCGCATTCTGGGCACGCTCGCCAAGATCCTCGCGGGCGATAGCGGCGCGAAGCGCGGACTGATCTCGGTCTGCGCCGCCGGCGGGATGGGCGTGACGGCCATCGTCGAGCGCTGAAGGCACAGGCGCCATGGGTGTCAGAACTGGCCCGGTGCTGGTCGTGTTCTGTCGCCGCCCGCGCCTCGGTGAGGGCAAGCAGAGACTGGCGCGCGCGCTGGGGGCGGTGCAGGCGCTGGCGCTCGCGCAGGCGCTGCTGGAGTGCGCGCTGGAGGATGCACTCGCGTGGCCGGGCGGGCTCGTCATTGCACCGCAGAGTGCGGCCGAGACGAGCTGGGCACGAGGCCTGCTCCCCCGGGCAACCTCGGCGAGCGTCTGAACGCGGTCGATTGCGCGGTGCGCGCACTCGGGCACGAGCGCGTCCTGTTCATCGGCAGCGATGCCCCCTCGCTGACCGTGTCCGATCTGCTCGCGGCGCAAACTGCGCTCGACGCTTCCGATGTCGTGCTGGTTCCGGCCCGCGACGGAGGCGTGACGCTCATGGGATCGCGGCTGCCATGGCCGGACCTTTCTTCCCTGCCGTGGAGCGAGCCGACTCTCGAGCGGGCACTGGAGGAGTGTTGCCGGGACCACGCCCGTTCGGTGACGCGGCTGGCGGATTCGTACGACGTCGACGAAGTGTCCGATCTCGCGGCGGCACGATGCGCGCTCGCCGCCGACGATCGTCCGGCGCGCCGCCGGCTGCATGAGCTGCTGGTGAACATCGCGTGAGCGCATGAAGGGGCGCGTGGTGTGGGCGATCGCAGCTCTCCTGATGCTCGCGGCGGCGTGGTTCCTGCCGGTGAAGCCGTGGCTGGGCGCGGCGCTCACCTGGGCCGCCTCGCACCGCGAGCCGGCCGCGCTCGTGTTCATCGCGCTGTACGTGCTGGCAACGGTATGTCTGATCCCGGGCCTGATTCTCACGCTCGCGGGCGGCGCGATCTTCGGACTGGCGCGGGGGGTGGCGCTGGTCTCCGCAGGGAGCCTGCTCGGGGCCAGCGCCGCGTTCTTCATCGGCCGCACGTTTGCCCGCAAGTGGACGCAGCAGCGCATCGCGGCGTGGCCCCGGTTCCGGGCGCTCGATGGCGCCCTCGGTGAACGCGGCTTCTGGATCGTGCTGCTCACACGGCTGTCGCCGCTGTTCCCCTTCAACCTGCTGAATTACGCCTACGGTGTCACGGCGGTAAGGCCGCGCGACTACATTGCCGCCTCCTGGCTCGGCATGCTGCCCGCCACGGTGCTGTACGTGTACGCCGGATCCGCGGCCGCGAACCTCGCGCAGGCTCTCTCGGGACGTGTGCGTACCGGGAAATCCGCTACCGTCCTGCTGGTTGTCGGCCTGGCAGCCACCGTCGCAGTCACCGCGCTGGTGACGCGTGTCGCGCGCCGCCGGCTCGAACACGAGACGCCCCATGAGCGAGGATCCCATGAGCGAGGATGACGCGCTGTGGCGCCGCCTGGTGTTCCCCCCGGGCTATCGCAATCCCACGCCCGCGGCGCGCTACCACCTCACCGTGATCGGCGCCGGCCCCGCGGGGCTGGTCACGGCGATCGCCGCGGCGGGTCTGGGCGCGCGGGTCGCGCTGGTGGAGCGCCATGCCATGGGCGGTGACTGCCTGAACGTCGGTTGTGTGCCCTCGAAGACGCTGCTGGCGGGCGCCGCCGGCGGCCTCACGTTCGCACGCGCCATGCAGCGGGTGCGCGCGGTGCGCGCAAGCATCGCCCGGCACGACTCGGTCGAGCGCTACTGCGGCGCCGGAGTCGACGTGTTCCTCGGGCCGGCGAGTTTCAGCAACGCGCATGAGATCCGCGTGGCAGAGGCGCGGCTGCGCACGCGCCGCACCGTGATCGCCACCGGGGCGCGCGCATACATTCCGCCGCTCCCCGGACTCGGGGAGATCGCGCCCCTGACCAACGAGACCGTGTTCGATCTCACCGGGCAGCCGCGGCGCCTGGCGGTGCTGGGGGCGGGTCCGGTGGGGTGCGAGCTCGCGCAGGCCTTCGCGCGTCTCGGCACGCACGTCGAGCTGCTCGAGCTAGGGCCACAGATCCTGCCGCAGGACGAACCCGAGGCGGCGCAGCGGGTGGCTGAGGCCCTGGTGCGGGACGGCGTCAGCCTGCGCCTCGGTGCGCGGGTCACGGGCGCCTCGCGCACGAGCGCGGGCAGGGTGCTGATGCTCGCGGACGGCACCGCGGTCGCCGCCGATGAGGTGCTGGTCGCCGCCGGCCGCGCACGCAACGTCGAGGGCCTCGCGCTGGAGCGGGCCGGCGTGCGCTTCGACAGCCAGGCCGGCATTGCCGTCAATGCCCGCCTGCAGACCTCCCACCCGCACATCTACGCGGCCGGGGATGTGTGCGCGGCGCTGCAGTTCACGCATGCGGCCGATGCGCAGGCGCGCATCGCGGTGCGTAACGCGCTGTTCCCGGGGGGCGCGCGCGCCGATACGCTGGTGATTCCGTGGTGCACCTACACCCGGCCGGAGCTCGCGCACGTGGGAGCCACCAGCCGCGAGCTCAAGGCGGCCGGCCGCGCCTTCGATCGCTATCGTGTGGAATTCGGCGAGCTCGATCGCGGCCGGACCGACGACGCCGCCGATGGTTTTGCGGAAGTGCTCACCGCGCGCGGGTCGGACCGGATCCTGGGCGCCACGATCGTCGGCCGGGACGCCGGCGAGCAGCTCTCGCCCCTGGTGCTGGCGCTCACCCGGGGGCTGGGCCTCAAGCGCCTCGGCTCGCTGGTGCTCCCGTACCCGACGCGCTCGGAGTACCTGCGCCGCATCCTCGACGCCTATAGCCGCACGCGACTCACGCCGTTCACGGCGGGTACACTCAGGTGGTGGCTGGCGCGCACCCTTTAGATACGCCCGCGACGGA
>VBNP01000097.1 GCA_005877965.1 Gammaproteobacteria bacterium | reverse complement strand
CTCATCGAGGACGACACGGCGAACCTCGCGGTGGAGGCGCTGCTGGAGGGCAAGGCGCGAGCGGCAGACAAGCCGGCGGCACAGCCTTCAGCGAGGCCGAAGGTGGTGGGGGGCCGCTCCGTGCGCCAGAGCGCGGCGCCTGCCAGGGGCCGCGCTCGCGGCGCCGGCAAGGTGGTGGGTGCGCGCGAGCGGCGCGGCCCGCACACCCTCGAGGAGACGCTCGAGATTCTCGGCGCGAGTCAGCTCACGATCGACGTCGGCACCGGCGAGACCCTCAACGACTCGGGCGTGCGTCACTTGCGCGTCGAGGTGCAGAAGAATTCGGCCTTCACGCGACTCCTGCGCCTCGAACTCGGCCAGCATCCAGCGCCGGTACGCGTCCAGGCTGGGCTCGCGGCCGAGGAAGTCGCGCACCAGCTGCGCGGCGGGCCTGGTGGAGCCGGGCGCCAGCACCGCCTGCCGGTAGCGCATGCCGGCCGGACCGCGCAGCAGATCCTGCGGATCGAACTGCGCGAAGAAGTCCAGCGCGATCACCTTGTCGAGCACGTAGGTGTAATAGTTCGAGCTGTAGCCGTTCAGGTGCGTGAAGCTCGCCCAGAAATGATCGCCCGGCACGAACGCGCTGCTGTTGAAGCGCTCGAAGTCGCGCCGGTAGACGGCGTCGAAATCCAGCGTCGCCGGCGCCAGCGTATGGAAATCCAGTGACACCGCCGTGAACATCAGCTGGCGCTGCTGGCCGCTCGCGCGCCCGTAGGCGTCGGCGCGGGTCATGCGCGTGAACAGATCCCGCGGCAGCACCTCTGCGGTCTGGTAATGGCGGGCGAATGTGGTGAGCACGCCGTAATCATGAAAGAACTCTTCCAGCATCTGCGAGGGCGCCTCGATGAAATCGCCCTCCACGAGGAAGCCGCCCTCGCCGACGAAGGCGTTCTGGCTGCCGATGACGTGATGCATGAGATGGCCGAACTCGTGCAGGAATACCACCACGTCGCCGTACTGCATGAGGCCCGGGTCGCCGGGCATGCCGCCGGGGAAGTTGCACACCAGCACACCCTCGGGGAGCTGGCGGCCTTGGATACCGAACGTGAGCGGCTGGGTGGAGAACCACTTGTCCTTGCCTTCGCGCGGATGCATGTCCAGGTAGATGCGCCCGAGCCTCACCTTGCCGTCGAAGACGTCGTAAGTGGTGACCGACGGATGCCAGGCGTGCACTCCCGCCACCGCTTTGATGTCGACATGAAACAGCGTCGCGGCAGTGGCGATCACGCCGCGCTCCACCTGAGTGTAGGGGAAGTAGGGCCGCACGCTCTGCGAGTCGAAGCTGAACCGGGCACGCCGGTACTGCTCCTGCCAGTAGCGCGCATCGGCGGCCGAGATCTTCGGCATCGACGGCTCGCGTTGCCGGGCGAACGCCAGCAGCGCCGCATCCTCGCGCGCGCCCGGCTCGCGCGAGGCCGCATCGATCTTGGAGAGGTATTCGGCCAGCTTCGCCGGCGAGCCGATCATCTGGTCGGCCATGGCAAAGTCTGCCCAGGTGGGATAGCCCAGGAGGCTCGCCAGCTCCTCGCGCCGGGCGAGCAGCCCGCGCAGAGTCTCGGTGTTCGCCGGGTAGCCGACCTGCTGGGCCGCGAGGTACAACCTCCCGCGCAACTCCGCGCTATTGGAGAACCTCTGAGCCGGCCAGCCATCGGGCGGGTCGGTCGTTATCTTGACGTGCCCCTCGGCATCGGCGCTGTGCGTGGCGAGGTAGTCCGGGGGCAGGCCGTCGAGCTGTCCCTTGTCGGCCACGGTGGTGCGCACGTCGTCGTGCACCGCGCGCTCGAACGCCAGGCCGAGCTCGGTGATCTTGTCCTGCAGCGCCTTGATCCGCGCCCGCGTGGCCTCGTCCTTGTCCACGCCGGCGAGGCGGTACTCGAGCAGGGTGTGTTCGAGATAGTGCCGGGTGGGCGCGTCCGCCGGCGAGGGCACCGTGGCGAGCGCCCGGTAGACCGCCTGGTTGAGGTTGAGCGCCGTGTACGCGGCATTCGCGGTCTGCGTGAGCGCCTGCGCCTCGTCGCGCAGCTCCTTCGTCGCCCCCACGCCGTACATAACGCTCGACTGTGCGACCGAGAGGATGAGCTCATTCGCCGCATCATCATACCGACGAAGGGTATTGCCCACGGTGCGCGCGCCCTTCGCGGCCAGGAGGCGCGCGATATCGGCGTCGGCGCGGCGCAGGTGCTGGTGCACCCACGCCGCGAGGGCCGCCGGGTCGTCGCCGGCGTCCCAGGCGTGCAGGTCGTTGGAGGCCACGGCCCTGGCCGGTGCGGGGCCCGCGGCCCGGGCGGGCAGCGCGGCGCAGCCGAGCAGCGCTACGAAAAAGGGCACACAGTGCCCGCGGGGCGATCGACCGGCCATGGATGACTCCCTGTTGTGCCGCTCTCGGGCACGCCAGCGCTTATTGTGCAGCGAGTTCAGCTCGAAGTGGCGCCGCGTGCGGCACGACGCCGTTTCCCGGCGACGGGACGTGAGAGCACCTCAACGCTTGCCGAACAATCTCTCCAGTTCCGTCCGCGCCTTCTCCACCTCCGCGGTGTTCGGCGGCGTGAACGCCGCGGCGCGCGGCTTGAAGTGGTCACAGAAGTTCGCGTGCGTCTTGTCGCTCACTTCCTCCGCGGTCGGCTCGCGGCAGTGCTTGGCGACGCGCGTGTCGTACTCGATGCACATGCGGCACACGTGCAGCTCCCCGTGGCACTGCGGGCACTCCTCGAGCCGTAGCAGCGGCAGGGTCAACTCGGCGAGCGATGCGCCGCATTTCCAGCAGACCAGATCATGGGCCATGGGTTTGATATCATACCCCGCATCCGCGAGCACCTCGTGGCTCGCCGCCCGTGTGCCGGCGAGCCGCGCGCCGCGGCCACCGACGAACTCATCGACGTCGTGCACAGTTCAAGCGAGACCGCCCACGTGACCGCGGACGCCGCCACACGGCTGCAGGACGAGCACTCCCACGTCTTTCTCGGCGCGGCGCACGCGAGGAAC
Organism: Gammaproteobacteria bacterium; assembly: GCA_005877965.1. Taxonomy (GTDB): domain Bacteria; phylum Pseudomonadota; class Gammaproteobacteria; order Steroidobacterales; family Steroidobacteraceae; genus 13-2-20CM-66-19. The sequence continues at coordinate 7,585 of VBNP01000097.1, read as the reverse complement.
GAGCGCCGGGCGTGGGCGGTCATCGGGCTGTGCTCCGCGATGATGGTGCTGGAGATCGGCGGTGGGATCGCCTTCGGCTCACTCGCGTTGGTCGCGGACGGCCTGCACATGTCGACCCACGCGATCGCGATGCTGATCGCGGCATTGGCCTACACCTTCGCCCGCAAGCACGCCAGCGACGCGCGCTTCAGCTTCGGCACCGGCAAGCTGGGTGATCTAGCCGGTTTCACCAGCGCCATCGTGCTGGCGCTCATCGCGCTGCTGATCGGCTACGAGGCCGTCAGGCGCTTTCTGGCGCCGGTTCACATCGACTTCCGCGAGGCGATACCGATCGCGTGTCTGGGCCTGCTGGTGAACATCGCCAGCGCCCGGCTCCTGGGCGGCGGCGATCGTGCTCACGCCCACGAGCCCCATGACCACGCCGCTCACCGGGATCACAATCTTCGGGCGGCGTTCATCCACGTCGCCGCCGACGCCGCCGTCTCGGTTCTGGCCATTCTCGGACTGACGGCGGCTCGCGTCCTGGGTTGGATGTGGATGGACCCCATGATGGGAATCGTGGGCGGCTGTGTCATCGCCTCGTGGTCCTATGCCCTGGTGCGGGACACGAGCTGCATCCTCCTCGACATGACCCCGGATACGGCGCTCGCGGCGCGCATCCGGCGACGTCTGGAGGAGGATGGCGACCGGGTCGCGGATCTGCACCTGTGGCGGCTCGGCCCGGGGCATTTTGGCGCCATCGTTTCGATCGTGACCCGCCAGGCGCGGGACGTCCATTTCTACCGCTCTGCGCTCCAGGGCTTCTCCTGCCTCTCCCATCTCACGATCGAAGTCGTGAGCCCGAAGCCCGGGGCTGCGGCGCCCTAGCGTTACGGCGCCGCCGGCCGGGTGCGCTGGCGCAGGAAGTCCTCGAGCACCCGGCCGGTGTGGGAGTGCTTCCTGCGGCGCGCGATCTGCGCCGGCGCACCCTGGGCGACGATGCGCCCGCCCCCATCACCGGCCTCGGGCCCCAGGTCGAGGATCCAGTCCGCTTCGGCCATGACGTCGAGGTTGTGCTCGACCACGACCGCGGTGTTGCCGGCGGCAACCAGCCGGTGCAGCACGTGCAGCAGCTTCTCCACATCGGCCATGTGCAGACCCACGGTGGGCTCATCCAGCACATACAGCGTGTGCTTCGGTCTCTGACGGGGGCCATGGGCGAAGTCGTCGCGCACCTTCGAGAGCTCGGTGACGAGCTTGATGCGCTGGGCTTCGCCGCCCGAGAGCGTGGGGCTGGGTTGCCCGAGCGTCAGGTAGCCGAGGCCCACGTCCTGCAGGAGCCTGAGGGCGGCATGCACGCGCGCATGGGCCGAGAAAAACCCGACCGCATCGTCGACGTTCATCGCCAGCACATCCCCGATGCTGGCCTCCCGCCATGACACGGCGAGCGTCTCGGAATTGAAGCGCCGCCCGCCACAGACGTCGCACAGCACCTTGACGTCGGGCAGGAAGCTCATCTCGACGGTCTGCATGCCCTGGCCCTGGCACGCTTCGCAGCGGCCGCCGGCGGTATTGAATGAGAAGCGGCTGGCGCTGTAGCCGCGCATGCGCGCCTCGGTGGTGCCGGCATAGATGCGCCGGATGTCATCCCAGAAGCCGATGTAGGTCGCGGGGCAGGATCGCGGGGTCTTGCCGATCGGCGTCTGGTCCACTTCCAGCACGCGATCGAGGAGCTCCAGCCCCCGCACCGCCGTGCAGCCGATGAGCTTGACGCCGGTGGCGCGCTTGCGCCCGCGCGCCCGCCGCGCGTTCTCCCCCAGCAGCCGCTTCAGGTTCGCATACAACACATCGCGCGCCACGGTCGATTTGCCCGAACCGGACACACCGGTGATCACGACCAGGCGCCCGAGCGGAATGCGCACGTCGCTCCCCCTGATGTTGTGCAGCGCCACCCGCTCGAGTGTGAGCAGCGGTGTGGCGGCGTTCACCGCACGGTGCGGGCGCGCCGGATGCAGCAGCGGCTCGCGCAGGAAGCGCCCGGTGGTCGAACGCGGGTTACGCGTGAGCTCCTGCACCGTCCCCGCCCCGATGAGCTCGCCGCCGCGCACGCCGGCCTGGGGACCCAAGTCCAGCACGTGATCCGCCCGGCGGATGGTCTCCTCGTCGTGCTCCACGACCACCAGCGTGTTGCGGTGTCCGGCGAGCTCGGCGAGCGAGGCGAGCAGGATCCGGTTGTCGCGCGGATGCAGCCCGATGGTGGGCTCATCGAGCACGTAGCACACGCCCTGCAGGTTCGAGCCCAGCTGCGCGGCGAGGCGGATGCGCTGCGCCTCGCCCCCCGAGAGGGTGGGCGCGCTGCGATCGAGCTGCAGGTACCCGAGCCCGACGCGCGCGAGAAACTTGAGGCGCGCGCGGATTTCCGCGAGCAGGTCGCGCGCGATCTGCCGCTCACGCGCGCCGAGCCTGAGCCTGGCGAAGAACTCCCCGCTGGCGCTCACCGACTCACCCGCCAGCGCGGCGATCGAGCGCTCGCGGAAGCGCACGTTGAGCGCCGTGGGGTTCAGCCGCTGCCCGTGGCATGAGCCGCACGGCGGCGGTTCGCGCGCGTGCCACTCGTTCCACCACAGTTCCTCGCCGCTTTGCCGCTCATCGAAGCCCGGCATCTCGACGCCGGTCCCGTAACAGCTCTCGCACCAGCCATGTCTGGAGTTGAACGAGAACAGGCGCGGGTCGAGCTCGGCGAAGCTCCTGCCGCAGGACGGACAGGCGCGCTTGGTGGAGAACACCGTCACCCGGGGGGACTGCGGCCCCAGCACGTGCACCAGCCCCTTGCCGAAATCGAGCGCGCGGGCGAGACCCGCGCGCAGCGCCGCCTCGGTGCGAACGCCGACGTCGATCTGCGCAACCGGCAGCTCGATGGTGTGTTCGCGAAAGCGCGACAGGCGCGGCCACGGCGCGGTCGGCAGCGCCTCGCCATCGACCCGCAGTGTCTTGAAGCCCTTCCTGGCCGCCCACTTCGCCAGATCGGTGTAGTAGCCCTTGCGCGCCACGATGAGCGGCGCCAGCAGCGCGAGCGATGAGCCGCGGTAATCGCGTAACAGGCGCGCGCCGATCGAGGCCGCGCTCTGCGGCTCGATCGGCAGGTCGCAGTCCGGGCAGTACTGCGTGCCGAGCTTCACGTACAGCAGCCGCAGGAAGTGATAGATCTCGGTGAGCGTCGCCACGGTGCTCTTGCGCCCGCCGCGGCTGGTGCGCTGCTCGATGGCGACCGTGGGCGGAATGCCGAAGATCGCGTCCACGTCGGGGCGCGCCGCCGGCTGCACGAACTGGCGCGCATAGGCGTTCAGCGATTCCAGGTAGCGGCGCTGGCCCTCGTTGAAGAGAATGTCGAAGGCGAGAGTCGACTTGCCCGAGCCGGACACGCCGGTGATCACCGTGAAGCGATCGCGCGGGATCTCGACGTCGATGTTCTTGAGGTTGTGCTCGCGTGCCTTGTGAATGACCACCGCGTGGCGGTCGCGGCCGTTACCGCCGTGGTAATGCGCGCGCGGCTCGGCAACCGCCGCGGGCGCGGCCGCGGCCTGCGCCGCCACCGACAGCGCCTCCTCGTAGGCGCGCAGCGCCTGGCCGGTAAAGGAGCGCGGGTGCGCGCGTACCTGCGCGGCCGTTCCGGCGCAGATGATCTCCCCGCCGCGCTCGCCCCCCTCGGGGCCGAGATCGATGATCCAGTCGGCGGCGCGGATCACATCCAGGTTGTGCTCGATCACCAGCAGCGAGTGGCCGGCGAGCAGCAGTTTGCGGAACGCCTTCAGCAGCGTCGCCACGTCCTCGAAGTGCAGTCCGGTGGTCGGCTCGTCGAACAGAAACAGCTTGCCGCGGTGAGTGGTGCTCGAGAGCACGGAAGCCGCCTGCGCCAGGTGCCCGGCGAGCTTCAGCCTCTGCGCCTCGCCGCCCGAGAGCGTGGGCACCGGCTGGCCGAGCTTCAGGTACTCGAGGCCGACGTCGGCGAGCGGCGTGAGGCGCGAGGCCACCTCGGGGGCGTCGGCGAAGAACGCGCGCGCCTGGGTCACCGTGAGATCCAGCACGTCCGCGATGCTGCAGCGGCGGCCGTCGGCGCCTTCGCGGCGGATGTCGAGGACTTCATCGCGATAGCGGCGGCCGTTGCAGTCGGGGCAGCGCAGGTACACGTCGGAGAGAAACTGCATCTCGACATGCTCGAAGCCGTTGCCGTTGCAGGCCGGGCAGCGGCCGTGGCCGGAGTTGAAGCTGAAGGCTCCGGCGCCGTACTTGCGCTCCTGCGCCGCCGGCTCGGCGGCAAACAGCGCCCGGATCGCATCGAAGGCGCCGACATAACTGGCCGGGTTCGAGCGCGTGGTGCGGCCGATGGGATTCTGGTCGACCATCACGACGTCATCGATCAGCTCCGCGCCCGCCAGGCCTGCGAACTCACCGGGTGCCTCGGTCGGCTTGCCGCGATACTTGAGAAGCGCGGGATACAACACCTCCTCGACCAGCGTGGACTTGCCCGATCCCGACACGCCCGTGACGCACACCAGGCGCTTGAGCGGAATGCGCACGTCGAGGTTTTTCAGGTTGTGCTCGGCCGCGCCCCGCAGCTCGAGCCAGCGGTTGGAGCGGGCCACGGCCACGACGCCCCCGCCGTGGGTCTCGGCCGCCCGCGGATGCGCGGCGCGTGCGCCGTCCGCTGCCGGCTCGCTCACCGGAGCGACCGTCCTGCGGCCGCCGAGGTACTGGCCGGTGAGCGAGGCGGCGCTGCGGCCGATCTCGCCCGGACTGCCATAGAAGACAATCTCGCCGCCGCGCTCGCCGGCCCCCGGCCCCAGGTCCAGGATGCGGTCGGCCTCCAGCATGATCTGCGGATCGTGCTCGACCACGAGCAGCGAATTGCCGGCGTCGCGCAGCCGCTTCATGACGCCGATGACGCGCCGCATGTCGCGCGCGTGCAGGCCGATGGAGGGCTCATCGAGCACGAACAGCGTGTTGACGAGCGAGGTGCCGAGCGCGGTGGTGAGATTGATCCGCTGCACCTCCCCGCCCGAGAGCGTGCGCGACTGGCGATCGAGCGTGAGGTAGCCCAGCCCCACGTCCACCAGGTAGCGGAAGCGTCCGCGGATCTCCGCAAGCAGCAGCTCCGTGGCCTCATCGAGCGGCCGCGGCAGCGTGAGCCGGCCGAAGAACTCGCAGCCGCGCTCGATCGGCAGCAGCATCAGGTCATGGATCGACAGCCCCGGCAGCCCTGCGGCGGCCTCCGCGCTCCACTGCACTTCCCGGGGGCGAAAGCGCCCGGCAGGGCCGAGTGCCGCGTCGGCGAGCTCGCGATTGCCGATGCGCCACAGCAGAGCTTCGCTCTTCAGGCGCGCCCCGTCGCAGGCGCTACAGGGCGTGTAGGCGCGATAGCGCGACAGCAGCACCCGCACGTGCATCTTGTAGGCGCGGGTCTCCAGCCAGGCGAAGAAGCGTTTCACCCCGTACCAGACCTTCTTCGTCCAGGCGCCTTCGCCTTCGATCACCCAGCGGCGTGCCTCGGCGGCAAGCTCGCGCCACGGCGTGTCGAGCGGGATGCCGCGCTGCTTCGCGAATTTCTCCAGGTCCTGCTGGCATTCGCTGTAGGACTTGGTCTGCCAGGGCTTGATCGCGCCGCCGCGCAGCGAGCGGGTCTCGTCGGGGATGACGAGCCCATAGTCGATGCCGATGGTGCGCCCGAAGCCACGGCAGGTCTCGCACGCGCCGAGCGGGGAGTTGAACGAGAACTCACTGGGGGTGGGCGTGTGGTACGCCAGGTCGCAGTGCGCGCAGTGCAGCTCGCTCGAGTAGCGCCAGGTGTCCAGAGGCTGCGGCGGATCGCCCTCACCCACCACCTGCACGTTGACGCGTCCGCGGCCGACGCGCAGCGCCGCCTCGAGCGACTCGAGCACCCGGCCGCGCTCGGCGCTGCCGGCCCGCAGCCGGTCCTGCACCACTTCCAGCGTGGTGACAGGGAGGCTGTGCGCGCCGCGGCTGCGATTGCCGGCACGCCGCGCGGGTGTGACCGCCGGCGTCGCCGCCGCTGCGGCTGCCGGCGCGGGAGCGGCGCCCTCGAGGAAGCGCGTATAGCCTTGTCTTGCCAGCAACTCGCGGACCTCCTCGAGGGTGAAATTCGCCGGCACCGGCACCGGAAAGCTCACGAGCAGTCGCGGATCACCGGCGCGCTGCGCGCGCGCTTGCAGGTCGGCGTACATGCTGTCCGGCGTGTCGCGCCGCACGAGCTGGCCGCAGCGCCGGCAAAACAGCGCCGCGGCGCGCGCGAACAGGAGCTTCAGGTGATCGTTGAGCTCGGTCATCGTGCCGACGGTCGAGCGCGAGGTGCGCACCGGGTTGGTCTGGTCGATGGCGATAGCGGGCGGAATTCCCGAGATCGACTCGACCTGCGGCTTGTCCATGCGGTCGAGGAACTGCCGGGCGTAGGGGGAGAAGGTCTCGACGTAACGGCGCTGGCCTTCCGCGTACAAGGTGTCGAACACCAGCGACGACTTGCCCGAACCCGACACGCCGGTGACGACGATCAGCTCATTGAGCGGAAGGTCGAGATCGAGGCTCTTCAGGTTGTTCTGGCGCGCGCCACGCACGAGGATGGCGTCACCGCAGGCGTCGGTCATTTGTGCGTCACTGTCGGGTGTGGTGAGGGGAGCGCACCGGCGGCAGGCAGGCGCGGGCTTCGGGAATTGTAATGGATCCCGGCGTGCGCGGATCGGCTGCGGTCACCGCAGCGAGGGCCGCGTGTGAAGGGCGCGCCGTGACCTTCACGGTGCAATCCAGCTGGACATTCCCCGGTCTACTGCCCGGCCGCGCAGCCCGCGGCCGCAGGGGGTGGAATTGCGTTTGCGGGGAAGCACTTACACACGCGCGACTATGCTGCGGCACCGGCGCTACAATCGGCGCCGCCCATGTCCTCTTAAGGAGATTGCTTAATGAATTCCAGAATCCTGTCCAGTGTTGCCCTGGCCGCGGCTGCCGCGGTGATGTTCTCGGCCGTGGCGGCGAGCACTGCCCGCGCCGACGAGGGGAAGGTGAAGTGCGAGGGTGTCAACTCCTGCAAGGGACACTCCGCGTGCAAGAGCGCCAACAACGCCTGCAAGGGCCAGAACTCCTGCAAGGGCAAGGGGTATCTGGAAATGACCAAGGCGGAGTGCGACGCGGCGAAAGCCAAGGCGAAGTAAGTGGTGGTGGGCCGGGCGTGCTGACCGCCCGGCCCACCCTTTGACTGCCCATGCTGAAGCTCCCCGCGCTCGGGTTCGGTCTTGGCCTGCGGGTCGATCACTACGAGGCGATCCTCGCCGATCGCCCCCCGGTCGACTGGTTCGAGGTACTCACCGAAAACTACCTGGTGCCGGGCGGCAAGCCGCTGCATTACCTGACCCGCATCCGCGAGCGCTACCCGCTGGCGATGCATGGTGTGTCGATGTCGATCGGCAGCACCGCGCCGCTGGATCGCGAGTACCTGCGGCAGGTGAAGGCGCTTGCCGCACGCCTGGAGCCCGCGTGGATCTCGGATCACCTGTGCTGGACCGGGGTGGCGGGACGCAACACGCATGACCTGCTGCCGCTG
>VBNP01000096.1 GCA_005877965.1 Gammaproteobacteria bacterium | reverse complement strand
GAGCGTCGGCACCACCATCGACATCATCTGGATGATGATGGAGGCGGAAATGTACGGCATGACGCCCATGGCGAAGATCGACAGGCGCGACAGCGCGCCGCCCGAGAACATGTTGACGATCCCGAGGATGGTGTTGGAGCGGTCGCCGAAGAAGCGCGCCACTTCCGCCGGATTCACGCCCGGCACGGGAATGAAGGTGCCGATGCGGTAGACCACCAGCGCGCCGATGAGGAAAAAGAAACGGCTGCGAATCTCCCCGAAACGGGCAGCTTCGCTGAACGCGGCGGCCGGATTGCTGATGCTGGTGTTCGCCATGCCTGTCCTGATGGGTAGCTCTTCAGGCCTCGATCTTGCCGCCGGCGGCTTCGATCGCCGCGCGCGCGCCCTTGGTCACCGCCACGCCCTTGAGCGTCACCGCCCTGGCAAGCGCACCCGAGAGCACCACCTTGGCGCGCTCGGTGCCCCGCGGCACGACACCCGCCTTCAGCAGCGCCTCGAGATCCACCAGCGCGCCTTCGACCTTGGCGAGCTCCGAGAGCCGTACCTCGGCGCGGCTTCTCTTCATGGCCGAGCGGAAGCCGACTTTCGGCATGCGCCGCTGCAGGGGCATCTGGCCGCCCTCGAAACCGACCTTGTGGTAGCCGCCCTTGCGCGCGCGCTGGCCCTTGGTGCCGCGGCCGCAGGTCTTGCCCTGGCCGGCGGAGGCGCCGCGCCCCACGCGCTTACCGCGGCGCTTGCTTCCGGGAGCGGGGCTGAGTGTGTTGAGTCGCATACGTTTACGCGCCTTTCTCGACGCGTAGCAGGTGCACGGCGGCGGCAATCATGCCGCGGTTCTCACGCGTGACCGCCACGGATACGCTCTGGTGAATGCGGCGCAACCCCAGGCCGCGCGCGGAGGCCGCGATGTTCTTCAGCTGCCCGTGCAGGCTCCTCACCAGGGTCACTTTCAGTTGTTTGTCCGCCATCGCCGTCAGCCCGTGATCTCTTCGAGACTCTTGCCGCGCTTCGCCGCGATCTCCTCGGGCGAGCGTATTTTCGCCAGCGCGTTCATGGTGGCGCGCACCACGTTGATCGGGTTGCGCGAGCCGTAGCTCTTGGCGAGCACGTTGCGCACGCCGGCGCACTCGAGCACCGCGCGCATGCCGCCGCCGGCGATGACGCCGGTACCGTCGGAGGCGGGCTGCATGTACACGCGTGTGGCTCCATGCGTTCCGGTGACCGCGTAATGCAGCGAATCGTTTCGCAGCGCGACGTTGATGAGGTTCTTGCGCGCGGCGGTCATCGCCTTGGAAATCGCCACCGGCACCTCGCGCGCCTTGCCGAAGCCATAGCCCACGCGGCCGGTACCGTCGCCCACCACGGTGAGCGCGGTGAAGCCGAACTGCCGGCCGCCCTTGACGACCTTGGCGGTGCGATTGACGGCCACGAGTTTCTCTACAAACTCGTCCGCCGACTGGCCCTTTTCTGGTCTCGCCATGTGTGTGTTACCTGCCTAGAACTCGAGACCCGCTTCGCGGGCCGCATCCGCGAGCGCCTTCACGCGCCCGTGGAACTGGAAGCCGGAGCGGTCGAACGCGACCTTGCTCACCCCCGCAGCCTTGGCGCGCGTGGCGATCGCACGTCCCACCGCCTTGGCAGCCTCGACGTTGCCGGTGCTCTTCAGGCCCTGGCGCACCGCTTCCTGCAGCGTGGAGGCCACGGCGATCACCTTCGCGCCCACCGGGTCGGTAACCTGCGCGTAAATGTGCCGCGGCGTGCGGTGCACGGTGAGGCGCGCGATCGCCAGAGCGCGGATGTGCGCGCGCGCCTTGAGGGCGCGTCGCAGCCGGCGCTGTTTCTTGGTGATGATCACTTCTTCTTGCCCTCCTTGAGGGTGATCTGCTCATTGGCGTAGCGCACGCCCTTGCCCTTGTAGGGCTCGGGCGGACGAATGCCGCGGATCTCGGCGGCCACCTGGCCGACTTTCTGCCGATCGATGCCCTTCACCACGATCTCGGTCTGGGTCGGAGTCTCGATGCTGATCCCTTCCGGGATCGCCACGTTCACCGGATGCGAGAAGCCGAGTGTCAGGTTCAGGTTCTTGCCCTGCAGCTGGGCGCGAAAGCCCACGCCCACCAGCTCGAGCTTCTTCTCGTAGCCGCGCGTGACGCCGCGCACCATGTTGGCCAGGTGCGCGCGCGTGGCGCCGGCGCGCATGCGCGTCAGTCCCGCTTCCGAGAACTTGATCTGCAGCTTCTTTTCGGTCTGCACCACCGACACCCCGCTGCTGAGCGACAGGCTCAGCGAACCCTTGGCGCCCTTGATGGTCACCGCGTCCGCGGCGATAGTCGCGGTCACACCCGCAGGCAAGTCGACCGGAGCTTTGGCGATTCTCGACATGATGGCTGTTCTTAAGTGAGGGCGCTGCCGTCAGGCGACGATGCACAGGACCTCACCGCCCTGTCCGATCGAGCGCGCCTGCTTGTCGGTCATCACACCCTTGGGCGTGGAGACGATCACCGTGCCCATGCCGCCCAGGACCTTCGGCAGCTGATCCTTGCCGCGGTAGATCCGCAGTCCGGGGCGGCTGACACGCTCCAGGCGGTCGATGACGGGCCGGCCTTCGAAGTACTTCAGGCCGATCGTGAGCCGCGGCTTGCCGCTGTCGGCATCGAGGCGGAAGTCGGCTATGTAGCCCTCGTCCTTCAGCACCTTGACGATGGCGGTCTTCAGGCGCGAGGACGCGAGCTGCACTTCGCTCTTGCCCGCGGTCTGGCCGTTGCGGATGCGCGTCAACAGATCGGCAATGGGGTCGGTCATGCTCATGCGGCGCCCCTCACCAGCTCGCCTTGGCGAGACCGGGAATCTCACCACGGCTGGCGACCTCGCGGATCTTCACCCTCGAGAGGCCGAACTTGCGGTACACGCCGCGCGAGCGGCCGGTAATGCCGCAACGCTTGCGCTGCCGCGACGCACTCGCATCGCGCGGTTGCGCCTGCAGCTGCGCCTGCGCCGCCACGCGCTGCTCGGGCGAGCTCTTGGGGCTGCGGATCAGCTCCTTGAGCTTGGCGCGCTTCAGCGCGTATTTTTTCACGATCCCGGCGCGACGCTTCTCGCGCTCGACCATGCTCGTCTTCGCCATAGACTTTTTGGGTTCCTGTTACTTCCGGAACGGGAAGTTGAATGCCTCGAGCAACGCTCGGCCGTGACGGTCATCTCTTGCCGTCGTAGTGATGGTGATGTCCATGCCCCGGATCTGATCGACCTGGTCGTACTGGATTTCGGGGAAAATGATCTGCTCCTTCACGCCCAGGGTGTAGTTGCCCTGGCCGTCGAAGGCGCGCGGCGACACGCCGCGGAAGTCGCGGATGCGTGGCATCGCGATGTTGATGAGGCGGTCGAGGAACTCGTACATGCGAGTCCCGCGCAGCGTCACCTTGGCGCCTACGGCCAACCCGGCCCGGATCTTGAACGACGCGATCGCCTTGCGCGACTTGGTGATCAGCGGCTTCTGCCCGGTGATCTTGGTGAGATCGGCGAGCGCCGCATCCATCACCTTCTTGTCGGCGACCGCCTCGCCCACGCCCATGTTTACCGTGATCTTGCTGATGCGCGGCACCTGCATGACGTTGTCGATCTTCAGATCCGCGCGCAGGCGGGGAACGACCTGCTCGCGGTAGTACTGGTGCAGCCGCGCCGGGCCGGATGGCCGCTGGGGAGCCGCGCGCTCGGCCTTCGCGTCAGGCTGCTTGCCGGCGCCCGTGTCCGCCTGCTTATCGGCCGGCTTGTGCTTGCCCCGTTGTTTTTCGCCTTCTTTGCCTGCAACGACCTCAGACATCGAGCATCTCTCCGTTCGACTTGAAGAAGCGCACGCGCTTGCCGTCGCCGAGCGTCTTGATCCCGATGCGATCGCCCTTCTTGGCACCCGGGTTCCAGATGGCAACCTTCGACACCGGCAGCGGCATCTCCTTCTCGATGATGCCGCCCTGCTTGCCGGCCTGCGGGTTGGGCTTCTGGTGCTTCTTCACCATGTTCACGCTCTCCACCACCACGCGCCCGTCGGCGAGCACCTGGATCACCGCGCCGCGCCGGCCCTTGTTACGGCCGGACAGCACCACCACCTGATCGCCCTTGCGGATCTTCCTCATTACAGTACTTCCGGTGCCAGGGAGATGATCTTCATGAACTGCTGGTTGCGCAGCTCGCGGGTCACCGGGCCGAAGATGCGGGTGCCGATCGGCTCGAGCTTGTTGGTGAGCAGCACCGCCGCGTTGCCGTCGAAACGGATCAGCGAGCCGTCCGCACGGCGCACGCCGCGCGTGGTACGCACCACCACCGCGTCATACACCTCGCCTTTCTTGACCTTGCCGCGCGGGATGGCGTCCTTGACGCTCACTTTGATGACATCGCCCACGTTGGCGTAACGACGGCGCGTGCCGCCCAGCACCTTGATGCACATCAGAGTGCGCGCGCCGCTGTTGTCAGCGGCATTCAGCATGGTGCGCAACTGGATCATGATTCAAACCTGCTTTCAGCCTCGGCGCGGACGCGGTCAGCGCCGCGCGGCCTTCTCCACGACCTCGAGCAGCCGCCACGACTTGCGCCGCGACATGGGGCGGCACGGGGTGATGGTCACCACGTCGCCTTCCTTCGAGGTGCCGTTCTCGTCGTGCGCCAGGAGCTTCGTGGTACGGCGGATGTACTTGCCGTAGGTCGGATGCTTCACCAGCCGCTCGATCTCGACGGCGATCGTCTTGTGCATCTTGTCGCTCACCACGCGACCGGTCAGCGTGCGTGCGCCCTTCGCTTCCGGCGCCCTGCGCTGCTGCGACCCGGGATCCTGCGCCTGGGTTTCCTGCACCTGGGTCTCTTGTGCGCTCATTTCTGGTTGCCTCCGCGGCTCGCCGCCTGCGTCTCGCGCAGCACGGTCTTCAGGCGCGCGATGTTGCGCCGCACTTTGCCGAACTGGTCGGGCTTGGGCGCCTGCCCGGTGGCGCGCTGCATACGCAGGGCAAACTGCTCCCTGCGCAGCTTCACGAGCTCATCGGCGAGCTCGGCCGGCGATTTGCTGCGCAGCTCCTTGGCGTCCATCTATCGAACCTGCCGTTTCACGAACGAGGTGGACACCGACAGCTTCGAGCCTGCGAGCCGGAACGCTTCGCGGGCCGTCACCTCGTCCACGCCCTCCATCTCGAACAACACCTTGCCGGGCTGCACGCGGGCCACGTAGTACTCGACGTTGCCCTTGCCGCTGCCCATGCGGACCTCGAGCGGCTTCTTGCTGATCGGGACGTCCGGAAACACGCGGATCCAGATCTGCCCGCCGCGCTTCACGTAGCGCGCCATGGCGCGGCGCGCCGCCTCGATCTCGCGCGCAGTCATGCGCGCGCGGCTGGTCGCCTTCAGGCCGAACTCGCCGAAGGACACGTTGCTGCCGCGCTGTGCCAGCCCCGGGTTGCGGCCCTTGAACTGCTTGCGAAACTTGGTGCGTTTGGGCTGAAGCATTTTCTCAAGCCATCAGGTCAGGCCGATACCGGAGCTTCGGGCGGCACCGGCGGCGTTAGCGGCTGCGTGGGCGGCGTTACCGGCTGCGCCGGTGCGGCGGCCGGCGACGTGCCCGGCGCCGGGGCGGCCTCGGCTTCGCCCGCCTGCTGCGCGAGCTCGCTCTTATCGAACACCTCGCCCTTGAATATCCACACCTTGACGCCGATGACGCCGTAGGTGGTGTGCGCTTCCGACAGACCGTAATCGATGTCGGCGCGGAAGGTGTGCAGCGGAATGCGTCCTTCGCGGTACCACTCGGTGCGGGCGATTTCCGAACCGTTGAGGCGCCCCGAGACGCGCACCTTCACGCCCAGCGCGCCGCTGCGCATGGTGCTCATGACCGCGCGCTTCATGGCGCGGCGGAACATCACGCGCTTCTCGATCTGCTGCGCGATGCTGTCGCCGACCAGTTGCGCATCGAGCTCGGGCTTTCTGATCTCGGCGATGTTCAGGCGCACGTCATTCATCGGCATGCCGAGCAGCGCCGCGGTCTCCTGGCGCAGCTTCTCGATGTCCTCGCCCTTCTTGCCGATGACGATGCCGGGACGCGCGGTCTGGATGGTGATGTTGACCTTCTTGGCGGCGCGTTCGATGAGGATGCGGCTCACGGAGGCTTCGGCGAGCCTGCGCTTGAGGAACTCGCGCACCCGGAAGTCAGTGTGCACGTGCAGCGGGAACTGCCGCTTGCCGGCATACCAGCGGCTGGTCCAGTCGCGGGTGATCCCGAGGCGTATCCCTATCGGATTGACCTTCTGACCCATACGCTAATCCTTCTTGCCGTCGCTGACGCCGACGGTGATGTGACTGTTGCGCTTGATGATGCGCGTCCCACGCCCCTTGGCGCGGGCGGCAAACCGCTTGAGCTGCGGGGCCGCATCCACGTGGATGAGCGCCACCTTCAGCTCGTCGATGTCGGCGCCGTGATTGTGCTCGGCGTTGGCAACCGCGGACTCGAGTACCTTGCGCACCAGCTGCGCGCCTTTCTTCGGCAGGTAGCGCAGCGTTGCGATCGCATTGCCGACCGGCTTGCCGCGCACCACCTCGGCGACCAGCCGGCACTTCTGCGGGGAGATGCGCGCGTAGCGCAGTTTGGAGGTCACTTGCATCGTGTTCTGCGGCCCCTCAGGTGGAGGCGGCGGCAGCCTCCACCTTGCGGTCGCCCGAGTGCGCCTTGAAGGTGCGCGTCGGGGCGAACTCGCCCAGCTTGTGCCCCACCATGTTCTCCGTGACCAGCACCGGAACGTGCTGGCGGCCGTTATGCACGGCGATGGTCAGACCCACCATCTCGGGCACCACCGTGGAGCGGCGCGACCAGGTCTTGATCGGCTTGCGATCGTTCCGGGCGGAAGCTACCTGCACCTTTCTGGCGAGGTGCAGATCGACGAACGGGCCCTTCTTCAGCGAACGTGGCATGTGACTCTCATGTGTTGGTCAGCGGATGCGGTTCTGGCGGCGCTGGACGATCATGTTGTCCGTGCGCTTGTTGTGACGGGTCTTCAGTCCCTTGGTGTTCCAGCCCCACGGCGACACCGGGTGCGGGTTGCCCTGGCCGGACTTGCCCTCGCCGCCACCGTGCGGGTGATCGACCGGGTTCATGGCCAGTCCCCGCACCGTCGGGCGCACGCCGCGCCAGCGCTTGGCGCCGGCCTTGCCGTAGCTGCGCAGGTTGTGCTCATCGTTCCCTACCTCACCGATGGTGGCGCGGCAGTCGACGTGCACCTTGCGGGTCTTGCCGGACTTCAGCCGCAGATACGCATAGATGCCCTCGCGCGCACTGAAGGACACGGAACTGCCGGCGCTGCGCGCCAGCTGCCCGCCGCGACCGGGCTTCATCTCGACGTTGTGGATGATCGAGCCGACCGGGATGTGCCGCAGGGACATGGCGTTGCCCGACTTGATCGGGGCGTCGGCGCCGGAGCGCACTTCATCGCCGCTCTTCACGCCCTTGGGCGCGAGGATGTAGCGCCGCTCGCCGTCGGCGTACCGGATCAGCGCGATGTGGCTGGTGCGGTTCGGATCGTACTCCACGCGCTCCACCACCCCGGGGATGCCGTCCTTGTCGCGCTTGAAGTCGATGAGACGGTACTTCTGCCGCGAGCCACCGCCGACGTGGCGCGTGGTGATGCGGCCGAAGTGGTTGCGTGCGCCGGTCTTGCTCTGCGCCGCGGTCAACGGCAGGTGCGGTCCGCCCTTGTGCAGGTGCGAGCGGTCGATCTTCACCACCGCGCGCGTGCCGGGCGTCCTGGGCTTGTACTTGATGAGGGCCATGGGTGAGTCCTGTCAGGCCTTGGCGCGGGCTTCGTAGTCGATGGACTGCCCCTTGATCAGGCTCACGTAGGCCTTCTTCCAGTCCTGGGTGCGGCCTGCGCGCTTGCCGAAGCGGCGCGTCTTGCCGGTCTCGTTGACGACCTGCACACCGGCCACCTTGACTTCGAACATGAGCTCGACCGCCTTGCGGATGTCGGTCTTGGTCGCATCGCGGCGCACACGGAAGGTGTACTGGTTGTGATTCTGCATCGCGAGCGAGGTCTTCTCGGTGACGTGCGGGGCGATCAGAACGCTCATCAGCTGCTCGCGGTTCATTGCAGGCGCTCCTCGATCAGCTTCACCGCGCCCACCGTCATCAGCACCTTGTCGTAGGCCGCGAGCGATAACGGATTGAGCGCCGGGACCTCGATCACCTCGACGTGCGGCAGGTTGCGCGCGGCGAGGATGAGCTTCTCATCGCTCGCCTCGACCACGATCAGCACCGAGGGCAGTTCCCAGGCCTTGAGCTGTTGCGCGAGCAGCCGGGTCTTCGGCGCCGTAAGCTGGATGCCCTCGGTGACCAGGAGGCGTTCGGTGCGCGCCAGCTCCGAGAGCATCGAGCGGATGGCGCCGCGGTACATCTTGCGATTCACCTTCTGGGTGAAGTCGCGCGGCTTGGCCGCGAAGGTCTTGCCGCCGCCGACCCAGATGGGCGAGCGGTTGGAGCCGGCGCGCGCCTGGCCCGTGCCCTTCTGGGCGTAGGGCTTGCGGCCGCCGCCGCGCACTTCGGCGCGTGACTTCTGTGCCTTGGTACCGGAGCGGCCCGCGGCGCGATACGCGGTCATCACCTGGTGAACCAGCGCCTCGTTGAACTTAGTCCCGAAGGCGGCTTCCGACACCTGCAGTGCGCCCGAGCCACTGACCAACTTCAGTTTCATGGCTTACTTCTTTCCCGCCTTGGCCGGGTCCTTCGACGGCGCGGCGCCCGCCTTGGTCGGCGTCACGGTCTTGCGGGTCGCGCGGCGCGCAGCCTTCAGCGACGGGCGCACGATCACCTGTCCGCCCTCCGCGCCGGGCACGGCGCCACGGATCAGGAGCAGATTTCTCGCCAGATCGACCTGCACCACGCGCAGGTTCTCGGTGGTACGGCGCACGACACCCATGTGACCGGACATGCGACGGCCCTTGAACACCCGGCCCGGCGTCTGGCGCTGGCCGATGGAGCCCGGCGCGCGATGCGACAGCGAGTTGCCGTGCGAAGCCATGCCTCCGGCGAAGTTGTGACGCTTCATGGTGCCGGCAAAGCCCTTGCCGATGGTCGTGCCGGTCACGTCGACCGCTTCGCCTTCCTTGAAGAGGTCCGCCTTGATCTCGGCCCCGGCTTTCAGTTCGGTCTTGTCGGCCTCGGTGAGGCGGAATTCCACCAGCGCCCTGCCCGGAGCGACATTCGCGCGCGCGTAGTGGCCCGTCACGGCCTTGGAATACAGCTGCGGACGGCGCGTGCCGTAGGTGACCTGCACGGCGCGGTACCCGTCCTTGGCCTGTGCCTTGACCTGAGTGACGCGGTTCGGCAATACCTCGATCACCGTCACCGGCACTGTCTCGCCGGCGTCGGTGAACACGCGTGTCATGCCGGCCTTGCGGCCGACGAGTCCGATAGCCATCTCTTGTCCTCTCACGGCCCCCGGGGCGGCAAGCCCGAGGCACGCTGGCGCCGGGTTAAGCCATTGACACAACAGGAGATTCTGCGCTTCAAGCCGTTGAGGCTGCGCCGATCTCGAGTGGTCTTGGAGCTTATGCCCCGAAGGGCCGGCCCCAACCTCGCCCGATGCCGCTTACGCGACCGCCCCGCGGGGAGTCCCGGGGGCCAAAAGGGCGCGCAGTATAGGCGCGCCGCTACCTTCTATCAACTACCGGGACGGCCTGCGGAAATGGCCGCAGGCCATTTCCGCCAATGAACTAATTCAGCTTGATCTGCACGTCCACGCCCGCCGGAAGCTCGAGCTTCATGAGGGCGTCCACCGTCTTGTCGGTGGGGTTCATGATGTCCATGAGGCGCTTGTGTGTGCGCAGCTCGAACTGATCGCGCGCGTCCTTGTCGGCGTGCGGGGAGACGAGCACCGTGAAGCGCTCCATCTTGGTCGGCAGCGGTACCGGTCCCTTGACGGTCGCGCCGGTGCGCCGGGCCGTCTCGACGATCTCGCGCGCCGAGCTGTCGATCAGGCGATGGTCGAACGCCTTCAGGCGGATACGGATGTTCTGATTGGCCATGGTGTCCTACTTCAGGATCTTGGTCACGACGCCGGCGCCGACGGTCTTACCGCCCTCGCGGATCGCGAAACGCAGCCCATCCTCCATGGCGATCGGGCTGATCAGCTCGATCGTCATCTTGATGTTGTCCCCGGGCATCACCATCTCCACCCCCGCGGGCAGCTCGATCGTGCCGGTCA
>VBNP01000095.1:13625-23092 GCA_005877965.1 Gammaproteobacteria bacterium | reverse complement strand
GCTCACCTTCGACCAGGCCTGCCGCGCGCGCGTCTTCCAGTCCGCGAGCGTGCGCGCGCCGCTGAAGGCGTTGGCGGCGAGGCGCCGGTACTGCGCCACCGCCGGCTGGTACAGCCCCTGGGTGTAGTCGAACAGCACGCGGCGCATGTTGAAAGCGGGAATCACGGTCATCATGGCGCGCTTGCTGCGCTTCACCCACGCGCCGGGGTAGCCGCTGTCGTCGCGCGCGTAGTACAGCGGCAGGACCTCCTCTTCGAGCGTGCCGAGTATCAACTCCGCCTCGAGCGCATCGCGCCTCTCCGGATCCTGCACGTTCGCCGGCGGTATGCCCCAGCCGTTGTCCTGCATCCAACCCTCCGCCCACCAGCCATCGAGAATGCTCAGGTTGAGGCGGCCGTTGATGGCCGCCTTGATGCCGGAGGTGCCGCTCGCCTCGAGCGGGGCGATCGGGTTGTTGAGCCACACGTCGACGCCCGAGACCAGGCTGCGCGCGAGCTGCAGGTCGTAGTCTTCCAGGAAGATGATGCGTCCCATGAACTCCTGGCTCATCATGAGCTGGCGGATCTCGCGCAGCACGTACTTGCCGGGCTCATCCGCGGGGTGCGCCTTGCCGGCGAACAGCAGCAGCACGGGGCGCTCGGGATTGCTGACCAGCCGCGCGAGACGCGCGCGGTCGCGCAGCAGCAGCGTCGCGCGCTTGTAGGTAGCGAAGCGCCGCGCGAACCCGAGCGTGAGCACGCCGGGACGCTGCGGATCGAGGAAGCGCGTCACGTGGCGCAGCTGCGCGGGACTGAGGCCCTTGCGCTCGTACTCGCGCTGCAGCCGCTCGCGCACGCTCGCCAGCATGCGCGCCTTGACCTCCTGCGCCGTCACCCAGTAGCGCTCGTCCGGCACGCGCTCGAGCGCGCTCCAGAAATCCGGGTCGCGCAGCCGCTCGCGCCATTCCCCTCCCAGCTCGCGGTCGAAGAAGTCCATCCAGGTCTGGTGCAGGAAGGTCGGCACGTGCACGCCGTTGGTCACGAAGCCGACCGGGTTGTCCTCGGGACGAACCTCCGGCCACTGGTCCGCGCACAGACGCGCCGAGACCGCGCCGTGGATGCGGCTCACGCCGTTGACGTGGCGCGTGCCGCTCAGTGCCAGGCGCGTCATGTTGAAAAGGCCCGGGGTGGCAGGGGAACGCGCCAGCTCGAGGACGCGCTCCACCGGCACCCCCAGCTCGCGCACGAAATCTCCGAAGTGCGCGACGATCAGCTCGAGGCCGAAGGCGTCGTGGCCGGCCGCCACCGGGGTATGCGTGGTGAACACGCAGTCCGCCGCCACCGCTTCGAGCGCGGCGTTGAACGGCAGGCCCTGCGCCAGGTGCTCGCGCAGCAGCTCGAGGATCAAAAACGCCGCGTGCCCTTCATTCAGGTGCCACACCCCGGGCTGCACGCCGAGCGTGCGCAGCGCGCGCAAGCCGCCGATGCCGAGGATCATCTCCTGGCGCACCCTGGTCGACTCGTCCCCGCCGTACAGGCGATGGGTGATGTCGCGATCGGAGGGGATGTTCTCCGCGCAATTGGTGTCGAGCAGATAGACCGGAACGCGGCCCACCTGCGCCTTCCACAGCCGCGCGATCACCTCGCGCCCGGTGATGCGCACCGCCACCTTGAGCCACTCGCCCGCGCTGTTGCGCACCGGTTCGACCGGCAGATCGCGCGGGTCGCGCTCGCGATATTCGGCCTGCTGCACGCCGTCGCTATCGACGGTCTGAGTGAAATACCCCTGCTCGTACAGAAGCCCCACCGCCACGAAGTTGGCGCGCTCGTCGCTCGCCGCCTTGCAGTAGTCCCCGGCGAGCACGCCGAGGCCCCCGGAGTAGATGGGGAAGCTCTCGTGAAAACCGTACTCGGCGCAGAAGTACGCGACCAGCGGCTGCTCGCCGGCGGGCGCGCCGACCTGCAGGTACGCTTCGAGTGTCTGGAGCGCGAGGTGGTAGCGAGCCAGGTACAGCTCGTCGCGTGCGCAGCGCTCGAGCGTGTCCTGGTTGACGCAGCGAAGCACCAGACGGGGATTGCCGTTGGTCTGCTTCCACAGCTCCGGATCCAGGTCCTCGAACAACGCCCGGGTGGGACGGTGCCAGCTGAAGAACAGGTTGGCGGCCAGCTCAGGGAGGCGCGACAGGCTCCCCGGGATGACGGGGGTGACTTCCAGGAGCGAGTTTCTCATCACCGGTCCCGTAAAAGACGCGAAGTCTAGCAGCACCGTGCCGGGCGCCCCGCCTGCGCATGCCGGCACCGCCGTGCCGCCGTGCTCCGGTGCCCGCGCGGCCCCGCGCCCCACAGCCGGTGCCCGCGTGCCGGCAGGGCCCGTCGATCTATGCTAGTCGGAATCCATCAATACTAGTTGACGACTAGTATTATACACTTCACAGTACTAGCCAATGGATGATAGCCAGCCACGCAAGTTCCAGAAAGACCTCAACGCGGGCCTCGTGGCGTTGGTGCTGCTCGCCGTGCTCGAGCGCACCACCGAGGATCTGTATGGATACGAGATCGCCAAGCGCCTGCAGAAGGCCAACGAAGGCGAGGCCTTGTTCAAGGAGGGCACCGTCTACCCCGTGCTGCGTGCTCTCGCCGCCGGGGGCTTGCTCACCAGCCGCGTCGTGCCCTCCTACGCCGGGCCGCCGCGGCGCTACTACCGCATCACCGACGACGGCCGCGCCATGCTGCGCCAGTGGAGTGACATCTGGCGGCAGACGCGCGGCTTTGTCGATCGCTTCATCGAAGGAACCGACTCATGAACGCTCCCCGCTCGATCGATGAGTACCTGAAGCAGCTGCGCCAGGCGCTCGAGGGACAGGATCCCGCACTGATCCAGGACGCACTCTACGACGCCGAGGAGTATCTGCGCGCGGAGGTCGCGGCGCACCCGGACAAATCCGAGAGCGACGTGCTCGAGCTCATCGCGAGCACCTACGGTGCTCCGGACGAAGTCGCCGCCGCGTACCGGGACACGGAAGCGAAGGTGAAGGCCGCCCTGAAGACGCCGACACCGCGCGCGGCCGCGAACGCCTCGGGGCTGGCGCGCTTTTTCGCCGTGTACCAGGACCCACGGGCCTACACCTCTCTCTTCTATATGCTGCTCACGCTCGCCACTGGCATCGTGTACTTCACGTTCGTGGTCACGGGGCTGTCGCTATCGGCCGGGTTCGCGGTCCTCATCATCGGCGTGCCGTTCTTCCTGGCATTCATCGGTATCGCGCGCGTGATCGCACTCGGCGAGGGAAGATTACTCGAAGCGATGACCGGGGAGCGCATGCCGCGACGTCCGGTGCACCCCGGACCGCCGGCGAGCTGGTGGCGGCGTATCGGGGAGATGCTCGCGGACGTGCGTACCTGGACCACGCTCCTGTACCTGCTCGTGATGCTGCCGCTGGGAATCGTCTATTTCACCGTCGCCGTGACCACACTCGCGATCGGCCTGCGCCTGGCGCTCGCGCCGCTGGCGGTGCTGACCCGCGATTTCGGCTTAACAGCGCCGGGTGTCTCGCTGGACATGATCCGCATCGACGGCTGGCACGCGGCCTCACCCCACACACTGCTGGGATCGCTCTTCTACATGGCGCTCGGCATCGTGATCGTCACGGCGCTCATGCATGCGGCCCGCGGGATTGCCCGCGGCCACGCGCGTCTCGCCAAGGCGCTGCTCGTCGTACCGGGCGCGTAAGGGGGCGAACGGCGGCGCGGTACACTGCCGCGCATGCGACGCCTGTCTCTGCTGCTCGGCCTGGCCGCCGTCCTGCCGGGCGCCGCCGCCAGCCCCGCGCCGGCCTTGCCCGCGGCGGCGGGCGGCGCCCACGGGTGCCTGCCGGGCGGCAACGGGTATCTGCGCGCTCGCATCCGCGGCGCGATGAACCTCGACATCGACTGGCACAACGCCGAGATCGAGTGCGACGGCGGTCCGCGCCCGGACGGCAGCGGCTTGCGGGTGAGCTTCGCCGGCCCGCGGCACGCGGACGGGCGGCGCCTGCGTCTGGTGTTCGGCGTGGGGTCGGTACACGAAGGGCGCACCGGCCGCGCGCTGCCGACCAATCTCACCGTGATCTTCGAGGGCGAGGAGCGGCTGTTTGCCACGCGCGGCGAGGATCACTGCACGGTGGACGAACTGCGACAGGAGCGGCTCGGCGCACTCGGCGGACCGCTGCGCTCCTGGCGCATCGTCGCCCGCGGCTTCTGCACCTCGCCGGCCAGCACGCTCAACAGCGATGCGCGGATCCTGGTCAGCCGCTTCGATTTCGCGGGCAGCGCCGTGTTCGCGGACGAGCCGCGCGACCGCCCGACTCAGCCCAAAACGTAGACAACGTGGAAGTACATGCCGCAGGGAAACTCTCCTGAACGGCTGCTGGTGGGAATGTGCGCCACGCTCAGGCTCGGCGCGTTGCTGGCGCTCGCGGCGGGGAGCGCCGGGCCCGCAGTGGCGCAGGAGTCGCGTGCGCCGCTGGAACTGGCGACGTTTCCGCGCACCTCGCTGCAGATCACCCACCGCGACGGGCACCACGCCGCCCGCCAGTACGCGTTCGAGGTGTGGGTCGCCGACACACCCGAGCGCGCCCAGCAGGGTCTGATGTTCGTCAGCGACCTGCCCGAGACCATGGGCATGGTGTTCCCGCTGCCCGCTGCGCGCGTGGAAACCATGTGGATGCAGAACACCTACATCGAGCTGGACATGCTGTTCATCCGCGCCGATGGACGCGTGGCGAAGATCATCGAGCGCGCGCACCCCATGTCGGAGGCTTTGCTCAGCTCCGATACCCCGGTCAGCGCGGTGCTGGAACTCAGGGGCGGCGAGGTGCAAAAGCTCGGCCTGAAGACCGGCGATACGGTCGCCTGGAATCCGCGCTATAAGTGAGGCGCGCAAGCCCCCTCGTGCCTTTGACACGAGGGGGCCCTATCAGAACTTGTAGCTCGCCCTGGCGTTCCAGAACGCTCCCGGCAGATCGTAGGTGCCGGCGTCGTAGCCGTTCAACGAGCAGGTGAAGCACAGCGGCGGATTGGTGCCAAAGACGTTATTCACCCCGAGAGAGACCTTCAATCCGGTGAGCCGGAAGGCGTCCGTCCACGAGACCTGTGCATCGTGATAGACAATCGAGTGCAGGCTGTGGGTAGCGCCGGCCGCGTCGCTGCAGCCCGGCACCGGAGTCACGAGCGCGTTCCCGCATGACTCGGTCACCGCGGACATGAAACGCAGGTTCCAGCTCACGTCCAACCCACCCGCTCCCCAGCCGAGCTGCCCATTGGCGCGCCAGCGCGGAATCGAGCTGTTGTTTACTTCGATGCCCACCTGGCGCTGAGCCACGAGGCCGAGGAGGTCCTGCGCCTTGTAGTCGTTGACGCGCGTCGCCTGCAACGCCGCCGACAGGTGACCGAAACTCAGCGGCTCGGACAGCCAGACCGCCTTCAGGTCCACACCGCTCGTGGTGATCAGAGCGAGATTCTGCAGAAAGTTCTTCGGCGGGTTCAGGTCATGGCTCGATATGCGCGTGAACGGAGCGCACAGGTTGGGATCCGTACCACCTGCCGCCAGGCACGCGTTCAGCAGCTGCTGTATATCCTCCGCCTGGATCGCGCCCTTGACCTTGTGGTTGTAGTACGTGGCCTCGAATTGCAGGCGCTTCTCGGGCTTGAGATTGACGTTGCCGCCCGTGAATGTCGTGATCTGGGTGTTGGCTTGCTGGAACCCGGCCGGTACCCCCTGTGCCGCGCAGCCGGCCACGTATTGCTGCTTCACGGTGCCACCGGTCGGACCGCAGGGGTCGACGAGCGTGGCGGCGAACTGTGTGAGTCCGTAGAGCTCACCCAGGTTCGGAGCGCGGAACCCAGTCGAGTAGGTGCCGCGAATCGCAAGGTCATCGATGGGCTGCCAGCGCAGCCCGCCCTTGTAAGTCGTCGTGTTGCCGAAATTCGAGTAATCCGAGTACCGTACGGCGGCGCTCGCACCCAGACTCTTGAGCAGCGGGAAGCTGAACTCGGAGTAGACCTCGTTCACGTGGTAGCTCGCCGACACCGGAAAGGCGAGCGAGTCCTGCGACTCACCGATCTGGCGCAGCGGATCGGGGTTGAACTTGCCATCATAGAGGCGATGCTCAGCGCCGACCGCGATGCCGGCAGCGCGATCTTCGATGTGAAACAACGTGCCGGTGATGTTTGCCGACACGAGCTTGAGCGTCTGATCGCTCGAGTCGATCTGCGGCGCCAGAATGTAGTTCAGCATCGCCGCCGTCATTGGGCGTGCCTGGCCGCCGAACAGATCAAGGGGCGTGCAGCCCGGGACCGCGGCGCAGACGGCCGGGTCGCCGAGTGCAATGCCCATCTTGGCGACGTTGTAGCCATTGATGAACTTCTGGTTGGCCTTGTTTTCCGTGTTGACGTAATTGATGTCCCAGATGAAGCCGTCGAGGACGTGCAGAGTGCCCCGGACGCCGCCGCTGAAGTACCAGGTGTCGACGTCCTGGTTGAATAGACGCGGTCCGGCTTCGACTGGCCGCCGCGTGATGCCGAGGAAGTTGGCGACCCCGGCCCCGCAGGTAGGCGAGGCAACCGCGCACAGATCGATACCGAAGGGGTTGAAGGGGTTGGCAGCCGACACGTTGATCCGGTCGGCGAGGCCCCCGGTCCCGGCTACGGGACCGACGAAGATGGGTTCCGGGGCTGCCTGGTTGGTCGAGGTGCGGGTGTTGAACAACCCCTTCGCATACAGCTGAATATTGTCCGTGGCGTCGTAGCTGAGACTCGTGAACAGCGCCTTGCGCTGTGAAGGTGTGAGCAGCAGGTTGAAGGGCGCGTAGTTGAAGCGGTCCGCGTTGGTAAAGTTGTGATAGGTGCCCGCGGTCGGATTGTTCTTGTCCCAGGTGGCCGCTGAAGGAATCGCGCCGTTGTTCAGCGTCACGTTAAAGCGGTTAGCGCAGGATCCGTAGACGGGATTCATCGGGTCGGGACCCGGCGCGATCGAGGGGTCACAGAAGCGGAAGCGCCCCTGTGGCGTCCCGGAACTACCCGCCGACAGCCCCGCGTTTGGCTCAGGAAAGTCCGACTGGGCCCATTTCGACGAGCTGATCTCGTCCTGGTTGTAGAAGCTCGCCACGAACAAGCCGCCGAACTTGCCACTCGATCCGCCGGCGGTCAGGCTGGCCTCGGTCGTGCGGCCGCCTTTGCTGAACTCACCCGTGTAACCGCTGACCTCGACACCCTCGAATTTCTTGCGGGTGATGATATTGACCACGCCGGCGATGGCATCGGAGCCATAGATCGACGATGCGCCGTCCTCCAGCACCTCGATGTGATCGATGATGGACACCGGAATGGTATTGAGGTCGGCGCTGCCGCTGACGCCGGACGCCGACGACTCGTTGACCCAGCGCAGTCCGTCGACCAGGACCAGCACGCGCTTAGAGTCGAGGTTGCGCAGAGCGACCTGGGCGGAGCCGGCGCCGATACCGCCGCCATCCGGCGGGTAGCCGAAGTTGCCGGAGGAGTTGAATTTCGCATTCAGCGCCGAGCCGCCGGTGGTCAGCTGCTGCAGCAGCTCGCCGACGCTTGCCAGGCCGGTCCTCTCGATGTCCGCGGCGCTGATGACCGAGAGCGGCTGCGTGGATTGCGCGATGCTCTGCGCGATGCGCGAACCGGTGATGACGACTTCCTGCACCTGCTCGGAAGCCGCGGCCGGCGCCTGTTGGGCGAGCGCCGGCGTCGCAGCACAGCACGCGGCGAGCGCTCCCTGAACCGCCAGCAGGATCTGATTCGATCGGGCCGATGGACCTAATGGCATGGACGTCTCCCCATTCTTTGTTCTGCCTGTCGCCGGGCCGGCCTGCGGGCGGCTCATCGAGAGCAACGCGCACCACACCCTGTCCCAGACAAACGGATTACTGCAGGTCGATTACTTTTTACTTAACCCGAGCGTAGCACCGCAGGATTGCCCCAGCAATTCTGTGTCAATTCCGCATCAATGTCGTCTGGACTGCTTACGGATAGCGGCATGATTGTTGTAAATAGTCAACAGATCGGGCCCGATCCGTCGCATGGCGGCGGAGCGCCGCGCGGGCCCGGGCGCTGTCAAGCCTCGCCGGAACGGCGAGGAATCGCGCGTAAGGGTCGGCTAGCCAGTGCGCATGCCAGCGCTCTCGTAAGTCGCCGCCCGCGCTAGAATCCGAGCGCGCAAGCCCGAGACGGTGGGGAATTTCTGAACAACGTCAATGCCGTGGCGCCGGACCCCGCCACTATCCTGCGGATGATCCAGGCGTCCAAGGCTGCACTCGCCGCCGGCCGCAGCGGCGAAGCCGATGAGCTTCTCGCGCGCCTGGCGCAGCTCGCACCCGCGCATCCGGCGGTGTTGAACGAGCTGGGCTTGCGCATGATGCAGCGCGGGGAGGCCGACAAGGCTCGGGAGCTGTTCCAGCGCGCTACCGTGGCCGACCCGCACCATCCGGCGCTGTGGTCCAACCTGGCCTCGAGCCTGCACGCGCTGCGCCTGCCGCAGGGAGAGATGGAGGCGGTCGAGCGGGCGCTCGCGCTCGAACCCCGCCACCTTACGGCGCTCCTGCAGAAAGGCGCCCTGATCGAGGATCGGGGCGAGGTGCGCAACGCGGCGCGGATCTATCGCAACGCTCTGGCGATCGTGCCGCCGGACGTGACACTGCCTGCGACGCTCAGCGCGGCACTGGAGCGCGCACGCGAAGCCGTGCGCCGGGATGATGCCGCGCTGGCGGAGGCGATCGAGGGGCGGCTTGCCGCGATTCGCGCGCGGCATGGTTCCGGTCCGCACCGGCGCGTCGACCGGTGCATCGACCTTCTGACCGGCAGGCGCAGCCGCTACGCCTCGCAGCCGACCTTCCTGTATTTCCCCGAACTTCCGGCCCTGGAGTTCTTCGACAACTCACAATTCGCGTGGCTGGGCGCGATCGAGGCCGTAACCGAGGAAATCCGCGCGGAGCTCACCACGGTGCTGGCATCTGACCCGAGCGGGCTCGAGCCCTACGTGGCCTATCCCGAGGGCGTCCCCCTCGACCAGTGGCGTGAGCTCAATAAGTCACGTCGCTGGAGCGCGTACTTCCTCTGGAACCAGGGCGTAGCGCAGCCGCAGCATCTGGCTCGATGCCCGCGCACGGCCGAAGCGCTCAGGAGTGCACCCCAATGTGACGTGGCAGATCATGGCCCGAACGCCTTCTTCTCGATTCTCGATGCGCGCACGCCCATCCCGCCGCACACCGGTGTCACGAACACGCGACTGACCGTGCATCTGCCCCTCATCGTGCCCCCGGACTGCGGATTTCGCGTCGGCAGCGAGACGCGCGAGTGGATTGCCGGCAAGGCCTGGGTGTTCGACGATACCATCGAGCACGAGGCCTGGAACCGCTCCGACACCCCGCGGGCGATCCTGATCTTCGACATCTGGAACCCTTACCTGAGCGAAGCCGAACGCGACCTCGT
>VBNP01000095.1:0-13617 GCA_005877965.1 Gammaproteobacteria bacterium | reverse complement strand
GGCGGGACGACTGGGGGCGTCGCCTGAGCCTCCTGCACAGCTATTTGGGCGGCGGACTCGCCGCGCGGCGCTTGTGCTTCGCGTGCTTCGGGACGATCGGCCGCGGGACCGGCGCACCGTAAGCATGGCGGTGCGAGCGAGGATGCGGGGCAAAGGAGCTCGGCTTCGCGTGCCCGCTTTCAATCGTCCGGGTGGCGCCGCCCGGGGCGGGCGGCGCGGAACCTGCCGCAAGCCCCGCGAGCGTCCATGCACACAGCACCGCTGCCTTCATGCGTCTGCTCACTCCTCTTCCGCGCGCGGCCGCCAGGCCTGCGCCAGCTCCTGCTGCTTGCGCGCCGGCACCGGATCGTAGTGACTCAACTCCATGGTGTAGGCGCCCTGCCCCCCGGTGAGCGCCTTGAGGCGCGACTGGTACTCCGCAACTTCCGCGAGCGGCACGAAGGCCATGAGCACGGAGCGCTGTCCGGGCAATGAGCTGTTGCCGTTGATGCGCGCCCGCTTGGTGGCGAGGTCGCCGGTGATGTCGCCGATGGCGCTCGCGGGCGCGGTGATCTCCAGGCGCATGATCGGCTCGAGCACGATCGGCGAGGCCTTCTCCAGGGCGTCGAGAAACGCCTTGCGGCCTGCGGAGACGAACGCCACCTCCTTCGAGTCCACCGAGTGATGCTTGCCGTCGTACACGGTGACGCGCACGTCCTGGATCGGAAAGCCGGCGAGCGCGCCTTCGGCGAGCACCTGGCGCACGCCCTTCTCCACCGCCGGGATGTACTGCCCGGGGATCGCGCCGCCGACGACGTCGTCCACGAACTCGAAGCCGGCGCCGCGCCCGAGCGCCTCGATACGCAGGTACACCTCCCCGAACTGACCGGCGCCGCCGGTCTGTTTTTTGTGGCGGCAGTGTCCTTCGGCGGGTCGCGTGACGGTCTCGCGGTACGGGATGCTCGGCGGGTGGGTCTTCACGTGCACCCCGTAGCGCTCGGCCATGCGCTCGAGCAGTACGCGCAGGTGGAACTCGCCCATGCCGTAGAGGACCGTCTCGTTCACCGCGGCGTGATGCTCGATGCGCACGCACGGGTCCTCGGCGGTGAGTTTGTGCAGGGTGTCGGCGAGACGCTGCTCATCGCCGCGCCGCTCCGGCTCGATGGCGAGGCCGAGCATCGGCGGCGGAAACGCCACCGGCTTCAGGTGATACTGGTCCTCCTCGTGCGAGTCGTGCAGCACCGCGTCCAGGTGCAGCTCGTCCACCTTGGCGATGGCGCAGATGTCCCCGGGCACCGCCTCGGTGATCTCGGTGGACTCCTTGCCCAGGAGGCGGAACAGGTGCGCGATCTTGATCGGCTTGCGCGCGTCGCCGACGAACAGCTGGCTGCCCGGGCGCACGGTGCCCTGGTGCACGCGCAGCACGCCGAGCTTGCCGACGTAAGGGTCGATGCTCACCTTGAACACGTGCGCGATCACGTGCTTCGCAGGATCCGGCGTCACCGGCACGCGCGCGGCGCTCTCTCCGGCGCCCTTGAGGAAGGGCGGCGGATTGCCTTCGGCGGGATTGGGCATGAGCCGCTCGAACACCTGCAGCAGCTCCGGGATTCCCGCCCCGCTCTCTGCGGAAGCGAAACACACCGGCACCAGATGCCCCTCGCGCAGCGCCTGCTCGAAAGGGTCGTGCAGCTGCTCGGGGGAGAGCTCCTCGCCCTGCTCGAGATACAGCGCCATGAGCTTCTCATCGAGTTCGACGACCTGATCGATGATCTGCGTATGCGCCGCTTCGACCGAGGAGAAATCCGCCGCGCGGCCGTGGGGTTGAAAGAAGCAGTCCACCACGGCGTCGCCGCCGCCCGCGGGCAGATTCAACGGCAGGCACTCGCGGCCGCAGGCCTCGCGCAGCTGCTGCAGCACGTCGCTGCAGTGGGCGTCGCGGCTGTCGATCTTGTTGACGATGATGATCCGGCACAGCTCGCGCTCGCGCGCGAATTCCATGAGGCGCTGCGTGAGCGTGTCGATGCCATTCACGGCGCTGACGACGACGGCCACCGCCTCCACCGCCTCGAGCACCGACAGTGCCTTGCCGAGAAAGTCCGCATAGCCCGGCGTGTCGATGAGGTTGATGTGGATGCCGTTGACGTCCAAGCTGCAGATCGCGGTATCGAGCGAATGCTGCAGGCGCCTCTCCTGCGGGTCGAAATCCGACACCGTGGTGCCGCGCGCGAGGCTCCCGCGAGCGCGGATCGCGCCCGCCTGCAGCAGCAGCGTCTCCAGGAGCGAGGTCTTGCCCGCGCCGGCCTGTCCGACCAGCGCGATGTTACGGATGCCCGACGTCGTGTACCCCATGGCGGATGCTCCCCGGCTAGATGGACCGGCGCCACACGAGCATCACCGGTAGCGCAAAAGCCTACTCCGGAGGGCCTGCCTGCGGCTACTCGCGGGGGGTACCATGCAAGGCTACGCGCCCATGAGGCCTGAGCCGGCCGGGGTGAACGAGGTTCAGATGAGCGACTCCCCGCCCGATGAGGCGCGCAAGCGCCGCGATTGGCTGAAGATTCAGCGCCAGCTCGATGAGGCGCTGGACGCCAGTTTTCCGGCGAGCGATCCGGTCTCCATCGTGACCTCGCACGCGGAAGAGGACTGGGGCACGGAGCCGGCAGTACCCGATCCGCCCGCCGCCAAGCCGTCCCGCAATCCCTGAAGGATCAGAGAGCGCCGCGACTCACGGCGCGGTGAGTTCGAGGGCGGAGCCTGCCTGATTGACCGTGGTCAGCACGATCGGCCGGCGCCATACGCGCTGCAGGTAATCGAGCACCTTGCGGCTACGCTCCAGGTCAAGACCGCGGCCGTCGACGGTGCTGTCGTGCGTGAGCTCGAGCGTGCCGTCGTTACGCACGTGCGAGGCGGACACGATCGGTGCGCCGAAGTTGTACTTGGGCGCGAGCACCGACTCGTGCAGCTCCGTCAGGTCATGCTCCAGCACCTTGATCTGGCCGTCGCTGCGCGCGTTGTAGCGGAACAGGCCCAGCTCGTCGGCGAGCTCGCGGGTGAGATGATTGCGCACGAAGCTGAAGTCGTCGTCCTGCTGCATGATGGCGCGCGCCGCGGGCAGACCGTTCCTCTCGACGATCTTCTCCCACATCGCAAACCCCAGGTGGTAGGGGTTGAGGCTGAGCGCGACCTTGTCTTCGGCGGCGATCGGCCGCACCACGTCCGAGTGACACTTGATGGCGTCCAGGTAGGCCTGTTGAGGTATGAAGTCCGCCTCGCGCAGCAGCCGCGCGTGCCAGTAGGAAGCCCAGCCCTCGTTCATGATCTGGCTGGCGAACACCGGGTAGAAATAGAAGGACTCTTCGCGCACCGCGAGAAAGATGTCGCGCTCCCAGCTCTCCATCTCGGGGGCGTAGTTGGCGACGAACCACAGCAGGTCGCGCTCCGGATGCGGAGGGAGCGGTGCGCGCTTCTTCACCTCGATGGCGCTGCCGCCGGCGAGCGGCTCGAGCGCCGCGAAGCGCTTGCGGAACTGGTCGTCGGTCAGCACCTTCGGATCCACGAGGAACTCCGGGTAGCGCTCGCGCCGCAGCGGCTGGTCGATGTCGACGTGCTGCTCGAGGGCCAGCGCGGCATCGAGCGCGGCCTCGACGCGTTGCGCACCGTGAGCCTCGATGGCCTGTTGGATCTGGCGCGCGTGATTGGCGGCGTGCTCGACGATGTGCTCGCTCACCTGCTCCTGGCAGCGGCGGAACAGCAGGTTGTTGCGCGCGAAATCCGCATGCCCGAGCACGTGCGCGGTCACCAGGATGTTTTCCGCGAGCCCGTTGCTCTCGGCGAGGTAGGCATGGCCCGGGTTGCCGGGGAACACCACCTCGAAGAGCCGCGAGTGCCCCATGTGGCGCTGGATCAACTGATAGATATAGCGCACCCCGAACGACCAGTGCGGCATGCGCACCGGCAGACCGTAGACTGCGATCTCCATCATGAAGCTGTCGGGAACGGCCTCGAAATCGACGCGGTAGAACTCGAGGCCGGAGCGGGCGGCCAGCTCCTCGATGCGCCGAACGTAGCTCTGCCAGCCCTCGCTCATGGGCTCTCGGGCGCCTGGGCTTCGGCGGTGAAGAAATGCCGCACCGCACCCCAGACGTCCTCGAAGTCGTTGAGCGCGTAACTGCCGGCGGCACAGCCGGCCGCCTGCAGCTCCGCGAACAGCTTGCCGGTTTCGGTGGCCAGCTGGCGCGACAGCCCGGAAGACACTTCCACGTAGCCGGTGAAACACGCATCCGCGGCGATGGCGGTGAGCGCGCTGCGCGCATCGGCGGCATCGCTCACGGAGTTGTCGCCGTCGGAGGCGTAGAACAGATAGATGTTGCAGCGTCCGGGGTTGTAGCGGGCGTCGATGATCTCGCGCACCTTGGCGAGCCCGGTGGAGGCCACGGTGCCGCCGGTGCCGCTCACCTGGAAGAAGTCCGGCTCGTTGAATTCCCACGCCTCGGTGGTGTGCGCCACGAACAGCGTCTCGAGCGAGCGGTATTCGCGCCGCAGCCCCTGCACCACCCAGAAGAAGAAGGTCTTGGCGAGCTTGCGATCGCGGTCGGACATGCTGCCCGACACGTCCAGCATGAAAAACACCACCGCGTGCAGCGCCGGCTGACGGCGCCGGGCGAGCTGGCGGAAGCGCAGATCCTCGTCGATGAAGGTCTGCGTGGCCCCCGGCGCCCCGCGCCGCTTCACCAGCTCCTTGAACGAGCGGCGCCGGTCGAGGCGCGAGCGTGCGCCATGGCGGTCCCAGCCCTCGCGGATCCAGTCGGTCTCCTCGGACGGCCCCACGCGCGCCTTGAGGTTGGGCAGCTTCATCGCCTCCCACAGCCAGTCGACGATGTCGTCGATCTTGAACTCGAGCAGCAGCTGCACCTCGCCCTCGTCGCGCCCGCCGGGTCCCTTTTCACCCTGCCCCGGCTCGCGCCCGGGAGCGGAAAACACGTCTCCCGGCTTGGCCTTGCCCTGCCCCGCCCCCTGCTGTTCCTCCGGGCGCCGCAGGCGGAAGTGATAGTGCTCGAGCATGCGCACCGGCACGCGCACCGTGCGGGCGCCGCCGTTGATGACGTCGCCCCCGGCTATGATCTCGGGGAGATTGGCGCGCACCGCCTCGCGGACCTTCTCGTCGTGGCGCAGCCAGTCGCGCGCGCCGCGCGAAAACAGCTCGTACCACTTCGCGGCGCCGGAGAGCTCACCGCGATTGCCGCCGTCTTCGTCCATGTCCTACTGGTACACCTTTTCGGGCAGCGCCGCTACTCCTGGGCGAGGAGCGTGGTGACGTAGCTGAGCGCCTCCTTGGCGCTGTGCTCGTCGTAGCCGTATTCGCTGACCAGGCGCTGCTGCACCACGGAGATCTTCTGGCGCGCGTCATCGTCCGGGCGCGCGGTGGAGGTCACCAGTCGCAGCACGTCGCGGCGCTCCTCGAACAGGTACTGCTCGATGGCCTCGCGCATGCGGGCGTGACTGGCGAGCTTGAACTTCTCGCGCGCCTTGAAGGCCACCATGGCCTTGCGCACCACTTCCTGGCGGAACGACATCTTGCCCGAGTCCGACACCTTGATCTTCTCCTCGACCGAGCGCAGGAAGCGCTCGTCCGCGGGGCGGGTCTCGCCGGTGATCGGATCGGTGACCTGGCGGTGATCGAGCGAGGCCTCGACCTCATCGAGATACTTCTCCAGCAGCTGCTGCGCCTCTTCCTCGAACGAGGCGAACATGGCGCGGTGCACGTCTTCCTTCACCCAGCGGTTGTAGAATTCCTTGCGGGCCGTCACCAGGTGATCGATCCAGGCCTTCTTCTGCTTCGCGTCCATGCGCGCATCGCTCTCGATGCTGTCCTTCAGGGCGAGCAACAGCTCCATGCTGGTGAGACTGTGGGTGTTGCCGCGGGTGATGGCGTTGGAGATAGCATTCACCACGAAGCGCGGGCTCACCCCGGTCATGCCTTCCTCGGGCGTCTCGGCGTGCATGCGCGTCGCTTCGGTCTCCGGGATCCCCTCGACCGCTTCGCCGGCATACAGCCGCAGCTTCTTGGGCGGATCCAGTCCCTCGCGCTCCGACTTGGCGAGGCGCGTCAGGATGCCGAACACCGCCGCGAGATTGAGCACGTGCGGGTCGAGGTGCACATTGCGGAACGCCGGCGCACCCGACACCAGCTTCTGGTAGATGCGCGACTCGTCGCGGTAGGAGAGCGCGTAGGGGATCTTTATGATCACCATGCGATCGAGCAGCGCCTCGTTCTCCTTCTCCTGCAGGAACTTGTGGAACTCCGCGAGGTTGGTATGCGCCAGGATGGTCTCGTCGAGGTGAATCAGCGGGAAGCGCGATACCTTGACGTTCTTCTCCTGCGTCAGGGTGAGCAGCAGGTACAGGAACTCGCGCTTCACCTTGAGAATCTCGATCATCTCCAGCACGCCGCGGCTCGCGGCGTACACCGCGCCCGACCACGACCAGGCGCGCGGGTCGCCCTCGTCGCCGATCTGCGCGACCTTGGCGAGATCCACCGAGCCGACCAGGTCCGCGATGTCGGCGGTGGTGGGATCGTGCGGCGCATAGGTGCCGATGCCGATGCGCGAAGCTTCGTTCAAGAAGACGCGCTCGACCGGGACCCGCACGAAGTCGCCCTCGAACTCGCGCTCGACGAAATCGCGCGCCCACGGCGACAGCTCACCACTGATGTTCACGCCGTAGCGGTCGCGAAACTCGGCGCGCAGGCTCGTGGGGATGAGGTTCAGGGGGTTCTCGCGCAGCGGCGAGCCGCGGATGGCGTACAGCGCGCCCTCGTCGGTGCGGCTGTATTCCTCGAGCCCCCGCTTCAGCAGTATCGCGAGCGTCGACTTGCCGCCCGAGGGTGGGCCGAGCATCAGCAGCAACCGCCGGCCGACATCGGATCCGGCGGCCGCGGCCTTGAAGTAGTCGACGACCCGCGACAGCGGCTCATCGATACCGAACAGCTCGCGCTTGAACAGTTCGCGCGCGCGCACGTTCTCGGAAGCGTCGGGCTGCGCGGCGCGCCCATGCCAGCGCAGCATGTCCCAGACGTATTCATGACTGGTGCGAGCGAGCGCCACCGCATGGCCGGGCAGGATGTTGCTCAGGAACTCGCCGAACGTGCCTTCCCAGCGCTGCGCGCGGTGCAGTTTGCTGAAGGAGCTCAGGGTATCGATGAAGTCGGCGGTGGTGCCGTGGGAATTCTGGTCAGCAGCGAGCGGTCCCATCATCCTGCCCTCCCGTTGAGCGCATCGGTCCGGAACCCGATGCCGCCGATGCCGGCGATGTCGGCGACACCGGCGATGCCGACGTGATCATTAAGCTAGTCCCAACGCCTCGCACAATGAGTGATGGCCTTCAGATCCTGAGGTACCTGTTACGTTAAGACGGTCACAGCGACGGATTGTTTCACCGCCCGCCGCGCCTGCGCCACCGCCACCCCGAGTGCGCCGCCGCCGGCGGCGGCGGGCAGATAACTATTGCCATGCGCGCCGCGCGCGCACCGCGGCGGTGCACGCCCTGGGCGCGCGAGGTCGGCGCCCGAAGAGCCGCGGCCACAGTTCGTTCGATGGTGAGACCCTCGAGCGCGATGCGGCTCCGCACCACGGGCCGCATCTCTCGGGGTTTACCCCCAGAGACGCGCCTTGCTTTAGAGTTGATGATCAGCGTCGCGGCGTCCCGACGCAAGCTCTCATTATTGTGAACTGACGCACTGCGCTGCCCGCAAAGCTACATATGCTTGCGACGGCGAGGATCCGCGGGCGCTGGAGGCTTGCCGGTCGCCGCCACCTCGCTCAAAGGATGGAGCTCGGACGATCAGTCGAACGTCTTTGTTTGGAGACACCTCACGTGCCCAGCGCACCAACGACTGCCTCCCGCAGTCCCGAAACCGCGACCCGCGCTCCCGGCAGCGCACCCCAGGATTCCCGGCCGGCGGTGGACGTCACCGCTCTCACCACTCGCGATGATTTTCTCCTCGAGCTGGGCCAGGCCCTGAGCGGTCAGGCCGCCGTGCGGCCGGTCGATTCCCTCGACGAGGCCCTGCAGAGCATGGCGCGCGGCAGACGCGGCCAGGTGCTGGCGATCGACGCACGCGAGGTCGCCGATGTGCGCGCCGCCGTCGATGCCGCGCACGCGCAGGTGCCGCACGCGGTAGTGCTGGTATTCGCGGAAGGACCGGCGCAGAAGGAGCTGGGCGCCGCGCTCGAGGGCGCCCGGGTGTTCGCGGTGCTGCCCGCCTCGATCAAGCCGCGCAAGACCCAGGCGGTGCTCGCGCGCGCCATGGGTGAGGCGCTGGCGAGCGAGGCCGCGCCAACACCCCGCGCCGGCCTCGCTGCGCAAGCGGACCTGAGCATCGGCGCCTTCCGGAGCCGGCCGCCGCAGACGTCCGATGAGGAGCACACCGGCAGACCCCGGGCGGTGCTCATCGGGGCCGCACTGGCCGCGGCGGGCCTCGCGGCGGGCGCGTTCTGGTTTTTCATGCACGACAGCGGTGGGCCGCTGAAACCGGCCACCCGACCCCCGGTCGCAAGCGTATCGGTGTCACCCGCAGTAGACGGCCCCGCCGACAACGCGCTCGCCCCGGCGGCGCCCGCCGCCGAGCTCCTCCCGGAGGGCAAGGTGGACGAGCTGCTCGAGAAGGCACGCCTGGCCATGCACGAGCGGCGCTTTGCGGAGCCGGCCGGCGACAACGCGCTGTCGTATTACCGCTCCGCCGCGGCCGCGGACGCCGCCAACGGGGAGGCGCGCGACGGGCTGCAGCGCGTGGCCGGGGTCCTGGCCACACGCTTCGAGGAGGCACTGAGCGGCAACCGTCTCGACGAAGCCGTGCTCACGCTCGCGAATTTCAAGGCCGCCTCGTCCGCCGACGCGCGTATCGCGGCCTTCGAGCAGCGGCTGTACTCGGCCGAAATGTCGCGGGCGCTCGCCGACGGCAACGTCGATCGCGCCGCCGCCGTGGTGCGCCAGGCGCAACAATCCGGCGGCATGGCCGCCGATCAGCTGGCCCGCTGGCGCACCGACATCGCCCGGCGCCAGGACGACCTCAAGCTGCAGCATCTCGCGGCTCTGGTGGAGGAGCGTATTCGCGACGGCAAGCTCACCGAGGCGGACGACAGCGCCCGCAGCTACATGCAGCAACTGCAGTCCAGCGCACCGGCCCACGCCGCCACGCAGCGCGCCGTTCACGCCCTGACCGCGGCCTATCTGAGGAAGGCGCGCGAAGCGGCGCTGGCGAAAAACAGCGCCGATGAGGAGCGCTGGCTCACCGAGGCGCGCGGCCTCGGCATGAAGCCCACCGACGTCACGGCGTTCCAGCGCGAAGTAGGCGGCGCGCGGCAGAAGGCCGCCCAGGCCGACGTGGATCGGACGCTGCAGCTGACGCGCGCGGCGCTGCGTGACGGGCGGCTGACGGATCCGGCGCAGGACAGCGCCGGCTGGTACCTCGGGCAGCTGCAGTCGAGCGATCCGGGCAATGCTGCCCTGGCGGATGCGAGCCGTGAGCTCTCGGGCAAGCTCCTGGAGCGCGCCCGGGCCACGGTGCTCGCCGGCAAGTCCGGCGACGCCGATCTCGCGCAGGCGAAGCGCTGGGGTGCGGATCCGAAGGACCTGCTCGCGGTGCAGCAGCTCGCCGCTGCGAAGACCAGGGAGGGGGCCGACCCCGCCACGCTCGCCTCGCGTCTGACGCGTCTGCGGGGCTCGCCACCGGATTACCCCAAGACGGCGCTGGCGCAGCACCTCACCGGCAGCGTGGTTCTCGAGTACACGGTTGATACCGACGGCGGGACGCGCGATATCCACGTAGTGGAAGCCACGCCCCCCGGAGTGTTCGACCAGTCGGCCCTCAATGCCGTGAAGCACTGGCATTACGCGCCGCCGCGGCTCGACGGCGCCGCTGTCGAGGTACCGGTCAGGACCCGGATGCGCTTCGAGCTGCCCAAGTAGACAGGAGACTTCAGGAATGATGCTCGCAGGCACAGAACGCCGCCGCCGCCAACTGGTGATCGCAGGCCTGGGCACGGCGCTCACCCTGGTGATGGGCGCGGTGCTCATCATGGGATTCCGGCTCGCCACGCACATGCGTGCCGACATCGGCTCGCTGCAGACGGCGAGCACCGCGCAGACCTATCCGGAAGAGATCTCCCACCAGCTGAACTCGCTCCGCGATCGGCTCGAGGTACGCGCTTACTCAGGCCAGGCGCTGGCCGACCTGCAGGGAACGGTCAAGCGCTTCGAGCAGAAGCTGAACGAGCTCAGCGTCTCGGGTGAAGCCGACGCGCCACAGCTGCACCGGGCGCTGCAGCTGTGGCATCAGTACGCTCCGGTGCTCGATCCGGTCCTCTACTTCAACGGCCAGCCTTACGTGGATTCGGACAGCGCCGGGAGCTCCCTGTCGCGCGAGGGACGCCAGCACTACGCCGAGGTCAAGCGGGCGCAGCTGTTCGCGAGCGACGGCGCCGGGCCGCTGCAGGCGCAGCTCGCGGCCCTCGCCGCGACGCTGCAGCGCACCTGCTCGGACGCGGCGGCGCGGCTGCGCACGCTGCTGCTGGCCGGGGTGCTCGCGGCGCTGGCGCTGGCGGGGGCGGCCGGCTACTTCCGGCTCACGCGCTCGAGCCATGAGCGCGCCGCGCGCGAGGCCCAGGAGCAGACGCGCGACATTCTCCAGACGGTGCGTGAGGGTTTCTTCCTGCTGGATGCCGACTACCGGATCGGCTCGGTCTGGTCGGAGGCGCTGACACGCATGTTCAGCCGCCAGGACTTCGCCGGCCTGTCGTTCGAGGCGCTGCTGAAGGACCTGGTGGCGCCGGCGACGCTCGCCACCGCCACCAAGTACATCAAGCTCCTGTGGGGCGATCGCGCCCACGAGAACCTGATGAAGAGCATCAACCCGCTGGGGCAGCTCGAGATCACCGTCGACAACGGGCACGGCGGCAAGGAGACCCGCTACCTGCAGTTCGACTTCCACCGCGTCATGGGACCGGAGGGCGTCAAGCAGGTGCTGTGCGCCGTCGGGGACATCACCTCCAGCGTGCTGCTCGCCCGCGAGCTGCAGGACTCGCAGGAGAACGCCAACGCGCAGGTCGACATGATGCTGAGCATGCTGCACGTCGAGCCGATGCAGCTGCTGTCGTTCCTGGACACCGCCGAAACCAGCCTGGAGCTCGTCAACACCATCCTCAAGGAGCCGGCGCGCACCGACGCCGAGTTCCGCAGGAAGCTCGGCGGACTGTTCCGCGAGCTGCACGGCATCAAGGGCGAGGCCTCGGCGCTCAACCTCAAGAGCATCGCCAGCCGCGTGCACGCGCTCGAGGACATGGTGGCGGACTGCAAAAAGAAGCCCGAGCTCACGGGCAACGACTTCCTGCCGCTGGTCCTGAGGCTCGATGATCTGCTGGCGCACCTGCGTAGCGTGCGCGAGATGGCCGCGCGTCTCACGGCGCTCCCCGCCCCCGCGGCGGCTGCCGGAGCCCCGAGCGGCTCCGCCGCCCTGCGGACGCAGTCCCCCCGGCCGGTGGAGGATCTGTCGCCCGCGCTGCAGGCGATGGCCGCGCGGCTGGCCGAGGATCACGCCAAGCACTTCAGGCTGACGGTGGCGGGACTGAGCGAGGTGCCGCCGTCGTATGCCGCGACCATCAAGGACTGCCTCATCCAGATGCTGCGTAACGCGGCCGTGCACGGCATCGAGCCGCCCGAGGTGCGCCGGGCGCACACCAAGCAGGATGTCGGCGTCGTGAGCGTGCACTTCCGCAAGGTCGGCGAGGGCTACGAGCTGCTGTTCGAGGACGACGGCGCGGGCATCGGCACCGAGGCGCTCAAGGCCGCCGCGGTGCGCAGGCGGCTGATCAGCGAAGAGGAGGCCCGCGGCATGGACACGCGCGCCGCCATGGCCCTGATCTTTCGCCCGGGTTTCACCACCCAGGAGGACGTGTCCATGGATGCCGGCCGGGGGGTCGGCATGGACATGGTGGCGCGCAGCGTGTACGCGCTCGGGGGCAGGCTCGGCGTGAGCACCCACCCCGGCCGCTTCACCCGCTTCAAGATCCTGCTGCCGGCCGCCCAGACGGTCAGCAGCGCGGTCGCCTGAGGCGCTGCAGGCAAGGTCCATGCTCAACGGCAATCCAACAGCGATGAACGGCGACGCTAAGCGCTGCTTCAAGCTGCTGATCGTCGACGACTCGAACATCATGCGCCGGCGCATCGAGCGCCTGCAGCAGTTCGAGGACCTGCAGCTGGTGGGTACCGCCGGCAACGGGCTCGAGGCCCTGGAGCTGTTCAAGAGAACCGACCCGGACGTGGTGACCATGGATCTCACCATGCCGCGCATGGACGGTATCGAGTGCATCGGCCAGCTCGTCGCCCTGAAGCCCGCGGTGCGGATCCTGGTCATTTCGGCGCTGGCGGACAAGGCGACGGCGGTGGAGGCGATGGAGCGGGGCGCGAACGGCTTCCTCGAGAAGCCCTTCACCGACCGGCAACTGAACGAAGCCATCGCGGATCTGATGCGCTAGGCCACGGGAAGCATCCCCATGCTGCACGAACAGGAGCTCAAGACCTTCGTCGAGGGGACGACGAACTTCTTCGAGGTCACCGCGCAGCAGCCGGCCTCGATCGGCTCGCCGTACCTGATGGAAGGCTCACCCGCGGTGCACGAGTACACCGGGGTCATCAACATCTCCGGCAAGCGCGAGGGGGTCGTGTACTTCACCGCCTCCAAGGCCATGCTTACCGTGCTGCTGATGAAGATGCAGGAGAACGACTTCAGCCACGAGACCATGCGCGATCTGGTCGGCGAGGTCGCCAACACGATCTCCGGCAACGCGCGCCGCGACTTCGGCCGCGAGTTCGTGATCTCGGTGCCGAGCGTGCTGTCGGGCGAGAAGCCGCACATCCCGCAGAAGCCGGGGATGCGCTCCTTCATCATCCCGATCAACTGGCGCAGCCACTCCGCCAAACTG
The DNA here is from genome assembly GCA_005877965.1 of Gammaproteobacteria bacterium. Lineage (GTDB taxonomy): Bacteria > Pseudomonadota > Gammaproteobacteria > Steroidobacterales > Steroidobacteraceae > 13-2-20CM-66-19. The sequence goes on along the minus strand of VBNP01000095.1, from coordinate 661 downwards.
ATCGTCGCGCTCACCTGAGGGCTGCGCCGCCGCGCGCGGCGCGCCGCCCCGCAAACGCGGGGGAACTGTGACGGCTGCACTGTTACCGCCGGCGACTTTCGAGCGTGATGGCTCCGATGCAAGCAAGCGCGTTGGCCATCATCACCATGCGGCGCGAACTCGCGGCCCGCTACGCCCGCATGACCCGACTGTGGCTCGCGGCCCACAATGCCTACCGTCGCCTGCACGCCGCCCCGGTCACGAATCTCACTGCGCTGCGCGATGCCGCCCGGCGCCTCGAGCAGCTCGAGCGCGGACGCGCGGCGCTACGCTCGGATCTGAAGGCGCTCGCGGACTGAAGACCTGAGGCGCTCAGCGCCGTCCGCCCAATACCCGCGCCGGCAGCAGGATCAGCGCCCGCAGCAGCGCGAACACCCCCTCGACAGTGAGTCCCACCAGCCTGAAGGGCAGACTCAGCAGCCACACGAGCGGGTAGAGCAGCAGCGCCAGCAGGGCGAGCGGCCAGCACAGCACGAGCAGCAGCAGCCACAGGAGAAATCCGATCATTGACGATCCTTTTGCGGCGCGCCTAGAGTCGCTGCGACTCATTGTATGTCGGGGTGTGAATTGAGGGACCGCCGTTGATCGCACGCTTCCAACCGCCCCCCGCGCTGCATCCGCG
>VBNP01000044.1:16793-22084 GCA_005877965.1 Gammaproteobacteria bacterium | reverse complement strand
CGTGCCGCTCATCCAGGTCGACAAGCACAAGGTGTTGCAGATCATGGTGAACGTGATCCGCAACGCCAAGTACGCCTGCCAGGAAGCGAGGTCGGGCGAAAAACGCGTGACCGTGCGGATTCGCGCGACCGACTCCTCGGTGCTCATCTCGGTGATCGACACAGGCGTCGGCATCCCCGGGGAGAACCTGGAGCGGATCTTCAACCACGGCTTCACGACCCGTCCGGACGGCCACGGTTTCGGACTGCACAGCAGTGCCCTCGCGGCCAGGGAACTGGGCGGCTCGCTGCACGCGCAAAGCGCCGGCCCCGGCCAGGGCGCCACCTTCACCCTGGCGCTGCCGCTCGCCTCGCCGGAGTCGCCCGATGTCCGGTGACGCCGAATCCCTCACGCATCGCGTCCTCGTGATCGATGACAATGCGGCCATTCACCAGGACTACCGCAAGATCCTGGTGGCCCCCGACCAGACGCTGATGTCGGCTGCCGAAGCGGGGCTGTTCGGCGCGCAGATGCCCGAGACCGGGCGCCCGACCTTCGACGTGGATGCCGCGCTTCAGGGACGCGACGGAGTCGAACGCGCCCGTGTGGCACTCGCCGAGGGCCGTCCGTACTCGGTCGCCTTCGTCGACATGCGCATGCCACCGGGGTGGGATGGGCTCGAGACCATCGAACACCTGTGGCAGGTCGACCCGGACGTACAGGTGGTCATCTGCTCGGCCTACACCGACTATGACTGGCTGGAGCTGCTGGCACGGCTCGGGCACTCGGACAAGCTCATCGTCGTCAAGAAGCCCTTCGAACCGATCGAGATCCTGCAGTGCGCCAGCGCATTGAGCCGCAAGTGGCAGAACGCCCGCGCACTCAAGCACCACGTCGAGAGCCTCGAACTGGTGGTCACCGATCGCACCAAAGGCCTCGAGGCGGCCAACCGCCAGCTGCGCCATCTCGCCTCGCACGATGCGCTTACCGGCCTGCCGAACCGCCTGCTGCTCGATGACCGCATTGCCCAGGCCATCATCCAGGCGCAACGGCATTCGCATGAATTCGCGGTTCTGGTGGTCGACCTCGACAGATTCAAGCTCATCAACGACTCGCTCGGGCACAGGGCGGGCGATGAACTGCTGCGCGAGGCGGCACAGCGCCTCAGTCACGCGGTGCGCGCCGTTGATACCACCGCACGCCTGGGGGGCGATGAGTTCGTGATCCTCCTCGGCGGACCGGTGACACAGGCAGAGGCGGTCGAGATCGGCAAACGGGCGATTCAGCTGATGGAACCCGCCATGCGGCTGCTCGGAATCGACGTCCACATTTCCCCCAGCATCGGCGTCGCGTTCTTCCCGCGCGATGGGGCGACCGTGGACACCCTGATCGCGCGCGCCGACGCCGCCATGTACAGCGCCAAGGAACGCGGGCGCAATAATGTGCAGTGCTATGCAGATGGCATGAGCTCGGTGACGCAGGAGCGCGTCAAACTCGAGAGCGATCTGCATGAGGCGCTGCGCAGCGGGCAGTTCGAGCTGCACTATCAGCCCAAGGTCGACACCGCGAGCGGTCGGGTCAACAGTGCGGAAGCCCTGATCCGCTGGCGGCATCCGCAGCGCGGCCTCGTGCCGCCCGGCGATTTCATTGCGATCGCCGATGAATGCGGCCTGCTCGACGCCATCGGCGAGTGGGTGCTGTTTGAAGCCTGCCGCCAGGCGAAGGCGTGGCAGAGCGAAGGGCTGCGTCCTTTGCGCGTCGCAGTCAATCTTGCACCCTCGCAATTCCGGCTCATCAGCCTGGTCGATCAGATTCGCCGCGCGCTCGAAGCGGTCGCCCTGGAGCCCCAGTTCCTCGAGGTCGAGCTCACCGAGAGCGCGGTGATGAGCGATGCGGAGGAGTCGATACGCATCCTGGAGGCCATCAGCCGCATGGGGGTTCTGGTATCGGTCGATGACTTCGGCACCGGGTACTCGAGCATGAGCTACCTGCGGCGCTTTCCGATAGACAAGCTGAAAATCGACCGCTGCTTTGTCGAGGACATGACCCGGCGCCCGGAAGATGCGTCGATCGTTCGCGCGATCATCTCCCTGGCGCACAGCCTGCACCTGAAAGTGATCGCCGAGGGCGTGGAAACCTCAGAGCAGCTCGCCTTACTGGCGGAACTGGGATGCGATCAGTACCAGGGGTTTCACTTCAGCCCGGCGCTGCTCCCGGAGCGATTCGCCGCTCTGGTGCGACAGGAGCCGGATCTGCCCGAGGACGAGGCAGCGCGAACGCACAGCAAGCTTGCAGCCTTGTCGCGCGCTGCGGGCTGAAGCGAGGCCTCCACCTTCCGGACAGGGCGATCCGGAGCCTGTTGCTCGGAAGCATCATCTGACCGAGCTCCGTGAGGATGCAACCGCAACGGTCGCGCTTACGCCTCGAGCCGCACGGCGTCGTCGCCCGGAGCCCTGGCCCCCGGGGCTCAGCACTCCCAAGCCTTCCTTGTAGACCGGTACGTGTGGAATACTCCGTCTGCTTGCTCTGTGTGGTAGTAGCGTCAGAACGACAAATCCACGCTCACCCGAGGCGCATCCCGTGGCCGCGACCAACCTGCCTGCGTACGAATCGGGAATCGACAAGGCGCATCGCCGTGCGTCAACCGGCCTGTGCAGTGATCTGAAGGGACTGGCGTGGCGCCCTGAGCGCTGCGCATGGTGTTGAACTCATCCACTGGCGATCTAGGGGAGGACTGACAGTGAGTTACGCGAACGCGTCCTGTAATAAGAACGAGTCCCGGGGCCGCGGTACTCGCGGCATCAGCCATCGGAGAGGCGCATGGATGCTCGTGGCCAGCCTGGCCGCGGCGGCCCCTCTCGCCCAGGCACAGGCCACCGGCGCCCCGGCGGCGAAGGCCGCCGACACCAGCTTCACCTGGAACGGGATCACCCTCTACGGCATCGTCGACATCGGAGTGCAGTACCAGACGCACGGGGTGCCGGCGAGTGATTACTTCCCCGCCGGAACCGAGGCGATCATCCTGGCAAACAGCAACGGCTCGGTCACGGCGGTCACCCCAAGCAACCTGAGCCAGTCGCGCATCGGGCTCTCGGGGAAGGAAGCGCTGGTGGGCGACTGGTCGGGGGTGTTCCGCTTCGAGACCTTCTTCAACCCGCAGTCCGGCAATATCAGCGACGCGCTCAAATCGCAGGTGCTGAACAACGGCCGCCCGGCCACCACGCAGACCACCAACGTCGACAGCAGTATCGCCGGGCAGTACTTTGCCGGCGCCGCCTACGCCGGCTTCTCCTCCCCCACCTACGGCACGATCACCTTCGGGCGGCACGTGACCCCCCTCGCCGACGGCGTCGGCAAGTACGATCCCCTGGGGGCGGCCAACGCCTTCTCACTGATCGGCTTCTCCGGCACCACCGCAGGCGGCGGGGTCACCGAGGATCGGCGGCTCGATCAGTCGCTCAAGTACTCCGCCAAGCTCGGCGCGGTGCACCTCGGCGCGCTGTACCAGTTCTCAGGCTCCAGCGGAACCACCAACACCGCCCACCAGCTGCAATTCGGGCTTGAAGGCGGCGGCGGCTCGATCGATCTCTACTACGCCAAGAAGTACGACGCCATCGCCACCGCCCCGCTCACCGCCGCGCAGGTGCAGGACCTGGCCAATGCCTGCACCGCCGGCGCCCCCGTGCAGTGCTTCTCCCCCAGTAACTCCCTCCGGGCCACTATCTCCGACAACACAGCTTACTCGGTGATGGGGTCGTTCGGCCTCGGGAAGCCAACGCTGTTTGCCGGCTACGAGCACATCAAGTTCGCCAATCCCAACACCCCGCTGCTGCCGGGCTCCCTCACCATCGGCGGCTATGTGCTCGCCGTCATCAACCCCCCCGCCTACAACAACGAGAAGATCCTGCAGGTGTACTGGGCGGGGGTGAAGTATGCCGCCACGCCGGATCTGGATCTGATGGCCGCCTTCTACGGCTACCACCAGAACAGCTTCGCCACCGGCGCCAACGCCGGCTGCTCCGGCACCCAGAGCGGCGGCTGCAGCGGCAGGGAGAGCTCCTTCTCCCTCGTCGCCGACTATAAATTCGCCAAGCGCTTCGACGGCTACCTCGGCACTTTCTGGACCGACGTCCAGGACGGCCTCGCCCCCGTCGGCTTCCTCAACCACTCCACCCTCGCCACCACCGCGGGCATCCGCTTCAAATTCTAGAACCGCCCAATGCAGAGCGAATTGCAGTCAGGGCCTGTTGGTTCAGGCCCTGAGACCGCACAGAGCAACGAACCAAACGAACCCAGGGGAATACTATGGCCGGGATCCCACAGAACTTCCGCCGTGTAGTCATCGCCGCCGCCGCGGGAAACGTCATCGAATGGTACGATTTCTACATCTTCGGTAGTTTGGCCGCGGTCCTGTCGGTCAAGTTCTTCGACAAGACCAACCCGGTGGCGGCGCTGCTGAGCACGATCGCGCTGTTTACCGCCGGCTTCCTGGTTCGCCCACTGGGTGCCTTCCTGTTTGGATGGCTGGGCGACCGGGTGGGCCGCAAATACACCTTTATCGTGACTCTGAGCGGCATGGGCCTGGGAACGGCCGCCATCGGCCTGATACCGACCTACGCCTCCATCGGCGTTTCCGCCGCCTTCATTCTGTTCGGCCTCAGGATGCTCCAGGGGCTGTGCCTGGGCGGAGAATACGGCGGCGCGATCACCTACGTTGCCGAGCACGTTTCGGACGAGCGCCGGGGATACTACACCGGCTGGCTCCAGACCTCCCCGACGCTCGGCATCGTGGTTTCGCTGGCGGTGATCGTTGGTACCCGCGGCTATCTGGGGAAGGACGCCTTCCAGGCCTGGGGCTGGCGGATTCCGTTCCTCATCTCTTTCCTGCTGGTGATGATGGCGATCTACATCCGACTGCAACTGGGCGAAACTCCGATTTTCCAGGAGATGAAGGCCCGGGGCGGGATGGTGCGCAACCCATGGAAAGAAGCGTTCCTAAGCTCCAACATCAAATTCATTCTGGTCGCCATCGTGGTTTTGATCGGCCAGGGCGTCGTGTGGTACAGCGGCCAGTTCTGGGCGCTCTACTTCCTGCAGACGGTGAAGAAGCTCGACGTGCTGACCTCGAGCTACATTGTCGGCGCGGCGTTGCTCATCGCCTCGCCGACGTTGATTCTGTTCGGATGGCTCTCCGACGTCATCGGCCGCAAGCCGGTCATTCTCGGAGGGATGTTCCTGGCGGCGCTGACGTATTACCCCCTGTACGCGTGGCTTGGCGAAGCCACCAACCCCGGCGCAGTCAACTATCCCAT
>VBNP01000044.1:0-16784 GCA_005877965.1 Gammaproteobacteria bacterium | reverse complement strand
TCCTGGTGTCCTACGTCGGCATGGTGTACGGCCCGGTCGGAGCGTTCCTGGCGGAGTATTTTCCAAGCCGCATCCGCTACACGTCCGTTTCCGTGCCCTACCACATCGGCAACGGCTGGGGCGGGGGCCTGGTGCCTTTCATCACCTCCGCGGCATTTCTGTCGTCGGGCAGCGTCGGCCGTGCCTTGATCTACCCCATTGCGGTGCCGGCGGTGTGTTTCCTCATCTGCCTTTTTGTGATGCCGGAAACGCGCCGCAACAGTATCTGGGGTCAGGAGAAGGCCCACGCCGTTGGCTCCTGACGCCGCGACCCGTCGGCACCAGGACTGAGCGGGGCGAGTGACCTCTGGCCGGGTGCCCGGTACCCCCGGCCATCCGGCGGCGGCGTACGCCTGGGCCTGCAAACCCGTGCCGCCATAGCCGCTCATCAGAATGACCGGCAAAGCGGGCTATCGTCACCCAGCCGGCGCTGCGCTACCCTGTAAGACCGATGTGGATCGTCAGGCTGGCGCTCAGGCGTCCGTATACCTTTCTCGTTCTCGCCATCCTGATCACGCTGCTCGGCGGGTTCGCGATCTCGCGCACGCCCACCGACATCTTTCCGAACATCAAGATTCCGGTCGTCGCGACCATCTGGCGATACACCGGTCTTTCGCCCGAGGAGATGGCGACGCGCCTGGTGCTGCAGAGCGAGCGCACCGCGCAGACCATCGTCAACGATGTCGAGCACACCGAGTCCCAGAACCTCAGCGGCACCTCGGTGGTGAAGTATTTCTTCCAGCCGAACGTCAACGAAGAGCTGTCCTTCGCGCAGATCACCGCAGTGTCGCAGACCCAGTTGCGCTCCGCACCGCCCGGCACCACGGCACCCTTCATCCTCGCCTATAACGCCTCCTCGGTGCCGATCCTGCAGCTGGCGTTGTCGAGCGAGAAGCTCTCCGAGGCGCAGCTCTTCGACCTCGGCAACAGCATCATCCGCACCGGACTCTCCACCGTGGCCGGCGCCTCCATGCCCTACCCCTACGGCGGCCTGCAGCGCCAGGTGCAGGTCGACCTGGATCCGGACGCCCTGCGGGCCCAGGGTCTCTCGGGCAATGACGTTGCCGCCGCCTTCAACGCCCAGAACTCGATCCTGCCCGCCGGTACGCAAAAGATCGGCGATCGCGAGTACTTCGTCACCGTCAACGCCAACCCGAAGACGATCGCCGAGCTCAACGACCTGCCGATTACCACCCGCGGCGGCAGCGTGATCTACGTGCGCGACGTGGCGCAGGTGCGCGACGGCTACCCGCCGCAGACCAACATTGTGCGCCGCGACGGCCGCCGCGGCGTGCTGATGAGCGTGCTCAAGACCGGCAGCGCCTCGACCCTCGATATCATCCGCACCATCAAGCAACGCCTGCCGCGGATCCGCGACGCGCTGCCGGCGGGCTTCAACGTCGACCTGGTGGGCGATCAGTCGCTGTTCGTGCGCGCCGCCATCTCCGGGGTGGTGCGTGAAGCGGTGATCGCGGCCACGCTCACCGCGCTCATGATCCTGCTGTTCCTCGGCAGCTGGCGCAGCACGCTCATCATCGCGGTCTCCATCCCGCTGTCGATTCTCGCCTCCATCATCTGCCTGTCGGCACTCGGGGAGACCATCAACATCATGACCCTCGGCGGGCTCGCGCTCGCGGTCGGCATCCTGGTGGATGACGCCACGGTCACCATCGAGAACATCAACTGGCACCTCGAGCGCGGCGAAGAGGTCGAGGCGGCGATCCTGAACGGCGCCCACGAGATCGCCGTGCCGGCCTTCGTCTCCACGCTCGCCATCTGCATCGTGTTCGTGCCGATGTTCATGCTCGCCGGCATCGCCCGCTTCCTGTTCGTGCCGCTGGCCGAGGCGGTGGTGTTCGCCATGCTCGCCTCCTACCTGCTGTCGCGCACGCTGGTGCCGACGCTCGCCAAGTACTGGCTGCAGCGGCACGACCCGCACGCCGCGGCGGCCACGCGCGGCGTGCTGCAGCGCCTGCAGGGCCGCTTCGAGCAGTGGTTCGCAGACGTGCGCGAGCGCTATCACGCCCTGCTGGAGCGCTCGCTCGCCGCCGGTACGCGCTTCGCCTTGCCGTTCCTCGCCGCCATGGCGGGAACCGCCCTGCTCGCGTTCCCGTTCGGCCGCTACCTGCCGGGCCTCGGGCAGGACTTCTTCCCGAGCGTGGATGCCGGCCAGATCAAGCTGCACCTGCGCGCGCCCACCGGCATCCGCATCGACGAGACGGCGGCGCTGTGCGATCGCGTCGAGGCGACCATCCGCGAGACTGTCCCGGCGCGCGAGATCAGCACCCTGGTCGACAACATCGGCGTGCCCTACAGCGGCATCAACCTGTCGTACTCGACCTCGGCGCCCGTCGGTCCCGGGGATGCGGATATCCTCGTGAACCTCACCCCCGATCATCGCCCCACCGCGCAGTACGTACGCGCGCTGCGCGCGAAGCTCACTGCGCTCTACCCCGCGACCCGGTTCGCCTTCCTGCCGGCGGACATCGTCAGCCAGATCCTGAACTTCGGGCTGCCCGCGCCGCTTGATGTGCAGGTGGCGGGCTTCAACGTCGAGGCCAACCGCCACTACGCCAACGCCCTGCTGGCGCGCATGCACAGCATTCCCGGGGTGGTGGACCTGCGCATCCAGCAGGACTTCGACTACCCCACGCTCAATGTCAACGTCGATCGCAGCAAAGCCGCATTGCTGGGCCTGTCGGAGACCGAGGTCGCTTCCGATCTGCTGATCTCCCTCTCCGGCAGCTCCCAGACGACGCTGTCCTTCTGGATCGATCCCAAGAGCGGCAGCCAGTACAACGTGGTCGCGCAGACGCCGCAGTTCCGCCTCGCCTCGCTCTCGGACCTCGCGACCACCCCGGTCACCGGCGGCAACGGCGTCGGCGGCTCGCAGATGCTGGCCAATCTCGCGAGCTTCTCGCGCGGGGTGTCCCCGGCGGTCGTGAGCCACTACGACGCGACCCCGGTCATCGACATCTACGGGGCGATCGAGGGGACCGACCTCGGATTCATCGCCGCGCAGATCAATCGGCTGGTCGCCGACGCGCAGCACTTCCTGCCGCGCGGCTCGCAGGTGACGGTGCGCGGGCAGGTCAAGACCATGACCGATTCCTTCACCGGGCTGCTGGCGGGGCTTGCCGGTGCGGTGGTGCTGGTTTACCTGCTGATCGTGGTCAACTTCCAGTCGTGGCGCGACCCCTTCATCATCATCACCGCCCTGCCCGCCGCGCTCGCCGGCATCGTGTGGCTGCTGTTCCTCACGCACACGCCGGTCAGCGTACCCGCGCTCACCGGCGCGATCATGTGCATGGGGGTGGCCACCGCCAACAGCGTGCTGGTGGTCAGCTTCGCCCGGGAACGGATGAACGCCGGTGACGACGCCGCGCACGCCGCACTCCAGGCCGGCGTCACGCGTCTTCGCCCGGTGCTGATGACGGCGCTCGCCATGATCATCGGCATGGTGCCCATGGCCCTGGGGCTCGGCGAAGGCGGAGAGCAGAATGCGCCGCTCGGCCGCGCGGTGATCGGTGGCCTGGTCTTCGCAACTGTGGCGACGCTGTTTTTCGTGCCCACGGTGTTCGCCCTCGTCCATGGACGCCGGAGTCGCTGATGTCCGACCCGTCCCTGTCCCGGCCCTCCCCGCCCGCCGGCGCCCGCGCGCCGGACCTGCGTCCGAAGCGCTACGCGTTGATCGCGCTCGGCCTCGCCCTGCTCCTCGCCGTGTGGGGCATCGCCAGCCGCCTGATCGCCCGCGCGGGGCTCGAGGGCGAGGCGGCGAGCGCGGCGATAGCCACGGTGACGACCGTCAAGCCAAGCCAGGGACCGGCCTCCAACACCCTGGTGCTGCCGGGGAGCGTCCAGGCTTACTACGAGGCGCCGATCTACGCGCGCACCAGCGGGTATCTGAAGGCCTGGTACACCGACATCGGCACGACGGTGAGGAAAGGCCAGCTGCTCGCCGAGATCGACGCCCCGGAAGTGGACCAGCAGCTGCGCCAGGCACAGGCGGATCTGGCGACCGCGCAGGCCAACTACGAGCTCGCGCGCACCACCAACGAGCGCTGGCAGGGTCTGCTCGCGACCGAGTCGGTGTCGCAGCAGGATGCCGATCAGCGCGCCGGGGATGCGGCCGCCAAGGCCGCGGCGCGGCAATCGGCAGCCGCCAACCTGGCACGCTTAGCTGACCTGGAGTCCTTCAAGCGTGTGGTGGCGCCGTTTGACGGCGTCGTCACCCAGCGCAACACCGACGTCGGCGCGCTCATCAACGCCGGGCAGAGCCCGGGCAGCGCCTTGTTCCGCGTGGCCGACACGCACCGGCTGCGCATCTACGTGTCCGTGCCGCAGGCTTATGCGGCAGCCATCGAGCCGGGCCTGACGGCGGGGCTGGTATTCGCGGATCGCCCCGCCCAGCGCTACTCCGCCTCCGTCGCTTCCACCGCGCGCGCACTCGATGCCACCTCCCGCACGCTGCAGGTGGAGCTGCAGATCGACAATGCCGCGGGCGAGCTGCTGCCGGGATCCTATGCGCAGGTGCACTTCACCCTGTCCGCCGGCGCGAACACCCTGCGGGTGCCGGTGAATACGGTGTTGTTTCGCGCGCAGGGCTTGCAGGTCGCGACCCTCGACCCCGCGCATCGCGTGCACCTGAAGCCCATCACCGAGGGGCGGGATTTCGGCACCGAAATCGAGGTGCTGACCGGGCTCGACGCGGCGGACATCCTGGTGGTCAATCCCCCCGATTCCATCAGCGAGGGGACCGCGGTGCGCGTCGTGCAGCCGCGCTCGCCGCCGCATGGCGCGGCGGGACCCTCCTGATGCGACGCGCGGCATCGCTGGCGGTGGCGGTGCTGGGTGCGCTGAGCGGCTGCTCGCTCAGCCCGCGATATCAACGCCCTTCGGTGCCCGCCGCGCCGGACTCCTACAAGGAGGCCGGCGAGTGGAAGCTCGCCACGCCAGCGGACGGTACGCCGCGCGGCCGCTGGTGGACGATGTTCCAGGACCGGGAGCTCGATGATCTCGAAGCCCGCGTCACCGATGCCAATCAGAGCCTGCGGGCGGCGCTTGCGCGTCTCGATCAGGCACGCGCCCAGACGCGTATGGCACGCGCGGCATGGTTCCCGGCGCTGACGGCTCAGGCGAACGCCACCCGCGCACGGACCTCGCTCAATTCGCCCAGCTACGCGCCCGGCAAGCCGGCGGTCGGGAATGTCTACACCGCCGGGGCAGATCTGTCCTACGAGCTCGATCTCTTCGGCCGCGTGCGCAACACCGTCGCCGGAGCGCGCGCCAGCGAGCAGGCGAGCGCCGGGGATGTCGCAGCGCTTGATCTCAGCGTGCACGCCGAGCTGGCCAGTGACTACTTCACGCTACGCGGCCTGGATATCGAGCAGCAGCTGCTCGATCACACGGTCGCCGACTACGCGCGCGCGCTTAAGCTCACGCAGAACCTGTATCACGGCGGGGCCGCGGCCATCGCCGACGTACAACAGGCGCAGGCGCAGCTGGAGTCGGCCCGCACCCAGGCCGAGGATACCCGTCTGCGCCGTGCTCAGACCGAGCATGCCATCGCCGTGCTGGTCGGCCGCGAGCCTGCCGATTTCAGTGTCGCCGCGCGCGCCACCGGCGGCGATCTGCCGGTTCCGCAGGTCGCGCCCGGCCTGCCCTCGGAGCTCCTGGAGCGCCGGCCGGACGTCGCGGCGGCCGAGCGCCGTGTGGCGGCCGCCAACGCCGCCATCGGTGTGGCCCGCGCGGCCTACTTTCCCGTATTCAGTCTGCTCGGCACGGCGGGACTGGAAAGCACTGCGGCTTCCGACTGGATCAGCGCTCCGAGCCGCTTCTGGTCCGTGGGCCCGCGGGCGATGATGACGTTCTTCGACGGCGGCCTGCACGCGGCACAGTCCGCCGCGGCGCACGCCGCCTACGACGAGCAGGTCGCCAACTACCGCGGCACGGTGCTCGCGGCCTTCCAGGACGTCGAGGACAGTCTCGCGGCGTTGCGCCAGCTGCAGCGCGAGAGCGTAAGTCAGGCGGCCGCCGTCACCGCGACGCAGGGAGCGCTCGACCAGGCGAACCTGCGCTACAAGGGCGGGATCGCGAGCTATCTCGAGGTCGTGTCGACCGAGAACGCCGCACTCGCGGCGCGCCTGGCGGCGGTCGACATCGGCATCCGCCGCACCAACGCCACGGCGCTGCTGGTCAAGGCCCTGGGCGGGGACTGGCAGCCGCGCTGAGCGGCCGATCTTCCGGTGGGCCGGTGGGAGGTCCTCAAGCCCCCCACGCCCAAACCGGTTCGCCGACGGCCGCGATCAGTCAGCCCTGTGGGGAACGTGTGTCGCTGCGCGCCTGTTCCTCGGCCTTACGCCGCACCGAGCTGCGCCCCGCCGGTCACTCTCGACTTCAGGTCCGCGAAGGGAATGCTGAGATTCTGCGAGGCGTGCAGGGTCGCTGCACATTCCTCAACATTCCTGAATCCCGCGCAGGCTTCCTGCGCCGACATGCCCGAAGGCACGATGGCCGCCAGCCGCATGCTCTGCGCGGCCGATGCGCTCGACTGTGCCGCCGCGGAGGGGTCCGTCTGACCAGCGTACGGCGTCGTCGGGTCGGTCGACGGCATCGAAGGCTGCTCCGCAGGCGATGGCTGGGTGGCGCCGGCCTGATCCTCGGGCTCGCCGGCGTAAGCAAACGCTGCCAGCCCCAGCGCGGCGGTTGCCGCAATCAAAGTCAAAAAGCGCTTCATGTCATACCTCCATTGATACGAGACCTGTCCGTTTCGAAGCGTTGCACGCTTCGGCAGATCCGCGCCGCCGTCGCGAGCGCTCCCCGTGCCTGCATCTAAGCGCCCTGAACTCGGCAGGGCAACGTGTCTGCGATCTGCGTCGTGTGTGTTGTCGGTGTCGCGCTGTCGGACTGCGCGCAGGGTCGGGACTCCTTGGCGCGGCGCTCAGCGGGCGCGCACGAAATCGATGTAGCCGCGCTCGACGTCGGTGTGAGCGAGCTGTACGCGCAGCCCATCACCGACGTCCAACCCTTCAAATCCCTTGACGAGCCGTCCTTCCGCAAGCGGCTGCGGGATCCGCACCCACACTCCCTTGTCCGAAGCGCCGGTCACCAGGGCATCAAACTGTTGGCCGATGCGCGATTCGAGCAGCATGGCGGCGGCGCTCTTGCGCACCTGGCGTTCGACCTTCGCGGCATTGCCTTCCTGCTCGCTGCAGTGTGCCGCGATGCCGCGCAGCTCCTCCTCGCCGTAGGGCGCAGGGCGGCCGGCGAGCGCGGCCTTCAGCAGCCGCTGGGTGATAAGGTCGGGGAAGCGGCGGTTGGGCGCGGTCGCGTGCGTGTAGTCATGCACCGCGAGTCCGAAATGTCCTTCGGCAGTCTGTCCGGGGCGCTTGAGCACATACTCGCCGGCCCCCAGCAACTTGACGATCGACAGCGACAGGTCCGGGAATCGCGCCGGCGCCGCCTGCTGGCGCCTGATGAGAAAGGCGCTGAGCGCCCGCGCCTCCGGCGCCGCCGGCAGAGTCTCGCCGAGCCCCCGCGCCAGCTCCACGATCCGCCCCCAGCGCTGCGGCGTGCGCAGCACGCGGCGCAGTGATGCGGAGCCGCGCCGTTCCAGGTACTGCGCGACCACTGAGTTGGCCGCGATCATGAAGTATTCGATGAGCTCCTTGGCGCGATTGTCCTCGTCGGGCTTCAGGTCCGCGAGCACTCCGCTGTCGTAGACCGCCCGCGCCTCGATGGTGTTGAGTCCCAGCGCGCCCTGCTCGTCCCGCACGCGCTTGAGCAGCTGTGCCGCGCGGTCCTGGATGCGCAGCTGCTGCTCCATGCCGCTGACCGCCGCGAGGCGCGCGGGCGCCGGGCCGGTGCCGAGCAGCCACGAGGCGACGCTGGCATAGGCGAGTTTGGCGCGGTTGCGCACCATCGCGCGGTATATGTCGGATGCCACGACCGCGCCATCGGCCGCGATGGTCATTTCGACGACGACGCTGAGACGCTCCTCATCCTGCGCGAGCGATGTGAGATCGGTCGACAGCCGCTCGGGAAGCATTGGAAAGATCCGTGCGGCGGTGTAGACGGTGGTGGTGTTGGCGCCGGCGTGCGCGTCGATCGGCGTGCCGGGAGCCACCGTGACCTCGACATCGGCGATCGCCACGAAGATCCTTACCGCAGCGCCGCTCAGCGGCTCGGCAACGGACAGCTGATCGAGGTCGCGCGAGTCGTCGTTGTCGATCGAGCACCACAAGAGATCGCGCAGGTCGCGGATCTGCGGGCCGCTCTCCACCGCGGCTCGACCAATGCTGCGCAACTGCTCGACGGCGGCTGCGGAGAAGTCCGGCTCGAGTCCCTGCGCGAGCATCGCGCGCCGCGCAATGCGCCCGAGCTCGTTGCTTCCCTCGGCTGCCATCGAGGCATGATACCCGCGGGGGGCCCGCCGCCGAGGCCCGGTGCCTCAAACGAGGCGTCCTGCCTCGTCCGATCCGCTCCCTGCGTCAAAGACTCGGCAGCATGCCGGTAAAGTACACGAGCACGTAGGCCTTGAGCGAGCCGGCCCGCGGCACGCCGAAGACCTCGACGGGCGTGCCGGCCACCAGACCGGCGGTGAGCGCCGCGAGGCCACTGCTGGTGGTGATGTCGACGGGTGAGATGGTGATCACGCCGTTCGAGCGGTCGATCCGATACACGAGCGTGGCCGACTGGGCGGTGGTGCTCACATCGACCGTAGCCGGCAGCGTGCCGCCGAGCACTGTCATGGCGAAGGAATTGCCCGCGAAGGCGCTGGTGACCACGCCGAGCGGCAGCGGCGTCGGGATCAGCACCGCGTTCCTGAGCGACCAGCCGCCGGGGTTCGCCGCATCGGCCCAGGTCGCGCCGCTCACGCCCCACGCCGTCAGCGTGCCCACCGTGCCGCCGAAATTCACCCCGCCGTCGGTCGCGGCGACAAATTCAGGGATGGCGTTGGCGCCGCTGGTGACGAGCGTCGGGAAGGTGAAGTCCCACCACTTGAAGCCCATGATCGGGTTGCCGCCGGCATCCGTGCCGTTGGCGGTCGCGCTCGAGATGTAGTCGAGCGTCACGGTGTAGTCATCCGTTGCCCGGGCAAAGTGCCGGGTGTAGGTGAAGCCGGTGGCGTTGGCCCCCGAGATGCGCCCCGAATACGCGGCGGTCTCGATGTCGATGGTCTGCGCCACCAGCGGCGCAGCCAGCGGATCGACCACGCTCACATGCACCTTGAAGCCGCGCACCAGATCGTGGCTGGCGAGGAAGGCGGTGCCGGTGGCGATCGGCGTGGCATCGGCGATGGCATTCGCGGGCGTGCGGAAGAAGAACTCGGTGTTGGCGTCGACCGTCACGGGAATGCCCGCGCCGGATTCGTTGGCCACGGTGATGACATTGGTCGTGGTATCGACGTGCAGCACGTGCCCTTCCGGGCTCAGCCACAGGTTGCTGAACTCGCTGCTCGCCCACACGCGCACCGCCACCAGCGTGCCGTCCTCCTGGTAGCGCGCGGCGATGCGCACGAACTTGCCGGGAAGACTCATGGCTTCGCCCGTGAAATCCTTCACGACCGTGCGGCTCTTGGCGTCGACGTCGTAGAAGATCGTGCCGTTGGTGGCGTCGGCGAAGATCTGCAGCGACAGGGCGCTCGCAATCGCGGTCTGCGGGTTCGTTACCGGCAGCACCGGGAAGTCCTTGGTGATGGTGAGCGACTTACCGTCGGAAGCCACGCCCTTCACCGTGCCGTAGGTGTCTCGCAGCGCCAGGCGCGCGATGTCGCGCACCGGATGGTGGCGCACCGGCCCATTGAAGTTCACCGCCCACAGCAGCGCGCCAGAGGCCGCGGGCGGTGCGTGCCCGACGATGAAGGCCGGGTGGGCGAGATCAAATTCCAGGTCGAGCGCGTTGTTCTGACTCGTGCTGACGGTCAGGGGCGAGTCAAAGGTGACGTTCACGGGCACTGTGAAGTTGCCGCTGCTGCCCTGCCTGCCCTGGATCTGAATCTCATCGGACGGAATGCGGGTTCCGGCGGCAACCGGAAAGCCGCTTTCGGGATTTGCGGCGACCGTCAACAGCAGGTCACCGGGATTGGCGCTGATGGTGAGCAGCGCCCCGGTATACGTGCCGACCGGCACGCTCACGTTGCCGAGGATCTCGCCCAGCTGGTCGAGCTGCTCGAGATTCACGTACGGCGCGGGACTCGGCGCCGACCACACCGTCACCGCGCTGCCCCCGCCCTGCGGGACGAGTGCGATGCTCAGCAGCTTCACGCCGATAGTCGCCCAGTCGTCGGAGGACGCATCGCTGATCGTCAGCGGCATGGTCCCTGACATGGGCGTTGGCGTGGGTGTCGTGGAGCCCGAGCCTCCGCCACAGCCGCTGACAGCCGCCGTGAGACCGATCAGGAGCGCGCCGTACAGTGCGCTCCTCAGGATATTGCGCTGCATAACCCAATCCCTCTGTTGGTTCGTACCGCCGCCTGCATCGGCTGCGGTGATCATAGCGAGCGAGAGCGGCATCGGTTGACGCGCAGGTTGTACAACGCCGGCCTGTCGCGACGCGGCGACAGCTCATTGATCCGGTTGCAGCAACTCCAGCACGTGTCGCTTGGCGCGTGCGCAGGCTTCCCCGAGCTCAAGACCCGCGGCGAGTCCGGCGGCAATGCCAGACGCCAGCGCACAGCCGGTCCCGCGTTGCGTCTTGGCACTGCGCGAGGCGATGAGTCTGCGCGGCGAGCCCCCGGCGCTCAGGAGCAGATCGACGGCCTCGCTTCCGCTCCCGTGGCCCCCCTTGATCAACACCGCCGCCGGTCCGAGCGCAAGCCAGGCGTGCGCCTGACGGAGCAATTCCTCTTCGCTCGTCGCAGGCTCGGCGCCCAGGAGCGCCGCCGCCTCGGGAATGTTTGGTGTAACGAGCGTGGCGCGCGGCACCAGGCTCTCCCGCAGCGCCTCGCGTCCCCCGGCATCCAGGAGCGCCACTCCCGAGGATGAGGCCAGAACCGGATCCAGCACCATCGGTACCTGCTCGCGCGGCGGCAGGCACGCCGCCACCGCGAGCGCGATGGCGCGCGTGCCCAGCATGCCGATCTTGATGGCGCCGACCCGCCCCGTTGCCAAGGCCGCGTCGATCTGCGCGCGCACCGTGTCCGGCGGAACCGGGTGCACCGCGATCACCCGCGAGTTCGATTGCGCGGTCACCGCGGTCACGGCACACATCACCTCGGTGCCGAAGCGAGCGAGGGTGTGCACGTCACGCGCCACGCCCGCCCCGCCGCTGGAGTCGGTGCCGGCGATGACCAGGACCGCGCTCACTCGCCCATCGCGATCAGCGCGACGTTCGCATGCCCCTGGCTCTGCAGCGCACGCGCCGCGCGCCAGGCGCGCACCCCGCTGCGGCAGCACAACACGATGCGCGGCTCGGTGGGGAAACTCATCTGGGCCTTCTCCAGCGCCTCCACACCGATGCGCACCGCCGACGGAAAAGGCGACACCGGCACTTCCGCGAGGCTGCGCAGGTCAATCACGATGTCGGCGACGGAGACTTCCGTCGGCGCGATGAACGCCAGGGCCGCGCCGGCGGGCTCGCGCGCGCCGGCAAAGGAAAAGCCTCCCAGGTGCAGGGTGCGAAAGTCCACCGAGATCAGGCGACCGAGCGGCGCGGGCTGCCACTTCAGGAGCAGTGCCAGCGCCAGATGGGCCTGCAGCGTGCCCATGACACCGACCGCGGTTCCCAGCACGCCGGCCTCGGCACAGGAGCCCGCGGCGCGCGGCATATCAGGAAACACGGCCCGATAGCTCGGCGCGCCCCCGCAGAACGCACCGACGTAGCCGGACAGGCCGAGCACCGAGGCGCTCACCAGCGGGGTGTTGGCGCGCCGGCAGGCATCGCTCAGTACGTAGGTCACGGCGAAACTGTCGGCGGCGTCGATGACGACATCCGCCGCAGCTGCCAGGTGCGCGGCATTGGCGGCCGTGAGACGCTCCTCGAGCGTGTCGATGCGCACTTCGGGATTGGTCTGCACAAGCGCCGCGCGCGCCGCGTGCACCTTCGGCCGCCCGAGGTCGGTCATGCGATACAGCGGCTGGCGGTGCAGGTTCGATTCTTCCACGCGATCGTGGTCGACGATCGTGAGCTGCCCGACTCCCGCGGCGCTGAGGTACTGCAGCACGGCGCAGCCCAGCCCGCCGGCCCCCACCACCACGACCGTCGCGGCCCCGAGACGGGCCTGACCCTCGGCGCCGACTTCGGGAAGAATGGACTGGCGTTCGTACCGATCGCTCATGCCGCCTGACCCTCAGGCGGCCCGCGCCGCGCCGAGCCACTGACGTACCCGCACCTCGGGGTCCACGTGGCGCACGATATCGGTCACGACCGCCGCGACATCTGCACCGGCGGCGTATACACCCGGGAGGCGCTCGAGCGTCAGGCCACCGACGGCCACCAGCGGGATCGTCCCGATGCGGCGCTTCCACTGCGTGATCCGCTCGAGACCCTGCGCCGGCCAGGGCATGAGCTTCAGCAGCGTCGGATAGATCGGACCGAGCGCCACGTAGTCGGGCTGCAGGTTAAGTGCGCGCGCCAGCTCGCTCTCGTCGTGGGTGCTGACACCGAAGCGCACGCCGGCGCGGCGCAAGGCCGGCACATCCGCGCCATCCAGATCCGCCTGCCCGAGGTGGACGAAATCGCAGCCCGCCTCGAGCGCGAGCTGCCAGTGGTCGTTGATGATGAGCTGCATACCGGCCGCTGCGCAGCACAGGCGCGCCGCGCGAATCTCGCAGCGCAGCCTCTCCTGCGGCTGATCCTTGATGCGCAGCTGAACCAGCCGCACGCCGAGTGGCGCGAGGCGCTTCACCCACGCGGCGCTGTCGACGATCGGATAGACGCGCGCCAGCTTCATCCGCGGAAGGCCGTGCCGATCACCGGCGTCGAGGGTGCGGCGAGGTCGCGCGGCTCCATCGGCCCGGCCAGCCGCGCCGCCCGTCCCGCCTCCACCGCCTGGGCAAATGCCGCCGCCATCTGCGCCGGAGCGCGCGCCTGCGCGACCGCGGTGTTGATCAGCACCGCGTCGAAACCCAGCTCCAGCGCGCGCGCGGCGTGCGAGGGCACGCCGATCCCGGCATCGATGATCAGCGGCACATCGGGGAAGTGGGCACGCAGCGCCGTGAGGCCGAACGGGTTGTTGAGACCGCGGCCGGATCCGATCGGTGCGCCCCACGGCATCAGCACCCGGCAACCGGCCGCCAGCAGCCGTTCCGCAACCACCAGGTCCTCGGTGGTATACGGAAACACCTCGAACCCTTGCGCGCACAGGATGCGCGCCGCCTCGGTGAGCCCGAATACGTCCGGCTGCAGCGTGTCGTCCTCGCCGATCACCTCGAGCTTGATCCACGAGGTGCCGAACACCTCGCGCGCCATGTGCGCGGTGGCGACGGCCTCCTTCACCGAATGGCAGCCCGCGGTGTTAGGCAACACCCGCACCCCCAGCTCGCGGATGATCGACCAGAAGCCTTGGCCCGCGCGCTCGCCGCCCGACTCCCGGCGCAGCGCCACCGTCACCACCTCGGCGCGCGCCGCGCGCACCGCCTCGGTGAGTACCGCCGGCGAGGGGTAACGCGCCGTGCCGAGCAGCAGCCGCGATCGCAGCGCCGTTCCGTAAAGCTGCAGCATCAACCCCCCTGCATGGGCGCAAGCACTTCCACGCGATCACCCTCGGCGAGGCGGGTGCGGGGCCGCACCCCCAGCGCCACGAATTCGCCGTTGACGGCGGTCGCTACCACCGCCCCTCCGTAGCCGAGCTCTTCCAGCACGGTGGACAGCTCGGCGGCGACGGTCTCACGCCAGGCGCCGTTGACGAGGATTCGCATCCATCACCTCCGGGAAATGACTGCCGTGCAACGTCACCTCCGCTGCCCGGCGGGCCAGCGCCGGCGCGATGAGGAAGCCGTGCCGATACAGGCCGTTCACATAGAGCGTCTCGCCGTGGCCGCGCAGCCGCGGCAGGTTGTCGGCAAACGCCGCGCGCACGCCGGTGCCGATTTCGACGATCTCCGCCTCGCCGAAGGCGGGATGCAGCGCGTAGGCGGCCGACAGCAGTTCCAGCATGGAACGCGCACTGATGCGCGTGCCCTGATCGCTCTCGATCATGGTGGCGCCCACCATGAAGAGCCCATCCGGCCGCGGCACGACATACACCGGCGTGCGCGGATGGAGCAGGCGTACCGGGCGGCTGAACGACACCTCGCGCAGGCGCAGCAGCAACATTTCTCCCTTCACGCCGCGCAGATCCGTGAGCTGCCCTCGCGCGGCGAGCCCGGTGCAATCGATCACCTGCCGCCCGGCGGGACGGGTCGGCGGGGCTTCGACGCCGAAGCGGATGGCAACTCCGAGCTCCCCGAGCCGCGCCGCGAGCGCCGCGAGCGCCGCCCGCGGGTCAAGATGGCCCTCGTCCCTGAAGTACAACCCCTGGCTGAAACGACCGGCCAGGTCCGGCTCGAGGCCCGCGATGGCGTCAGCGGCGAGGGGCTGGAAATGTCCGGTACGGGCGGCGAACTGCGCGAGATCCGCCGCATCCCGGCCATGCGCCACCACCAGCGTGCCGTTGACGACGGTGCCGGCGAAGCGCCCCTGCCACCAGGGGATACTCTCCGCACCGAGGCGCGCGATCAGCGGATCGCAGCTCTCCAGCTCGCACCGGGGTGCCAGCATGCCGCCCGCGAACCAGGAGCACGCGCTCGCGCCGAGCTGCGCGCTGCGCTCGAGGATCTCGACGGCGACGCCGCGCTCGGCGAGCTCCAGCGCGCAAGTGAGGCCCGCGACCCCTGCCCCGATGACGGTCACGCGCACGGCCTCAGCGCTCCGGCGGCGCCGGCGCGGGCACATACAGCTCGCTTCCGCCGGCACGGAATCGCGCGGCCATCTCGCGCATTCCCTGCGCGCGGGCCTCGGCGCGCACCTCGTGCGAGATGCGCATGGAGCAGAACTTCGGACCGCACATGGAGCAGAAATGCGCCACCTTGTGGCCTTCCTTCGGCAGCGTCGCATCGTGGAAGGCGCAGGCGGTGTCCGGGTCGAGTGCCAGGTTGAACTGGTCCTGCCAGCGGAAATCGAAGCGCGCCCGCGACAGCGCATCGTCGCGCGCCCGGGCCCCGGGGTGTCCCTTGGCCAGGTCGGCCGCGTGAGCGGCGATCTTGTAGGTGATGACGCCGGTCTTGACGTCGTTACGGTCCGGAAGTCCGAGGTGCTCCTTGGGCGTCACGTAGCAGAGCATGGCGGTACCGAACCAACCGATCATGGCGGCCCCGATCGCCGAAGTGATGTGGTCGTAACCGGGCGCGATGTCGGTCGTCAGCGGCCCCAAGGTATAGAACGGCGCTTCGCCGCAGGCGGCGAGCTGCTTGTCCATGTTCTCCTTGATCTTGTGCATCGGCACATGGCCCGGTCCCTCGATCATCACCTGGCAGTCGTGCCGCCAGGCGACGCGCGTCAGCTCGCCGAGGGTCTCGAGCTCGGCGAACTGGGCGGCATCGTTGGCATCGGCGATGGAGCCCGGGCGCAGACCGTCGCCGAGCGAGAAGCTCACATCGTACGCCCGGCAGATCTCACAGATTTCCTCGAACTGCTCGTAGAGGAAGCTCTCGCGGTGATGCGCCAGGCACCACTTCGCCATGATCGATCCGCCGCGCGAGACGATGCCGGTGACGCGGCCGACCGTGAGCGGGATGTAGGGCAGCCGGACGCCGGCGTGGATGGTGAAGTAGTCCACGCCCTGCTCGGCCTGCTCGATGAGCGTGTCACGGAAGATCTCCCAGCTCAGCTCTTCGGCGACCCCGCCGGCCTTCTCCAGCGCCTGGTAGATCGGCACGGTGCCGATCGGCACCGGGGAGTTGCGCAGGATCCATTCGCGGATGGTGTGGATGTTTCGCCCGGTCGAGAGGTCCATGACCGTGTCCGCGCCCCAGCGGATCGCCCAGACCAGCTTGTCGACCTCCTCGGCGGTCGAGGAGGTCACCGCCGAGTTGCCGATGTTGGCGTTGATCTTCACCAGGAAGTTGCGACCGATGATCATCGGTTCGGACTCGGGGTGATTCACGTTCGCGGGAATGATGGCGCGTCCGGCGGCCACCTCGGCGCGCACGAACTCCGGCGTCACGTAATCCGGAATGCACGCGCCCCAGGCGTTGCCGTCTGCCGCGCCGGTCCCGGCGCGGCCCCCGCCGCCGGTGTTCTCGCGCAGCGCGACGTACTCCATCTCCGCGGTGATGATCCCGGCGCGCGCATAGGCGAGCTGCGTCACGGCCGCCCTGCCCCGCGCCCGCAGCGGCTCGCGCCGCACCGGGAACTGCGGCGCCGCCTTTGCCCCGGCGGCGAGCCCGTTGTCGAGCGGCGTCACCTGACGGCCGGCGTAGCTCTCGACGTCACCTCGCGCGCCGATCCACGCGGCGCGCGTGCGTGGCAGCCCCTGGTTGATGTCGATGGTGACGGCCGGGTCGGTATAGGGGCCGGACGGATCGTAGACCGTCAGCGGCGCTTCGCCTGCGGAAGGATGCAGCTCGATCTCCCGCATCGGCACGCGCAATCCCTCATGGAGGCTGCCGGACTTGTAGACCTTGCGCGACGCCGGCAAAGGCTCGGAGACGACCTGCAACAGCTGTGCATTCATCGGAGTACTCCAGGGAGACAGGGGCGCGAGGCGCACAACGCAACCGGGCCTGGATGGCCCGGGCGAGATTCGGTTGGCGGCGCGGTCGGCA
>VBNP01000043.1 GCA_005877965.1 Gammaproteobacteria bacterium | reverse complement strand
GAATCTCCGCCGCCACGCGCATTCTTTATGGCGGCAGCGTCAAGGCCGGCAATGCGGCCGAGCTGTTTGCGATGCCGGATGTCGACGGCGGTCTGATCGGTGGCGCCTCGCTGAAGGCGGATGAGTTCCTGACAATCCTGGCCGCTGCCGACCGGGATAAGTGAGTTTTGCCGATGTGGCGTCTGATTTTGACCTTTGTGCAGTTGTTCTCGGCCATAGCCATCGTGCTGCTGGTGCTGCTGCAGCGTGGCAAGGGGGCGGAGGCCGGCGCTGGTTTCGGCGCGGGCGCTTCCGGCACCGTGTTCGGCGCACGCGGCGCGACGACGGCGCTGTCGCGCGCCACCGCCATCCTGGCCGCGATCTTCATGATCAACAGTCTGGCGCTGGCGTACATGGGCACGCGTGCCACCGAGGCGCCGAAGACCATTCTCGACGAAGCCGCCAGCAGCAAACCGGCGCCAGGCGCGGGCAAGCCCGCGCCGCCGCCGGCCTCCGCACCGGCTGGCACGCCGGCTTCTGCGCCGGCCTCCACTCCCCCTGCGGGGCCCGCGCCGAAGTGAGGCGGGGCGCGTCCCGCGCAGTCTGCGATGTTGCCCACGTGGTGGAATTGGTAGACACACTAGCTTGAGGGGCTAGCGCCGCAAGGTGTGTCGGTTCGAATCCGACCGTGGGCACCACACTCTCCACCGCCTGCTAGACGGCTGACCGGGCGCGCAGCGCGCGCCTGCGCCGGTCGACCCAGGCAGCCCAAAAGACAATCAGCCACTGCCCCATGTCGGACCAGGCGACCGCGCTGGCACTTGGACCGCAAGAGTTCCCGGCACAGAGTTCCACAGCCTCAGGCCAACCCGCGTCGGACCGGACAGAGTAAGAGGCAGATCCGGACGGTGCACCACAGCGTCCAGGACCCAATGGCTCACCACGAGCAAGCCCAGCATGATGGCCGGCAGCCGGCGACGTCTGATTAGGAAGTACACGCCGCCGAACGCCACGCCCCACACCGCGCTCATGAGCAGACTGTGCGAGATCGGGTAGTACTCGAAATCCAGCGGCGTGAACGCCGTGCTCCCAGGGGCAACCGCGACGCGTTCAACTCCGGCGATGACCAGCACCGGCCAGACCAGATCGAGAAATGCGGCAGCCGCGAACAGCGTGCCGAGCGACACCGCCGGTGCGACGCGTTTCGAACCCAATGCGACAGCGTAATGGCCGAGAAACATTTCCCCCTCCCGTTATAATTTATGCTGGGTGCGCGGCGTGGTCGCGTGCTCCGCGCGGCCCAGGTACCCCGTGAGCAGTGTACCGCGCCCACGGAACGCGATCGTTCGGGCGGCGGCGACCGCGGGCGTTGCCCCGGGGCGGGGCCCCGGGGCGGACGCCGAGCGCCGGCACCAAAACGACTGACTGCGCTGCTACAATGCGAACCTCTGTGGGGGCAGGTCGGGGTTCGATCTGCCTTTTTTACGCGCCACGAACACGCCATGCTGTCGAACTACCTGCCCATCCTGATCTTCCTGATCGTTGCCGCCGGCTTCGGCCTGGTCCTGCTCGTGCTGGGCACCGGCATCGGGCGCTACTTCGCCCGCTTCCACGGTGATCGCGCCAAGCTCTCGCCTTACGAGTGCGGCTTCGAGGCCTTCGAGGACAGCCGCGCGAAATTCGACGTGCGCTACTACCTGGTTGCGATCCTGTTCATCGTGTTCGATCTGGAGATCGCGTTCCTGTTTCCGTGGGCCGTTGCGCTGGGCAAGATCGGGCTCGCCGGCCTCGTCGCCATGAGCATCTTTCTCGCGATTCTCGTGGTCGGGTTCATCTACGAATGGAAGAAGGGAGCCCTCGAGTGGGACTAGCGGTGCAGGACCCGGAGGGTTTCGCGCAGCGCGGCTTCTTCACGACGCAACTGGACAGCCTGGTCAACTGGGCACGCACCGGGTCGCTGTGGCCGATGACTTTCGGACTCGCGTGTTGCGCGGTGGAAATGATGCACGCCGGGGCTTCACGTTACGACCTCGACCGCTTCGGCGTGGTATTCCGCCCCAGCCCGCGCCAATCGGACGTCATGATCGTCGCCGGGACGCTGGTCAACAAGATGGCTCCGGCGCTGCGCAAGGTGTACGACCAGATGGCCGAACCGCGCTGGGTCATTTCCATGGGCTCGTGTGCGAACGGCGGCGGCTACTATCATTATTCGTACGCCGTGGTCCGCGGCTGCGACCGCATCGTGCCGGTCGATGTGTACGTCCCCGGCTGCCCGCCGACCGCGGAAGCACTGGTGTACGGCATCGTGCAGCTGCAGAAGAAGATTGCCCGTACGAGCGCGATCGCCCGATAAGCACGGATGGAGAGATGACCGCTTGAGCGAGCTGACCGAAGCCCTCGCCGTGAAGGTTGACGCGCAGCTTGCCGGCAGCGTGCGCCGCCGGCCCGCGCTCGCGCACGAGCTGGCGTACGAAACCGATGCCGGCGCGCTGCTCGCCGTGTGCCGCACCCTGCGCGACGCACCGGACCTGAAGTTCGAGATGCTCATGGATCTGGCGGGCGTCGACTACCTCGACTACGGTCGCGACGAGTGGCAGACCTCGAGCGCCACGCACTCCGGTTTCAGCCGCGGCCGCGTGGCGCGCAACGACCGGCCCGACCCGAACGGCGCGGGCCGCTTTGCCGTGGTCTACAACCTGCTGTCCATCAGCCACAACCAGCGGCTGCGACTGACGGTGAAGTGCCCGGATTCCGCCGAGCCGGTAGTCGATTCGGTGGTGGACCTGTGGGCGAGCGCCAACTGGTTCGAGCGCGAGGCGTTCGACCTGTTCGGCATTCTGTTCCGCGGCCACCCCGACCTGCGCCGCATCCTCACCGACTACGGCTTCATCGGGCATCCGTTCCGCAAGGACTTTCCGCTCATCGGCAACGTCGAAGTGCAATACGACCCCGACAAGCAGCGGGTCGTGTACCAGCCGGTGAGCATCACCCCCCGGGTGCTGGTGCCGAAGGTCATCCGCCACGACCATCGCTACGAGCCCGCACTCAAGGATCCGCAGGTGCCGCGCTGATGGCCGCCACGCCGCTATCCGAGATTCGCAACTACACCATGAACTTCGGGCCTCAGCACCCGGCCGCCCACGGCGTGCTGCGGCTGGTGCTGGAGATGGACGGCGAAGTGATCCAGAAGGCCGATCCACACATCGGTCTGCTGCATCGCGCCACCGAGAAGCTTGCGGAGTCGAAGCCCTTCAACCAGTCGATCGGTTACATGGACCGGCTCGACTACGTGTCCATGATGTGCAACGAGCACGCCTATGTGCTCGCGATCGAGCGGCTGCTCGGCATCGAGCCGCCCGAGCGCGCGCAGTACATCCGCGTCATGTTCGATGAGATCACGCGCATCCTGAATCACCTCATGTGGCTCGGCTCTCACGGGCTCGACGTCGGCGCCATGACGGTGTTCCTGCTGTGTTTCAAGCAGCGCGAGGAGCTGATGGACGTCTACGAGGCGGTGTCCGGCACGCGCATGCATGCCACCTACTACCGCCCCGGCGGCGTGCACCGCGATCTGCCGGCTTCGATGCCGAAGTACCAGGCGTCCAGATGGCGCTCGGCGAAGGAAGCGGCACGCATGAACGAGGCGCGCGCCGGCACCCTGCTGGATTTCATCCAGGCGTTCACGCAAGCGTTCCCGGCCGCCATCGACGACTACGAGACGCTGCTCACCGACAACCGCATCTGGAAGCAGCGCACGGTCAACATCGGGGTGGTGTCGCCGGAGCGCGCCCTGCAGCTGGGCTTCTCAGGTCCCATGCTGCGCGGCTCAGGCGTTGCCTGGGACCTGCGCAAGAAGCAGCCCTATGAAGTGTACGAGCGCATGGATTTCGATGTGCCGGTGGGCGTGAACGGCGACTGCTACGACCGTTACCTGGTGCGCGTCGAGGAGATGCGCCAGGCGAACCGCATCGTCCGTCAGTGCGTGGCGTGGCTGCACGCGCATCCGGGAGCGGTGATGATCGATGACCGCAAGGTGCGCCCGCCCTCGCGCGAGCAGATGAAAGATGACATGGAGTCCCTCATCCATCACTTTAAGTTCTTCACGGAAGGCTATGAAGTACCGGAAGGAGAGACCTACGCTGCCGTGGAAGCTCCCAAGGGCGAGTTCGGCATCTACCTGGTATCTGATGGCGCCAACAAGCCGTATCGCCTCAAGTGCCGGGCGCCCGGGTTTGCGCATCTGGCCGCACTCGAGGAGATGTGCCTTGGCCATATGCTCGCCGACGTGGTGGCGGTGATCGGCTCGCAGGACATCGTGTTCGGGGAAATCGACCGGTGAGCTCAGAGCGTAGCAACGTCGGTATCGGCGGCACGGCACTCGCCAGCAAGCTGCAGCTGCTGTCGCCGGAGACCCGCAGGCAGATCGATCGCTGGGTCGCGAAGTTCCCGCCCGGGCGCCAGCGCTCGGCGGGCCTCGCGGCGCTGCGCGCGGCGCAGGAGCAGAACCACGGCTTCCTCACCGCGGACCTCATGGACGCGGTGGCGGAGTACCTGGGTCTGCCGCCGATCCAGGTGTACGAGGTTGCGAGCTTCTATTCGATGTTCGAGACCCATCCCTGCGGGCGGCATCACGTCAGCATCTGCACCAACATCTCCTGCATGCTGAACGGCGCCGAGGAGCTGGCGGCGCACGCGCAGCGCAAGCTCGGCATCACGTTGAACCACAGTACTCCCGACGGCCGCATCTTCCTCAAGCAGGAGGAGGAGTGCCTGGCGGCCTGCACGGGCGCACCCATGATGATGGTGGATCACGTGTTCCACGAGCACCTGACACCCGAGTCGCTCGATCAGATCCTGGATGGCCTGAAGTGAGCGCGGCCCTGGACAGCTACGCCGACAAGATGAACCTGACGGTGTTCGAGCCGCTGAAGCTGGAGCGCTCGTGGACTCTCGCCACCTACCGCACCATCGGCGGTTACCAGGTGTGGGAGCGGCTGCTGCGGGAGAAGCCGCCGCGCGAGCAGATCATCGATGCGGTGAAGGCCTCCGGGCTGCGCGGCCGCGGCGGCGCCGGCTTTCCCACCGGCACCAAGTGGAGCTTCATGCCGCGCAACTCGCCGGTGCAGAAGTACCTGGTGTGCAATTCGGATGAGAGCGAGCCCGGCACCTGCCACGACCGCGACATCCTGCGCTACAACCCGCACGCCCTCATCGAGGGCCTGGCGATCGCCGGCTACGCCACCAACTCCACGGTTGCCTACAACTACATCCGCGGCGAATTCCTCGGCGAACCGGTGCCGCGCTTCGAGGCGGCGCTCGCGGAGGCCTATGCAGCGGGACTGCTCGGCAAGAACGTGCTGGGGAGCGGCGTCGACTTCGACCTGCACACCTTCATCGGCGCCGGCGCGTACATCTGCGGCGAGGAGACCGCGCTCCTCGACTCGCTCGAGGGCAAGCCCGGCAAGCCGCGCTTCAAGCCGCCGTTCCCGGCGAATTTCGGCCTGTACGGCGCGCCCACCACCATCAACAACACGCTGAGCTTCGCCTCCGTGCCGACCATTCTGCGCAAGGGTCCGGCCTGGTTTGCTTCCCTTGGGCCGCCCAACTCCGGCGGCACGCTGATTTATTCGGTATCGGGGCATGTCGAGAAACCGCGCAACATTGAGTTACCCCTCGGCGTGCCGTTCGCGGATCTGCTGCAGCTGTGTGGTGGCGTGCGCTCCGGGCGCAAGCTCAAGGCGGTGATCCCCGGTGGTGTCTCGGTGCCGGTGGTGCCCGGGGACATCATGCTCAAGACGAACATGGACTACGACTCGGTAAAGGCGGCCGGCTCGGCACTGGGCACCGGCGCGGCCATTGTGATGGACGAGACCACCTGCATGGTGCGGGTGCTGGAGCGCATCTCGCGCTTCTACATGGCGGAGTCCTGCGGGCAGTGCACGCCGTGCCGCGAGGGCACGGGCTGGATGAACCGCCTGCTGAAGCGGGTGCTCGCGGGCGCGGCGCGGCGCGAGGAGCTGACGCTGCTGCTGGACGTCGCGAACCGCATCGAGGGGCACACCATCTGCGCATTCGGCGACGCCTCGGCCTGGCCGGTGCAGAGCTTCCTCAGGCACTACCGGCACGAGTTCGAATACATGATCGATCACGGTGGCCGCAGCATCGTGAGCGATTCTCTGGGGGCGCAGGCGGCGGCCTGAGCCGCGCCCGCACATGAGCATGGCGGATGAGCTGGTCAATATCGAGATCGACGGTGTGCCGGTGAAGGCGCGCAAGGGCGAGATGCTCATACGCGTCACCGATGCGCACGGCGCCTATGTGCCGCGCTTCTGTTACCACGACAAGCTCTCGGTCGCGGCCAACTGCCGCATGTGCCTGGTGGAGGTGGAGAAGGCGCCCAAGCCCCTGCCGGCCTGCGCCACCCCGGTGGTCGAGGGCATGAAGGTCTTCACCAAGTCCGCGCGTGCCATCGGCGCGCAACGCGCCACCATGGAATTCCTGCTCATCAATCACCCGCTCGACTGCCCGATCTGTGACCAGGGCGGGGAGTGCGAGCTGCAGGATCTGGCGGTCGGCTTCGGGCGCGACCTATCCCGCTACCACGAGGGCAAGCGCTCGGTGCCCGACGAGAACTTAGGTCCCCTCATCGCGACCGACATGACGCGCTGCATCCACTGCACGCGCTGCATCCGCTTCACCGAGGAGATCGCCGGCATCCAGGAGCTGGGCATGATCGGCCGCGGCGAGCACATGAAGGTGCGCACCTATATAGAGAGCACGGTGAATCACGAGCTCTCCGGCAACGTCATCGACCTGTGCCCGGTGGGCGCGCTCATCTCCAAGCCGTACCGCTTCAGCGCGCGCGCCTGGGAGATGAGCTCCACGGCGCTGATTTCCCCGCACGATCCGGTGGGCACGAATCTCTTCGGCCACGTGCTGCGCGGCAGGCTGATGCGGGTCGTGCCGCGCGAGAACGAGGCGATCAACGAGACCTGGATCGCCGACCGTGACCGCTTCAGCTACGAGGGCGTATACAGCCCCGATCGCCTGATGCACCCGCTGCTGCGCCGCGCGGACGCCTGGGTCGAGACCGACTGGGAGAGCGCGCTCACGCAGGTCGCGCAGGGGCTGCGCGCCCGCGCCCCCGACCTCGGTGTCCTGGCGAGCAGCTCGGGCACGCTCGAGGAGCTGTACCTCGCGGGGCGCATCGCGCGGGGACTGAACAGCCACAATGTCGATCACCGCCTGCGGCAGCGCGATTTCCGCGACCAGCAGGCGGATCCGGTGTTTCCGGGACTGGGCATGCACATCGCCGAGGTCGATTCGCTGGATGCGCTGCTGGTGATCGGGGCGAACCTGCGCCGCGAGGTGCCGATTCTCGCGCATCGGGTGCGCAAGGCGGTGCTGCGCGGCGCGCAGGTGGCGATGCTGAACCCGGCGCGCTTCCCGTATCTGTTCCCGGTGAAGGCGTACCTGACCTGCGCGCCGGCCGATCTCGCGGCGGATCTCGCGGCGGTCGTGGCCGCGGCGGCGGCCGCGGCGGGCAAGCCCGTGCCCCGGCAGCTCGGCGGCGCGGTGGGCGCGGCGCGCGTGAGCGAGGCGCATCGTGCGGCCGCGCAGGTGCTGCTCGGCGGGGGAAAGCGCGCCGTGTGGCTCGGCGCTCTGGCGGCGCGTCACGCGGCGTTCGCGGACCTGCGCGCGCTCGCTGCGGCGCTGGCGCAGATCACCGGCGCGTCCCTGGGCCGGCTCGCCGAAGGCGGCAACGCCGCGGGCGCCTATCTGGCCGGGGCGATCCCGCATCGCGAGGCGGGCGGCAGGACGGTGGCGCAGGCGGGCCTCAACGCGCGCGACATGCTGGAGAGCCCGCTGCGGGCCTACCTGCTGCTCGGCGGTCTGGAACCCTCGCTCGATGCGCTCGTTCCCCAGAGCCTGCGCACCCTCGCCCGCGCCGAGTTCGTGGTCGCGGCGACCCCGTTCGCCAGCGAGGAGATTAAGCGCGTCGCGCACCTGTTGCTGCCGATGGGCACGTTCGCCGAGACCTCCGGCACGTACGTCAACTGCGAGGGGTTGTGGCAGAGCCACAGCGGGGCGGCGGCGCCGGTGGGGGAGGCGCGGCCGGGCTGGAAGGTGCTGCGGGTACTCGGCAACCTGCTCGGTCTCGAGGGCTTCGACTACCAGTCCTCCGAGGATGTCCTGCGTGAGGTGCGCGAGGCGTGTGCCGCGCTGAGGCCCGCGGGCTACCAGGGCACTCACGCGGTGCAGGAGGTCGATGAGGCCGGGGCGGCGATGGGTGCGGCGCTGGTGGACGTGCCGATGTACCAGACCGATGCGCTGCTGCGCCGCGCGCCGTCGCTGCAGAGAACGCGTGAAGGCCGCACGCCGGCCGTGACGTACTGAAACGCCAAGGCGGACCGCGCACGTGCTCGAAACCCTCGCAACCACCTGGCTGTCGCTGCCGGACTACGCGCGCTCCACCGCGTGGATACTGGTGATCACGGTGGTGCTGATCGTTTGCGTGGCGCTGCTGACTTTGTGGGAGCGCAAGGTCATCGGCTGGATGCAGCTGCGCCGCGGACCGAACCGCGTGCGCCTCTTCGGTCTGCTGCCCGGAGTGGGACAACCGTTCGCCGACGTGATCAAGCTCCTCGTGAAGGAAGTCATCATCCCGACGAATTCGAGCAAGTTCCTGTTCCGGCTCGCGCCCATCGTCGCACTCGTGCCGGCGTTCGCGGCCTGGGCGGTGATCCCGCTGTCGCCAACGGTGGTGGTGTCGAAGGCCGACGCGGGCCTGCTGTACCTGCTGTCGCTCACCTCCATGGGTGTGTACGGCGTCATCGTCGCCGGCTGGGCGGCGAACTCCAAATACGCGTTCCTGGGCGCCATGCGCTCCGCGGCGCAGATGCTGGCCTATGAGATCGCCATGGGCTTCGCGCTGGTCGGCGTGCTCATGGCCACCGGCAGCATGAACCTCGGCACCATCGTGCGCACCCAGGAGGGCGGGCTGCTGTCCTGGAACTGGTTCTGGCTGTTCCCACTGTTGATGGTGTATTTCATCTCCGGCGTCGCCGAGACCAACCGCGCGCCCTTCGACGTGGCCGAGGGCGAATCCGAGATCGTCGCCGGCTTCCACGTCGAGTACTCCGGCATCGCGTTCGCGCTGTTCTTCCTCGCCGAATACGCCAACATGATCCTGATCTCGACGCTCACCGCGGTGTTCTTCTTCGGCGGCTGGGAGGGACCCTTGCAGGGCTATGCATGGCTCGGGCTGGGTGACACCTTCCTCGGACAGCCGAGTTTCCTGTGGCTGTTCCTCAAGGTGTTCTGCCTGGTGTTCCTGTTCCTGTGGTTCCGGGCGACCTTCCCGCGCTACCGCTACGACCAGATCATGCGCCTGGGGTGGAAGGCGCTGATCCCTGTGACCCTGGTGTGGATCGGCGTAGAGATGCTGCTGGCCGTGTACCGCATCGGGCCGTGGTCGCGCGCCTGGTACCACTGAGCGGATGCATTCATGGGTGTGAATCCGCTCAAGACCTTCCTGCTGCCGGAGCTCCTCAAGGGGCTCATGGTCACGGCCCGCACTCTGTTCAGCCGCAAGTACACCCTCAACTATCCGGAAGAGAAGACCCCGCAGTCACCGCGCTTTCGCGGCCTGCACGCGCTGCGCCGCTACCCGAACGGCCAGGAGCGCTGCATCGCCTGCAAGCTGTGCGAGGCGGTGTGCCCGGCGGTGTGCATCACCATCGACTCGGAGGTGGCACCGGACGGCACGCGGCGCACCACGCGCTATGACATCGATCTGTTCAAGTGCATCTACTGTGGCTTCTGCGAGGAGGCCTGCCCGGTGGACGCCATCGTGCTCACCCGCATTCTCGAGTACCACATGGAGCGGCGCGGCGAGAACATCATGAGCAAGGACAAGCTGCTCGCGGTCGGCGAACGCTACGAGGCGATGATCGCCGCCGATCGGGCCGCGGACGCGCCCTACCGATGAGAACGCGCCTCAGCCCTCGCGCCGCCGGCGGCCGCGCATGCTGATCGAGGCGCTGTTCTACGTGTTCGGCGCCCTGCTCATCGCCGCGGCGCTCGGCGTGATCACGGCGCGCAATCCGGTGTACTCGGCGCTGGCGCTG
>VBNP01000042.1 GCA_005877965.1 Gammaproteobacteria bacterium | reverse complement strand
CGAACCTCACTGCGACGCGCAGCAGCATCGCCGTGCGCCGTGGCGGCTGGGGCAACCACATCAACTACGGCGTGCGCGAGTTCGGCATGAGCGCGGTGATGAACGGCATCGCACTGCATGGCGGCTACCTGCCCTACGGGGGCACCTTTCTCACGTTCTCGGACTACAGCCGCAATGCCGTACGCATGGCGGCGCTCATGCGTCAGCGGGTGATCCACGTATTCACGCACGACAGCGTCAGTCTCGGCGAAGACGGTCCGACGCACCAGCCGGTGGAACACGCGAGCAGCCTTCGTCTGATTCCTAACAATGAAGTCTGGCGCCCGTGCGATGCCGTCGAGACGCTGGTGGCCTGGCAGGCCGCGATCGAGCGACATGATGGGCCGACATGCCTGCTGCTGTCGCGCCAAAGCCTGCCGCACTTTGCACGCAGCGCACGGCAGCTCGATGAGGTCCGCAGGGGCGGCTACGTCCTTGCCGACAGCGACGGACCCGCCACCATCACGCTGCTCGCGACCGGCTCGGAAGTCGCCCTCGCCATGCGTGCGCGCGAGATGCTCGGCGCGGGGGGCATCGCCGCCCGCGTGGTTTCAATGCCCAACTGCGCTCAGTTCGATCGGCAGAGCGCCGACTATCGCGCGACGGTGCTGCCGCGTGCGCTGCCGGTTCTGGCGATCGAGGCGGGCGTGAGCAACTTCTGGCGGGCCTATACCGGCTTTGACGGTGACGTGCTCGGCATCGATCGATTCGGCGAGTCCGCGCCGGCGGCGCAGGTGGCGGCGGAACTCGGCCTGACGCCGCAGGCGATTTGCGCGCGCGCGTGCGCGCTGGTGCAGGGCAAGTGGTCATGAGCATCGCCCCGGATCATCTGTCTGCGCGGTCCGTGCGGGCGGTGCTGTTCGACCTCGACGGCACGCTCCTTGATACCGCCGCCGACATCAGCGTCGCATTGAACCGCGCGCTCGCCGAGCAGAAACTCACGAGCCTCACTCCGGCTCAGGTCCGCGTGCTCATCGGACGAGGTGTGCCCACTCTGATACAGCGCGCCGTTGCGCGACTTGGAGCTGCCGGACAATCCTCCGACGCCGCGCTCCTGCTCGAGCGATTCCACTTTCATTACGAGCGGATTCACGAACTCGGTGAAATCCAGACGCGCGTGTACCCGGGAGTGGCCGCGGGGCTTGCTGAGCTGCACCGCCTGGGCTTGCGCCTTGCAGTGGTGACCAACAAGCCGACAAAGGCGTCCGTTAGCGTGCTGACTCGCCTGGGTCTGAGTCACTGGATCGACGTCGTGGTGGGTGGGGATGCCGGCATGCATCGCAAGCCGCATCCGCAACCCCTGCTGAGCGCCTGTGAGGAACTTGAGGTTCGGCCGGCTCAGACGCTGATGGTAGGCGACTCGTTGACCGACGTGCTCGCCGCGCGCGCCGCGGGGCTGGCCGTCGTGTGCGTGCCCTATGGTTACAACGAGGGAGCTGACCCGCGTGCGCTGCCGTGCGATGCGTTCGTGGAGAGCGTGGACGGCCTGCCCGCACTTCTGACTGACCGCGGCAGACCGTCCCAGCGGCGCAACCTCACCGCTTGAGTGACTCCCGGGCAATGCGCAGCGCCGCCGGGCGGGCGCGCCGCGAGCGCTCGCAGCGTGCGGCCGCGGACCGCCGCGTGTTCAAGGCCCTGCTCTGGGACGTCGATGGCACGTTGGCCGAAACCGAGCGCGACGGGCACCTGGTGGCTTTCAATCGCGCTTTTGAGGCGCTAGGCATGCCGTGGCGCTGGAGCGAACAGCATTACGGCGAGCTGCTCGCGGTGGCCGGAGGCCGTGAGCGGCTTGTGTGCGACATGAGCCGCAGAGAAGAGGCCCCGAGGGATGCGCGCCAGTGCGAGGCACTTGCCAATACGCTGCACCGCCTGAAAAACCAGATCTACGCAGGGATCGTACGCCGTGGCGAGTTACCCCTGCGCGCGGGTGTCGCGGAACTGCTGTCGGATTGTTGCCGTGCTCATCTGCCAATGGGCATCGTCACCACCACGAGCCGCGGCAATGTCGCGGCCTTGCTCGAGTGGCATCTCGGCAGCCACTGGGAGCATCACTTCGCGACAGTCGTCTGCGCCGACGAGGCGCCGCGAAAGAAGCCCGATCCGCAGGTTTACCGGCTCGCGCTTGAAGCCCTGCGACTGCGCCCGCACCAGGCCGTGGCGATCGAGGATGCCCCGGCGGGCCTCGAGGCGGCGCAGCGCGCCGGCGTACCCGTAATCGTCACGCATAGCCATTATTTCCCCGCCTGCGCTGCCGTTGGCGCGCTGGCGTTCGGTCCGTCACTCGGACGGAGCGACGGTTGGCGGCCGGGCGCCGATCCGCGCGCCACGCGTATCAGTCTCGAGCAGATCATCCACTGGTGTGCGCACAGCCCCACGCCGCTCATATCGAGCCCCGCTGGGTGCGAGCCATGATACGAGCCCGGGGGGTGGCCGCGTCCGTGGGACGTGCGGTTCTCTCATGGGCCCGGCTTCAGGTAAGCATTGAACCAGTTGACCACGCGCGACGCGACGTCGACCTGATCGGCGCGTCTGAAGAAAAAATGTCCCTCGTCGGGGTAAACGACGAACTCCGTCCTTACGCCGAGACGCCGCAGAGCGTTCCAGTATTCGTAGGACTGCGTGATCGGCACCTCCGCATCGCGGTCGCCGCCTACGATCAGAGTCGGTGCGTGCACGTTCTTGATGAACGTCATCGGCGAACTGCGTGCGTACACATTCGGGTCGTCGTAGACCGAGGCGCCGAAGTAGGGGATCATCCACGTATCGATGTTGTTCGTGCCGTAGTAACTGAGCCAATCTGAAAGTCCTGCGCCTGCGACCGCCGCTTTGAAGCGGTCCGTCTGGGTCAGGGCCCACATGGTCATGTAGCCGCCGTAGCTCCAGCCGGTGATCCCGACCCGCTCCGGATCGATCGGCGCAGTCTTCTGCGCGGCGTCGACACCGCTCAGGATGTCGCGCAGGTCGCCGTAGCCGAAGTCCTTGACGTTGGCCTGCGTGAATGCCTCGCCCTGACCGTAGCTGCCGCGCGGATTGGGCTTGAACACGAAGTAGCCCTGGCTGGCAAGGACCGCGTCGAACGAATCCGGGCTCGCCGGGAAGAGCGGATAGTGCGCGTACGCCGGGCCGCCATGCACCACGACAACCAGAGGGTACCGCCTTGCCTGCACGACCGAGGGCGGTTCGATCAGCATCCCTTGAACGCTGAAGCTGTCGCTCTTCCAGAACACGTTGCTCGCCTTGCCGGTGATCGGCTTCACGCCGGCATTGGCCCGGGTGATGGGCTCCCACTTGCCGGGCGGCCCGGTCGCCACTTCGGGCGGCGATGTATACGATTGACGAATGACGGCCGAGAGGGCCGCGTTCCTTGAAAGCGATATGCCCGCGTCGCCTGGCGTGAAGCCCAGCAGACAGTTCGCCCAGATCATCTGCGGAGCGCGCCATAGCTCGCGCCGCGACTTCGAATCGACGTCGATTGTGGCGAGCACCGCGTCGCCCGCGGCAAACTCGGTGGCGAGTATGCGCGTAGCCGAAGCATTCCAGGTAATCGTCTGTACGGAGCCCGCCAGGCCCGCAGTGGCGTCAACCGGGGCGCCGCCGGCGGCGGGCACCACGTAGATGTCGCCCCCGGTGATGCCCTGGTCACTCATGAGGCCGCCGATGTACGCGATGCGCGTGCCGTCCCCCGACCAGCGCGGCGAGGCGATCTGCAGATGCGGTCTTACGAGAGTGGTCAGCGCGCCGCTTTGCGCATCGAGCAAGTCGAGTTCGGCGATCCACCAGTTGTCATCACCGGAGCCGCGCGCGGCCGTGATCGCGAAACGCTTGCCGTCGGGCGACCAATCGTATTCGTAGATGTTCAGATCGGCCGGGCCGAGCAGTGTTGCGTTCCCGCCGTGCGCGGAAATCAACGCCAGCCGCTGCTCGTACACGGTCGAGGACAGCACGCCTGCGTCGCGCGCGAGCGGATTGAGGGGGCCTGGCGTCTTGGGTGCACCCTCGGAGTACAGAAAAGCAATGCGACTGCCGTCGGAAGACCAGCGGGGTGTGTCCAGCGGGCCGTGGGCGCGGGTGATGATCTTCACGTTGCGATCGCTGGCGGTGGCGATTGCAATCTGCGTTTGCTCCTTCGCGTCAGTCGTGACGAACGCGACCTGCGTCCCGTCGGGCGACCAGGCGGCGCTATGCTCGTCACACACCGACCCCGGGCAAGCCGTCAAGCGAGCCGCGCCGGATCCGTCGCTCGCCTGGGCGATCCAGAGCGCCGACACGTCGACCTCGGCCCCGGCACGCTTGCCGGTAACCACGCTGCCGTAGACCACGCGTCTTGCGTCCGGCGAGATTGCGACCTCGCCAAAGGGATGCACGGAACTGAGCGTATCCAGCACCGCCGTAACAGGCGCCCCCTGCGCTGCCGCAGGTTTCGCG
This sequence comes from Gammaproteobacteria bacterium, assembly GCA_005877965.1. Classification (GTDB taxonomy): domain Bacteria; phylum Pseudomonadota; class Gammaproteobacteria; order Steroidobacterales; family Steroidobacteraceae; genus 13-2-20CM-66-19. The sequence continues at coordinate 7,464 of VBNP01000042.1, read as the reverse complement.
AGCATGCCGCAAAGGAGTATGGTTGCCACGCTGCAACCCACGGCAGCCACGTGTTCATTCATCGAGCCAGCACAGGAGCGCCCGGCCGTCCCTGATGCCGTTAGGTGGAACATCCAGGCTCCCGTCAAATTGCGATCTCCGGCCCAGTTCTACACTGCTACTATTTCAAATAAGTGGGGCCTTGTCGAAAAGTCCGCGCCCCCTGACCATGACGCATCCATGAGGTGTCGGAGTGTTGAAGCATGACCCACATACTCGTGACCGGGGCTTCGGGCGGCATTGGTGCGGCTATTTGCAAGGCCCTGGCTCTGCGTGGCGTCACGGTCGTGCTGCACTACCAGTCTGACCGGGCCGCAGCGGAGGCGACGAGGCAGGCCATGAAAGGCGTTGGCCACACTATCATCCGGGCCGATCTCGGCAATCCGGCGTCGATCGAACGCCTCTGGCAGGAGGCTTGCGCGCTTCAGCGCATTGATGGGGTCGTGAACAACGCGGGCATCTTTCCGACTCATCCGCCGCTGACTACCGACTACGCAGACTGGACAGCGGCGTGGCAGCGCACGCTTGCGATCAATCTGAGCGGTCCGGCACACCTTTCCTATTGCGCCGCGCGCCAGATGGTAGAGCAGGGTGGCGGAAGGATCGTCAACGTCTCCTCCCGCAGTGCCTTTCGGGGAGAGCCCGATGCGCCGGCGTACGCCGCGAGCAAGGCCGGTATGAATGCGCTCAGCCAGACGCTGGCCAAGGTGTTGGCACCGAGGGGCGTCTACGTATTCGTCGTCGCGCCCGGCTGGGTGTCGACACAGAGAGTGGCTGATCTGGTGCGGGACAAGGCAGTCCTGGCCGACCAACCGTTGGGGCGGGTCGCAACCCCGGACGAGGTCGCGCAGGTCGTCACGTATTGCACTCTCGACGCGCCGGCAAGTATGACTGGCGCGGTTCTGGACGTGAACGGCGCTTCTTATTTACGGACCTAGAGCAGACCGATCGACTGCCCGGCGAAGCTCTATTTGCGGCCCGACCTCGGTGGTTTGACTCGCTGGTTATAGGGATCGTAACCGCCGCCAGCGCTGGGATCCGGCGTGATCCGCACCTCCTGGTCCTTGGTGTCTTCCATCTTCAGCTCCGGCGCCTCGAGTTTGCGAAGCAGCCGCGAAGTGCTTTCGATGGCGATGCGGCTGGTCTCCTTGACCCACTGCCACACGGCGTGGCCGCGGTCATCGTGAACGACTTTCCCGGCGCCGCCGGCACGCGGGGGCGCAGCCGTACCCTGCGCGCCCGGCTTGGGAGCGACGCTACCGGGTGGGCGAATGCCTGGCTTGGGGTGGCTTGGGTCGCGCATGGCTATGTCCTGTTTGAGGGCCACACAGTCGGTAAGGAATCTTTACCTTATAACGACGCAGGTGCTCGCTCAGTATGGGGACTTGCCGGAAGTGTGCAAGTGGTCACAGTGAGCGTGACCTGAATCTCGATTTCGAGGCCCCTTCAGCGCCGACGCCGATGGTGCGTCCCTGGGTCTGTTTGCGCTGCTGTTCCGCAACTAGTGCACGCAAGCTTGCCTGACTTCCTCCGGCCCCTAGGAGGCGGGCGCGGCGCCGCCTTCCCGGCGGCGGCGTTCGACGAACGCCGCCAGCGCTTCATGCACGGCCGGATCCAGGACGGGCGGCTGGAAGGACGCGAGAGTCTCGCGCCACCGCGAGTTCGCGCGCTCGGTCGCGGTCTTCGCGCCATCATCCGACCAGGCGCCGTAGTTGCGCCAGTCCGACACCAGGGGTGTGTAGAAGGCGTCACGGTAGCGCTGCATGGTGTGGGCAGCCGCGAAGAAATGGCCCCCGGGACCCACCTCCGCAACGGCCTCGATGCCGATCTCCTCGGCAGAGGCGAGCACCGGCTGAAAGAGCTCCGCGAACATCTGCAGCATTTCAACATCGAGGATGTACTTCTCGAATGACGCGGTCAGCCCGCCTTCGAGCCAGCCGGCCGCGTGCAGGATGAAATGGCAACCGCCCAGGAGCGCTCCCCACAGGCTCATCTGCGACTCATACACCGCCTGCGCGTCCGGGGCGTTGGATGCCGTCGCGCTCGAGCAGCGCCACGGCGCACCGATGCGGCGTGCCAGCTGCCCGGCGCCGAAGGCCGCCTTGGCGTATTCGGGTGTGCCGAATGCGGGTGATCCGGACTTCATGTCGACGTTTGACGTGAAACTGCCGTACATCACCGGGGCACCCGGCCGAACGATCTGCGACAGCGTGATGCCGAACAGGGCTTCCGCATGAGCCAGGGTCAGGGCGCCGGCGATCGTGATCGGCGCCATCGCGCCGGCGAGGGTGAACGGGGTAACGATCATCAACTGCCCATGCGCGGCAAACTCGATGATGCCGTCCGTCATGGGCACGTCCAGCTGCAGGGGCGAGTTGGTGTTGCAGATCGAATAGCAGTGCGCTTCGCTGCGAAACGTGGCCTCGTCGATTCCCTGGGCGATGCGCAGCATGGCGAAGCAGTCGGCGAGCTGCGCTTCGCCCCGGCAGTAGAAATACGGCACCTTGTCCCCGAGCGTGAGCTGCGCGAATGTCGTCTCGAGGTGACGCTCGGTCACGGTGGTGTCCTGCGGCTCGACCATCTGGCCGAGCACGTGAATGACGTCGAAGGCCTGCGAGAGCCGCACGAAGTCACGATAATCCTCGATCGTGCCGGTGCGCTTGCCGCGCTGCAGATCGCTCACGCTGGGCGGGCCCGCGACCGGCGCGAACACGACGTGGGGGCCTCCCACGCGGCAGGAGCGCGCCGGGTTGCGCGCAATGAGATTGGCCTCGGCAGGAACGGTCGCCAGGGCCGTGGTGACGAGGCCGCGGTCGAGCCGGACCATCTGGCTCGCTTCGTCCACGGCGGCGCCCGCGGCCGCCAGTACCGCCCGCCCACGGGGCGACAACACCCGCATGCCCTGGCGCTCGAGGATGCCCAGCGCCGCCAGGTGCATATTCTCGAGCTGATCGTCCGAGAATATCCTTACCGGCTCGAAGGGGTTGACGAGGTTTCGGTAGCGCGTCGAGCGCTCCGCTTGTCCGACGGTACCCGCCCGCTGGGAATCTCGCCTGCGAGGTCGCATCTTCGAGCTCAGTCTGCGCCGTGGGAATGGCCGTCGAGTATGCCACTGTCGTGTTGAAGCCGTCGCTTTTCACTCTTCAGCCTCAAGCGGATCGATGGCCGCATCCGCAGCGCCCGGGTCTTCGAGCCGCGTTGCCGCTGCCATGTCACAAAAGATTCACCGCTTGGAGAAAAAGCCGAGACCGTCATGTCATCTGTTGCGCATAGCTTTCCTCCCCGGACTCATTTCAACCGGGGAGGAATGTATGCATTCGCAATTCACCAGAATCTGGCGGACGAGAATCGCCGCCGGCGCATCCGCAGCGGCCCTGTCTGCCCTTGCCTTCGCCGCATCCGTGCAGGCTGCCGATCCCAACACGCCGGCCGATGCGATCAGGACCGCCACACCGATCAAGCACGTGATCATCATCGTCGGCGAGAATCGCAGCTTCGATCACCTGTTCGCGACCTACGTGCCCCGGCACGCACAGGAGGGAATACTCAACCTGCTGTCCGAGGGCATCGTCAATGCCGACGGTACGCCCGGACGGCATTTTGCCAGGGCGCATCAGTACCAGATCAGCTCCGCGCCCAATGACGGCAAATTCTTCAGCAGCGCCGCCCGTGCGAACAAGACGCTCTATCGCACGCTGCCGCCGCCGGACGTGAACGGGGTCGGTGCGGTCTCTCCGTATATCGGGATCCTGAGCCTTGCGGGCGGGGACCCCGGGTTGCCACCCCAGGATCAGTCTCTGTTCGGCACGGGTGGCACCGGGCTGAGCTTCACGCTCGGTCCCGACACGCGCATCACGAATGTCAACGCCTTGCCGCCCGGGCCATTCCAGCTCACGAGTCCGACCATGCCCTTCGATGCCTTCACCGGCGACACCATCCATCAATATTTCCAGATGGTGCAACAGATGGATTGCGCGATCGACGCGGAGCACGTGTCCAGGAGTAACCCCACGGGGTGTCTCCACGACCTGCAATCGGCCGTGACCACGACCTACAGCACCCCGCCGGGCGGCACGCCGCACGACACCGGGCAGACCATGGCCTTCTTCAACATGCAGAACGGGGATGCGCCGCTCTTCAAGTCCCTCGCCGATCAATACACGATGAGCGACAACTATCACCAGCCGGTGATGGGCGGCACGGGGCCGGACAGCCAGCCGCTCGGCTTCGCCGACCAGGTGTTCTTCAGCGACGGCAATGGCAATCCCGCCACGCCGGCGGCCGCCAACATCTACAACCCCGACCCGCAGCCCGGGACGCTGAATCGCTATACCCACCGCGCGCAGTGGTTCAATTGCTCGGATGAGACGCAAGCGGGGATCGGCGCGATCGCGAGCTATCTGCAGTCGCTCCCCTATAGGCTGCAGACGCGGTGTGGCGCGGGTGAATACTGGCAGGCGGTCAACGTCGACCCGGCCTTCACGCCGAAGGGCCTGCCGCAGAGCGGGCTGGTCGTGCCACCGACGGCACAGCGCAGCATCGGCGATGTGCTGACCGCCAACAACATTCCGTGGAAATACTACGGCGGCGGATTCAACGCCGACGGAACGAGCAGCCCCTTCAACGGCAGCTACTGCAACATCTGCAACCCGTTTGAATATCAGTCGAACTACCCGTCCGTGGTGGCCGATCACATGCGGGACGTGACCGACCTGTTCACGGATCTTGCCAATGGGACGCTCCCGGCGGTCGCCTACGTGAAGCCCGACGGCACCATGGACGGACACCCGGCGTCCTCCAAATGGGGCCTGTTCGAGGCGTTCGCCAAGAACATCATCGAGCTTGCGCAGAGCAACCGGGAGCTGTGGGCCACGACCGCGATCTTCGTCACGGTGGACGAAGGCGGCGGCTATTACGACTCGGGCTTCATCCAGCCGGTTGATTTCTTCGGCACCGGGCCGCGCATTCCGATGATCGCCGTGTCGCCCTTCTCGACGGGCGGGCACATCAGCCACGTGTACAACGAGCATTCCTCGTTCGTGAAGTTCATCGAACGCAACTGGCAGCTCGGCGGCACGCTGAGCGAGCGCAGTCGTGACAACCTGCCCAATCCGCTGCAGGACGAGGACAACACCTATGTGCCCCGCAACATGCCGGCCATCGGCGACCTGTTCGACCTGTTCCACTTCGGTCGTGACGGGGGCTGAGGTGGTCTGACCTGCGTTGCTAACGCTCTTGGGTCGGTATCAGGCGCCGGCGGGACTCGCACCCGCCGGCGCCCCGCGGATGGCCGCCGCGTCAGGGCGACCTGCGGCGCCACACCAGCGGATTCCCCATGACCGTGCCGCCACCACGCGTTGACGATAGTATCAAGGGAGGTGAGCATCCGTTCGCTGCCTGGGGAGTGTCCATGCCGGAGTTTGCCAGCGTTGACCAGATCCGCCGCCGCTTTCCGGCGCTCGCGCGCAGGCACAACGGTCATCCGGTGGCCTATTTCGATGGTCCGGGCGGGACACAGGTCCCGCGCCGTGTGGTGGACGCCATGACCGAGTACCTGCTGCAGCACAACGCGAACACCCACTGGGCGTACCCGAGCAGCCAGGAAACCGACCAGGCACTGTTCGAGGCGCGCGGGGCGCTGGCGGACTGGATCGGGGGTTCTGCGGACGAGATCGTGTTCGGAGCCAACATGACCACGCTCACGTTCCATCTCGGCCGCGCACTCGGGCGCGAGTGGCGAGCGGGGGATGTGGTGGTCGTGACGGAGCTCGACCACCACGCGAACTCCGACACCTGGCGCGCACTGGCAAAAGAGCGCGGCGTTGAAGTGCGCACCATCAGGATGCGACCGCAGGATGGGTGCCTTGACGCAGAAGACCTCGAGAGGAAGCTCACCCCGGGAACCCGCCTGCTGGCGGTGGGGGCGGCCTCCAACGCGCTCGGTACCATCAACGACGTCGGGCGGCTCGTCAAACAGGCGCATGCGGTGGGTGCGTTGGCGTTCGTCGACGGGGTCCACTACGCCAGCGACCACATGGCCGATGTGCGCGCCTGGGACTGCGACTTTTACGCCTGCTCCGCCTACAAGTTCTACGGGCCGCACGTCGGGGTGCTGTGGGGGCGACGCGAGCTGCTCGATAAACTGGACGCACCCCGACTTGAACCCGCGCCCTCGCAGGGTCCGGATCGCCTGGAGACCGGGACTTTGAACCACGAAGGCATCGTGGGGGCGGCCGCGGCGGTCGACTTTCTCGCCTCCCTCTCGGAGGCTCACGTGCCGCGTCGCGAGCGGCTCGGCCGCGTGTCGCAATGTCTGCAGCGGCGCGGAGCGGAGCTGCTGAGGCGGATGTGGGAGGGCTTGCGCGCCATTCCCGGAGTCGAGCTCTACGGACTGCCGCCGGGGGCCGACCGCACACCCACGGTCTCCTTCACCCTCGCCGGCCGGGATGCGGGCGAGGTGGCCACTCAACTTGCGGCCCGCGGCATATTCGTGTCGCACGGCGACTTCTACGCGAGCACTGTGGCCCGGGTGTTGGGTCATGAGCGCGATGGCCTGGTGCGCGCCGGCTGCGCGGCGTATACGACCGCGGACGAGGTGGAACGGCTCGTCGCGGGCGTCCGGCAGCTGGTGTGAGAGCGGGCTCCAGCGGCACTGTCCGCTGCCGCCGACACGCCGCTCGCGGGAATGCGAGCGGGCCGCCGGAGTTGCCCGCTGCCACGATGCACGCGATGCCTTTGCGCCGCGCCTCCTGCAGCTTGTGGCTCACCAACTCGGAGAATCCGTCGCTCACGACGCTGATGTTGATGAGATCGAGTTCCCGCTCGATGCATTCATCCAGCGCCGCCAGCAGATCGCTGACCCGACCCTCCGGGATGACCTTGAGCACGTGCAGCTCGGCCTCGGGCGCGCAGCCGCTGACGCCCTGTTCGGTGCTCGCTGCGTTAATGATGCCGGCGCAGTGCGTCCCGTGCGACACGAAGTCATGGGTCCAGCTCGTGTCTGCGCCGCCGGTGGTGAAGTCCCTGCCGCGCGTGCCGCAACAACGGATGTGAGTTGTCGCAGCCCGAATCGATGAGACCGATTCTCACGCCGCTGCCGGTGAAGCGGCCGCCGATCGGATCGACCCCCATCAGGCGCTGACCCCAGCCGACCAGTCGCGCACTGGGAAAGTTCGGGTAGGACTCTGAGAGAGGTAGCAGCTTGACGGTATTGGTACCGGAGCTGAGGCGCGGCGCGGATATGAGGCGATCCCAATGATTGGCGGCAGACCTGATAAACAGTGTCTGGATTGCCGCGACCGTGCCTCCGAAGAAAGTGAGCCGCGCGGTTCCGGTTTCGTCCGTGAGCGCCTGGGCCGGCAAGCCGTTTCCTTCGATGACCACCGTCGCCCTGGCGAGCGGTTGATCGCGCTCCCCGATCACGCG
>VBNP01000267.1 GCA_005877965.1 Gammaproteobacteria bacterium | reverse complement strand
ACGGATTGCGCCTACCTCAGGGCTTGAGCATCCGATGGAGCACGGCCATCTGCACCGGCAGACGGTTGTAGGCCTCGCGCTGCACCACGCTGCGCGCGCCGTCGAGCACCGCATCGGCGATGGCGGTATTGCGTCGCACCGGCAGGCAGTGCATCAGGCGGCACTCGCTTGAGGCGATCGTGAACCAGTCGTCGCGCACGCACCAGCCGGTGAGCCTGCTGCGCAGGCGCGCATCCGCTTCGCTGTCGCCGTAGCACTCGGTCGCGCCCCACTCCTTTACATACAGCACCTCGGCGCCGGCGAGCGCATCCTCGCGCTCGGCGGTCTCGCGCAGCGAGCCGCCGGAAGCCGCCGCGGCGCGCCGCGCGCGCTCCATGATGGCGTCCGGCAGCGCGAAGCCCTGCGGACGCAGCACGATGACCTCCATGCCGCGCAGCGCCGCCATGTGCAGCGCCGCCGCCGGCACCGCCAGCGGCAGGGCGCGCGGGTGGTAGGCCCACGACAGCACGAAGCGCCCGGCGCGCGGCACCGCGAGATCATCCAGCGTCTTCCAGTCGGCGAGCGCCTGGCAGGGATGGTTGACCGCGGACTCGAGATTGATCAGGGGCTTGTCGATGAGGCTCGCCATGGCGTTGAAGGCGGTCTCCGCCAGATCGCTCGCCAGGTCCTTGCCTGCGGCGAAGGCGCGGATGCCGAGCGCGTCGCAATAGGCGGCGAGCGCCGGGATGCCCTCGCGCACGTGCTCGGCGGCCGCGCCGTCCATGACGACCCCGGGGCGGGTCTCGACCTGCCAGCTGCCCGCGCCCGGGGTGATGACGAACGAGTTGCCGCCGAGGCGCGCCATGGCGGCCTGGAAGGACGCCAGCGTGCGCAGCGAGGGATTGAAGAACACCAGGCCCAGGATCCTGCCGGCCAGTGCGCGCGGCTCGGGCTGCTTCTCCAGGCGCCGCGCCAGCTCCAGGAGCGACAGCACCTCGTCGCGCTCGAAATCCGCGAGATCGAGAAAGCGCTTCATGCGGGCAGCCGCCCGAGCGCATCGCTGAGCAGGTCGACGTGCTGCTCCTCGAGAATGAACGGCGGCAGCAGGCGCAGCACGTTGGGGTCGCTCGCGGTGCCGGCGAGAATGCCGCGCTCGAGCAACTGCGCCTGCACCTGTTTCGCCGGCCCTCTGGTGCGCAGTCCGATGAGCAGGCCCGCGCCCTGGTGTCCCGTGACCGGGCCGGTGATGCAGGTGGCGCGGATGTACGCGCCGATGCGCCGCACCTGCCCGAGCAGTCCCTGCGACTCGATGGCCGCGATCACCGCCTCGATGGCGGCGCACGCCATGGGTCCGCCGCCGAAGGTGGTGCCGAGAGATTCGGGTTTGAGCGTCGCCGACACCCGCGCCGACATCATGAGCGCCGCGCACGGAAAGCCGTTGCCGAGCGCCTTGGCCGTCGTGAGCATGTCGGGCACGACCCCATAGAGGTTGGCGGCGAAGGGCGCTCCGGTGCGGCCGACGCCGCACTGCACCTCGTCGAATATCAGCAGGGCCCCCACCTCATCGCAACGCCGGCGCAGCGCCCCGAGGAACGCAGCGCCCAGATCCACCGCCCCGGCGAGCCCCTGCACCGGCTCGACGATCACCGCCGCGGTCTGCTCCGTCACCTGCGCGGCGATCGACCGCGGGTCACGGCGCGCGATGAAATTCACCTCGAACGGCGCGCGTGGGAAGCCATACCACCCGGCCGCGGCCCCCCAGGTGACGGCGCCCGCGGCGGCGGTGCGGCCGTGGAAGCCGCCCTCGAGCGCGGTCACCTGCGGCCGCGAGGTCATGCGCAGTGCGATCTTGAGGGCGTTCTCGTTCGCCTCGGCGCCGCTGTTGACGAAGAACACGCTCGACAGCGGCAGCTGCGAGAAGCGCACCAGGGCCGCGGCGGCGCGGGCGCGCACCCGCATGGCGACCGCGTTCGTCTGGAAGTGGCAGGATTGGGCCTGGGCGGTGAGGGCCGCCGTCCAGGCCGGATGCCCGTAGCCGAGGGCGGCCACCGCGTGTCCGCCGTACAGATCGAGCACGCGCGTCCCGGCGGCGCTGTGCAACCACACCCCCTGCGCGGATGAGACCTCCAGCGGGTACTGCGCGAACACCGGGGCGAGACAGTCGCTCACGGCCTGCGCCACGGGGACGGCGGACGGCTGCTGTATGGCGTGAGTCATCAGGTCCACCCCGGTGCGGCTGCGGTGAGACCGGTGGTCTCCGGCAGGTCCGGCGGCACCCTTGTTGAGATTGTCGATGGCGCACAGCACCGCGACCGTGCCGCCCGCGACCGCCCCCGACAGGTGCGCGTAGTTGCTGGTCGCCACGTCCTTGACGCGCGGCGCCGCGGCTTCGACCCGCACGAACGGCGCGTGCGCGTAGAACTCGCGCAGCGCCGCCAGCAGACCCGGGGTGTCGAGCGAGCGGGCGAGCTGCGCCTGCACCGTCACGTGTATGCCGCGCGCGAACGGCCCGGAGTGCGGCACGAAGGCAAAGTGCGCGTCCACCCCGCAGGCCGCGCGCGCACACGCCGTGACCTCCGGCACGTGCCGGTGCCGCAGCGCGCCGTAACTGTAGAGATCCCCGTGACGCAGCGGATGATGCGTGCCTTCCACGGGTTTGCGCCCCGAGCCGGTGCTGCCGGTGATGCCGCTCACGAACAGCGTCGGTGCGATGAGGCCCCCGGCGAGCAGCGGCACGCTCGCGAGCAGGATCGCGGTGGCGAAGCAGCCGGGATGCCCGACGTGCGCGGTCGGCAGCTCCCGCAGGTGCTCGGGCAGCGCACAGGTGAACTCCGCCAGGCGCGCCGGAGCTGCGTGCGCGTGCCGGTAGACCGCGGCGTAGGCCTGCGGCGTTGCGTAGCGGAAATCCGCCGAGATATCGACTACGCGCGGCCGGGCGCTGGTGCGCGCGGCGCCCGTCAGCAGCGCGTTGATCAGCGCGGCGGAGACTCCGTGCGGGGCGGCCGAGAACACCGCGGACTCGCGCGCCTCGCTCACAATCTCCTGCACCTGCGCCTGCGACTTGAAGCGCTCATCCGGGTAGGCGCTGGCGAGGTGCGGGAACGCCGCCGCCAGCGCCTCGCCCGGCTGGCTGTCGGACATCACCGCCGCGAGCTCGAAGCGCGGATGCGCGGCGATCAGGCGCAGCAGCTCGCCGGCCACGTAGCCGGTACCGCCGAGCACCACGGCGGGGATGCGCCCGCTCACTGCAGCCCCGCCGCGGCGAGCCCGAGCGCCTCGAGCACGCGGTCCCCGAGTGCGGCGCCGTTGCCGATGGCGTTGCAGGCCGGCACGCCCATCTGGGTGGTGATGATCTCGACGCCGACCTGGTTGTCGGTGGAGGGGCCTGTGACCGCGCACGGCTCGATGAGGAAGCGCTCGCGCAGCAGCTTCACGCCGCCCCAGGCCGCGACCGGATCGTTCGCCGACAGGATGACCGCGCCGAGTGCGGTGCGGATATCGGGACACTCGAGGATCGCATCGACCCCGTAGGTGCCGAGGATGCCGTCGCCGAGCTCGAACACCACGACGTCGGGCTTGCCGGCGGCGAGCTCGCTGAGCATGGTGCGGGTGAGCGCCGGACCGTTGCTGCGCGTCGTGGTGACGACGCCGAGATCGGTGAAAATCGCGCAGCGGCGCGCACCCGCGTCCTCCATGGCGAGGATGTCGCGGCGCAGTGAGACCCCGGTCGCCTTGAAGGCATCGACGGTGAGGCCGCGGTGGCGCATGCGGGTGATGATCGCGCAGGCGGCGGCGGTCTTGCCGGCCTCCATGCAGGTGCCGGCGAGTGCCACGACCGGCACCCCACGCGTGTCGAGCGCGGCGTTGGCGTCGAGGCTCTTGTGGCCCACCCGGGCGGGCACGCCGATGCGCTCGCCCAGATAGGGAAAGTTGAGCGCGACGCCCAGCACGCGGCAGTCGAACGGCTGGCCTTTCTCCGGGTTGATGGAGTCGCACAGCCCGAGCACGCCGCCGATGTTGAGCATCTGGATGACATCCCCGGGTTGCAGCGTCGCGGGCACGTGGCCGGAGTAGCCGAACAGCGCCTGGCGATGGCCGAGCGCGCCCGCGACCACGTCGCCCTTGCCGACCTTGGCCATGCGGCCGCTGGTCAGCTCGAGGGTGTTGTAGGTCGCTTTGTTGTTGAGGACCTCGACCACGATGACGACGCCTTCCTGCGCGGGAATTTCGGCGGCGATGCGCACCTCGTGCGACAGGCCGCAGGCCTGGGTCACGGAGGCCAGCTTGTCGACCACCACGTTGCGCATGCCGCCGAGCATCGCTACGGCTCCTCGGGCCGCATCGCCGCGCGCTCGCCGGCGCGGGTATAAAACACACCCGGGAGCGCTGCGATGCGCGAGAACCCCAGCGCATCGCTCGCCGACCACTCGCCCGCCGCTTCGCCGTACACGCCCCGCGAGGCCGCCATGAGCGAGAACGGCGACTCCACGCCCTCGACGAACACGCTGCCGCTCTGCAGCAGCAGGTGCACCTCGCCCGTCACCCGCTGCTGGGAGCTGAGCAGCAGCGCCTCGATGTCGCGACACACCGGATCGAGCAGCTGGCCCTCGTGCACCAGATCGCCGTAGGGCTGCGCGAGCTGCTCCTTGATGCGCTGCTGCCTGCCGGTGAGAGTGAGCTTCTCGAGCTCGCGGTGCGCGGTGAGCAACACCTCCGCCGCCGGCGCCTCGAACGCCACGCGCCCCTTGGTGCCGATGATGGTGTCGCCCAGGTGAATCCCGCGGCCGATGCCGAACGGCGCCGCCACAGTCTCGAGCGCTTCGATGATCTCGACCGGGGAGCCGGCCTTGCCATCGAGCGCCACCGGCCGGCCCTGCCTGAAGCCGAGCACGTGACGCTGTGCGGGACGCGGGCGCGTGAACGCATCGCGGGTGAGGAGCCAGGCCTCATCGGGGATGCTGCCGGCGGAGGTGAGCGTCTCGCGGCCGCCGATGGTCACGCCCCACAGGCCGCGGTTGACCGAGTAGCGGGCGGCCGTGGGCGGCAGCGGCAGCCCGCGCTGCTGCAGGTACTCGAGCTCGTCCTGGCGCTTGAAGGCCTCGTCCCGCACCGGCGCCAGCACCCTGAGATCCGGGGCGAGGGTGCGCAGCGCCACCTCG
>VBNP01000268.1:2912-5085 GCA_005877965.1 Gammaproteobacteria bacterium | reverse complement strand
AGCGATGCGGAGGTGCAGGCCCTGTTGCTGCGCTCCATCGATTCGCAGATGTTCCGTGACAGCTACGCCAGCGTGTTCAAGGGCGATGACAACTGGGCGAATATCAAAGTGCCCGCCGGCCAACGCTACGCCTGGGACGAGCGCTCGACCTACGTGAAGAACCCGCCGTACTTCGACGGCATGGACATGACACCGCCTGCCCTGCGCGACGTGCGCGGCGCGCGCGCGCTCGCGGTACTCGGCGACTCGGTCACCACCGACCACATCTCCCCGGCCGGCAACATCGCCAGGAGCAGCCCGGCGGCGCGCTATCTCATCGAGCAGGGCGTTACGCCTGCGGACTTCAACTCCTACGGCGCGCGCCGCGGCAATCACGAGGTCATGATGCGCGGCACGTTTGCCAACATCCGGCTGCGCAATCTGCTGGTGCCGGGGGTCGAGGGGGGCGTGAGCGTGCACCTGCCCGATGGCGAACAGGCCTCGATCTACGACGTGGCCATGCGCTACCGCAACGAAGGCACGCCGCTCGTGGTGCTCGCCGGCCGCGAGTATGGCACCGGTTCCTCGCGCGACTGGGCGGCCAAGGGCACGATGCTGCTCGGCGTGAAGGCGGTCATCGCCGAGAGCTTCGAGCGCATTCATCGCTCCAATCTCATCGGCATGGGCGTCGCTCCGTTGCAGTTCCTGCCCGGACAGAGCGTCGCCTCGCTCGGACTTGGCGGGCGCGAGCTGTTCGACATCAGCGGTTTGAGCCGCGGCGATGCGGGTGAGGTCACCGTCAGCGCCACCCCGCCGGGGGGCAAAGCCGTGCAGTTCACCGCGCGCCTGCGCATCGACACCCCGAAGGAGCGCGAGTATTACCGGCACGGCGGGATCCTGCAGTACGTGCTGCGCCAGCTGGCCTCGGCAGGCAGCGCCGCCTGACCGACCCTGGCACTACCGGCAGAGCGCCGGCGGGCCCCCGCGAGGCGCCCGGGCGAGTGCTCGCGCTGTTCGATCTCGATGGCACCATCACACGGCGTGACACTCTGCTGCCGTACGTGGTGGGCTTTCTGCTGCGCCGCCCGCTGCGTCTCGCGCGGCTGTGGCGCGTGCTGCCGGCGTCGATGCGCTTCCTGCTGCGGCGCGCCGATCGCGGCGAGCTCAAATCGGCGCTGCTGCAGGCGGCGCTGGGGGGCTGCGGGCGCGCCGAGCTCGACGCCTGGACGGCGCAGTTCGTAACAGGGCTCGTGCGGCAGGGACTGTTCGGCGACGCCCTGGCGGCGATCGCTGCGCACCGCCGCCAGGGCGATACGCTCGCGCTGCTGAGCGCCAGCATCGATCTGTATGTCCCGGCCATCGGCAAGGCGCTCGGGTTCGCGGAAGTCCTGTGCACGGGAGTGGAGTGGAGCGGGGAGCGGCTGGTCGGAAGGCTCACGACCCCGAACCGTCGCGGTGTGGAGAAGGTCCGCTGCCTTGCCGAGCTGCGCGCGCGCCATCCGCAGCTGCCGATCACCGCGTATGGCAACACGCTCAGTGACCTCGCGCACCTGGCTCTGGCCGACCGGGGCGTTCTGGTAAATGGCAGTCGGCGCGCCCGGCGCGCGGCCCGCCACGCCGGGGTCGACTGCCGCGTGTGGCGCTGAAGCGCGCGCCGACCGGTCTACTGCTCACGGAGGTTACCATGCTCACGCGCGTACCCCGCATCGCCGCATCCGAGATCACCCCGCCCGAGGTCTACTTCAACCGGCGCACGCTCCTCGCCGGCGCGCTCTCGAGCGCCGCCAGCGCCTGGCTGCCCGCCGCCGCAAGCGCGCCACCGGCCGCAGCGGCGCTCGCTTACACGCGCAATCCGCAGTATTCGGTCAGCGAGCCGCCCAACACGCTCGAGCAGATCGCCGGCTACAACAATTTCTACGAGTTCGGCACCGACAAGGAATCCCCCGGCAGATTCGCACACACGCTCAGGACCCGACCCTGGAGCGTGACGGTGCAGGGCGAGGCGGAAGTGCGCGGCAGGTTCAACCTCGAGGACCTGCTCACGGGACAGGCGCTCGAGGAACGCATCTATCGATTCCGCTGCGTCGAGGCGTGGTCGCTGGTGGTGCCGTGGATCGGCTTTCCTCTGAGCCGGCTGCTGGCGCGCTTCAAGCCCACCTCGAACGCCAAGTATGTCGAGTTCACGACACTCTAC
>VBNP01000268.1:0-2786 GCA_005877965.1 Gammaproteobacteria bacterium | reverse complement strand
CTCATCGTGCCCTGGAAGTACGGCTTCAAGAGCATCAAGTCGATCGTGCAGATCGGCTTCACTGCGCGCCAGCCCAACACCGCCTGGAATGTCGCCGCTCCGCAGGAGTACGGGTTCTACGCCAACGTCAACCCGCAGGTCGATCATCCACGCTGGAGTCAGGCCACCGAGCGCCGCATCGGCGCGCCGTTCCTGGCCGCACGGCAGCCGACGCTGCCCTTCAACGGCTACGCCGCGCAGGTCGCGAGCCTGTATCAGGGCATGGATCTGCGGCGCTACTTTTGAACGTCACGCAACGCTATCGCTACCTCTACAAGCCACTGGTGTTCGTCGCCGGCGTGGCGCCGCTCGCCTGGATGGTGTGCGGCGCGCTGCAGCTGTTCGGCGCCGGCCTCGGTGCCGATCCGGTGAAGAAGCTCGAGCACGAATGCGGCAAGACCGCGCTCAACTTCCTGCTGCTCACGCTCACCGTGACCCCGGTGCGCGACCTCACCGGCCTGCCGCAGCTGCTGCGGCTGCGGCGCATGCTGGGATTGTTCGCGTTCTTCTATGCGGTGGTGCACTTCACCGTGTACCTGGTGCTCGATCTGGAGCTGAACTTCCGCCTGCTGGGGGCCGATATCCTGAAGCGCCCCTACATCACCATCGGCTTCAGCGCGCTGCTGCTGCTGCTGCCCCTGGCGCTCACCTCCACCAACGGCATGATGCGGCGCCTGGGGCGGCGCTGGCAGAGCCTCCACCGCCTCATCTACCCGATCGCCGCTCTCGCGGTGTGGCATTTCTACTGGCAGGTCAAACGCGACGTGCGCGAGCCGCTGCTCTATGTGGGGATGCTCGCGCTGCTGTTGGCGTACCGCGTGCTGCGCTGGCGCGCGCGCCGCGCGCCACGCCCTGCGCGCGCCACACCGGCCATCGCGCCGGTTACATCGAGGTCCGGATCTGCCACAGCTCCGGAAAGAACTTGAGCTCCAGCGCCTTGGCGAGATAGGAAACGCCGCCGGTGCCGCCGGTGCCGGGCTTGTAGCCGATGATGCGCTCGACGGTTTTCAGGTGATGGCAGCGCCACAGCTGGAAGTTGTGGTCGAGGTCCACCAGGCGCTCGGCGAGCTCGTACAGGTCCCAGCCCGTCTGCGCGTTGTGGTACACGCCGAGCCAGGCGCCGGCCACCTGTTTGCTGGCCTGGTAGGGCTCGCTGAAATCCCGCGACAGGTAGTCCGGGGGGATCCCGTAACCGCGGCGGCTGAGCAGCCGCAGCACCTCGTCGTACAGCGACGGTGAGGCGAGTGCGCGTTGCAGCGTCTCGTAGGCGTGCGCGTCGCGCTGGTGTACGGCGAGCATCTCGGCGTTCTTGTTGCCGAACAGGAACTCCAGCAGCCGGTACTGCAGGGACTGAAACCCCGAGGAGCGCCCCAGCGCGTTGCGAAACGCCGTGTACTCGAACGGCGTCATGGTCGACAGCACGTCCCACACCGAGATCAGCTGCGTCTGGGTGCGCGAGATGCGCGCCAGCATCTTCAGCGCCGGATCGAGGTCATCGCGTCGCACACACTCCAGCGCCGCGCTCAGCTCGTGCAGCATCAGCCGCATCCACAGCTCCGACACCTGGTGCACGACGATGAACAGCATCTCGTTGTGCTCGCTCGACAGCGGCTTTTGCGCCGCCAGGAGCTTCTCCAGCTGCAGGTATTCGCCGTAGGACAGCGAGGACCCCAGGTCCCAGTGCACCGCTTCGTCGGCGAGCTCTACGCGCTCGGATTTGTCGTATCGACGGGTAGTCATGGTGAGTGATGGTACACGTCGCCCGCCGCGCGGCAACTTCGCGCCGCAAAGGCTTGACGCCCGCACGCTGAAATCCGCTAGGATCGCGCGCCAGTCCTCAAGCCAAGCCTTGCGCGAATGCCGTGAGCACCGCAATCCTCGAAGTCCGCGAGCTCGTCAAGCAGTATCCGGCCACCCTTGCCGTGGCCGGCGTGTCCTTCAGCGTGCCGGAAGGGGTGTGCTTCGGGCTGCTGGGCCCCAACGGCGCCGGCAAGACCACCACCATCGAGATCATGGAGGGGATACTGCCCCCGACCGCGGGCGAGGTGCGTTACCGCGGCGAGCCGCTCGGCAGGCGTTTTCGCGAGGAGGCCGGCATTCTTTTCCAGAAGACCGCGCTGCAGGACTTCCTCACGGTGCGGCAATGCATCGCGCTGTTCCGCGGGCTCTACACCACCGGACTCGAGGTCGATGAGGTCATCCGCCTGTGCGCGCTCGAGAAGCTCGCCGGGCGCGATGCGCGCAGGCTCTCCGGCGGCCAGCAGCAGCGGCTGCTGCTCGCGATCGCGCTCGTCAACGACCCCGCGGTGCTGTTCCTGGATGAACCCACCACCGGGCTCGATCCGCAGGCACGCCGCAACTTCTGGGAGCTGGTGCAGTCGATCAAGGCGCGGCGCAAGACCATCCTCCTGACGACCCACTACATGGAGGAGGCGGAGCTGCTGTGCGATGAGATCGTCATCATGGACCGCGGCCGCATCATCGCCCAGGGCCCGCCGCGGCGCCTGCTGCACGAGCACTTCGCGGAGGTGCTGCTGGAGCTGCCGCGTCAGGAGTTTCCACCGGCGGCGCGCGCGCTGCCGCTCAACATCATCGACGCCAGCGATCGGGTGGAGATCAGCACCCATGACCTGGAAGCCACGCTGCGCACCCTGCTGGAGGCGAAAGTGCCCCTCACCAACCTGCGCATCCGGCCGGCCAACCTCGAGGACCTGTTCCTGGAGCTGACCGGCACGGAGTTGCGCCCA
>VBNP01000269.1 GCA_005877965.1 Gammaproteobacteria bacterium | reverse complement strand
CCGGGAGCGTCGCCACCAGCGTCTTGCCCTCGCCGGTGCGCATCTCGGAGATCATCCCCTTGTGCAGCGTGATCCCGCCGATCAGCTGCACATCGAAGTGGCGCATTTTCAGCGTGCGGCGAGCCGCCTCGCGCACCACCGCGAACGCCCCCGGCAGCAGCTCATCGAGGGTCGCGCCCTCCTTCAGGCGCTTGCGGAACTCCTCGGTTCGCTCGCGCAGCGCCTCATCACTGAGCTCCTGGATCTGCGGTTCGAGCTCGTTGGCAGCGCGCACGGCGCGCGCAAAGCCCCGGACGAGCCGCTCATTGCGGCTGCCGAAAACGCGGGTGAGAAGTTGACGCAAGGCGTGACCCGTTGAGCGAAAAACAGCTTTGCCGACAAGCATTTATCGCGCATGCCGGGCTTCGAAAGCGGCGTATTGTAAAGCAATAGACGCTGCTCACGCCCAATTGGTTCGTGGGCGCGGGAATTTCAAGGGTGGGCGGTGGGGCGGGCGGGTGCGGTGGCCGCGTTCAGCGACCGACGAAGGACAGGGGATCGACCTGGCGGCCGTTGCGCAGCACCTCGAAGTGCACGTGCGGCCCGGTCGAGCGGCCGGTGGACCCCATGAGCGCCACGGCTTCGCCGCGCTTCACCATCTCGCCGACGCTCACCAGCGTGCGCTGGTTGTGCGCGTAGCGGGTGACATAGCCGTCCCCGTGGTTGATCTCGATGAGTTTGCCGAAACCCGAGCGCTGGCCGGCCCAGGTGACGACGCCGGCCGCGACCGCGACCACCTTGTCGCCCATGGAACCGGCAAAATCGACGCCCTTGTGGAAGGCCTCACGCCCATCGAAGGGATCGGCACGCTCGCCGAAGTAGGAGGAAATAAAGCCGCGCGTGACCGGGCGGCCTGCGGGGTGGATCTGCTCTTTCAGCTCGCGCGCGAGGATCACGTTCTCCAGAGCCGCGAGCTGCGAATCGCGCAGATTCACGCGCTGCTCGAGGCGGCTCAGCATGGCCGTCAGATCCGGGACCTGCGCGCTCACGCCCTCGCCCCCGCCTTCGGGCCCGCCGCTGGGCGGCTCGAGCTCGAAATTGAACTCGTGGCTGTCGATGTCCGCCATCTCGGTGAGACGCTTGCCGAGCGCATCGAGCCGGATGATGTGCGCGTTCACCTCGCCCAGGCGCATCGCCATCGCGTCGACCCGCAACTGCAGCTGCTGCCTGAGCTCGCCGATCTCGCGCTTCTGCTCGGCCAGCAGGCCGCCGAAGCTCAGCGTGTCACCGAGCACCCCGCCCTGGGCGCCGCGACCGAACTGCAGGCCGAGCGCGAAGGCGCTGCCGAGGACGGCGAGCGCGAGGCCGCCGACCAGACTTAACGTAAGCGGGTGGGCGAGATTCAGCTGTCGCGCCCGACCCTGACGCTTGGAAAGGAAAATGACGTTCATGCCACGCGTTCCGATTGCCTCGAGGCCCCCAGGACCAGGCGACGCCGCTCGGATGTACGAGCCATGCCCGGGCGTAGACCGCCCTGTTCTGCGTTAAAAAGCCTGTACGATGCTGGCAACCCCGCTGTCATGGCTCCTCGCTTTAGACCGGTGGCTTTGCGTCCCCGCCTTTCAGCGGGTTTGCCCACAATGCAGCAAGGGCAATATGCCGAAGAACATTTCGCGAAACAAGCGTGGCAGGTCGGCAGTGAGGACTGCGGCAGGTCTGCGGCCGCCGCGCCTTCATTCTGTTAAGGAGCTGCTGGGGCGCAGCGCCCCGGGTTTGACGCGCATCACAGATCAGGCCGCACGCGAGGGCTTTTGGAGCGGCTGGTTATGTCGCAATCTGCCGACGGAAATCGGCGCGCGGATCTGCGGCGTCGTGGAGCGCGACGGCACGCTGGTGATTTTTGCCGCATCCGCCGCCTGGTGCGCGCGGCTGCGCTACGCGGTGCAGGAACTGGAACCGCAGATCCGCGCCACCGCCCCGCAACTCACCGCGATCGCCGTGCGGGTGCAGCCGCGCAGCTGAGCGGTTGGGACGCCGGCCCGCCCGCGCGGCCCGATCGTTGCGCGAGTCTCAACCCCCGGGCGGGTGCAGCGCCGGCGCCTCGATGTAGGAGATCGGCGCGTCCGCGTAGCGCTCGAACACGACTTCTTCCCAGGTCGAGGTGTCCGCCAGCAGTGAGCGCAGCAGCTTGTTGTTGAGCGCGTGCCCGGATTTGTGGCCGCTGAATTCGCCGATGAGGCTGTGGCCGAGCAGGTACAGATCCCCGATCGCATCGAGGATCTTGTGCTTGACGAACTCGTCCTCGTAACGCAGCCCGTCTTCGTTCAGCACGCGGAAGTCATCCAGCACGATCGCGTTGTCGAGACTGCCCCCCAGGGCAAGGTTGCGCGAGCGCAGTGTCTCGAGATCGCGCACGAAACCGAAGGTGCGCGCACGGCTCACCTCCTTGAGGAACGAAGTGGTCGAGAAATCCATCGAGGCGCGCTGCGAGCGGCGCTTGAAGATCGGGTGGTTGAACTCGATCTCGAAGTTCACCTTGAAGCCGTCGAACGGATCGAACTGCGCCCACTTGTCGCCGTCCTCGACGCGCAGGCGCTTCTTCACGCGCATGAAGCGCTTCGGGTGGCGCTGCTCCTCGATGCCCGCCGACTGCAGCAGGAACACGAACGGCCCGGCGCTGCCGTCCATGATCGGCACTTCCGCAGCCGACAGCTCCACGATCGCGTTGTCGATCCCCAGCCCCGCGAACGCCGACAGCAGGTGCTCGACGGTCGAGACGCGCGACTCGCCCGTGCCGAGCGTCGTGCCGAGCATGGTGTCGCCGACGTTCTGCGCATGGGCGCGGATATCTACGGGCTTCGGCAGGTCCGTGCGCCGGAACACAATGCCCTCGTCAGGCCCTGCCGGGCGCAAGGTCATCAGGACCTTCTTGCCGGTGTGCAGGCCGACACCGGTGGCGCGAATCGAGTTTTTGAGCGTCCGTTGTCCGACCATGCGTACTGCTTTGCTACACCGACCGCCGCGTGTTGCGGATGAGCGGCGCGTCTCGCGCGCCGTCAGACGCGTCTCGCGCACCGTCAGGAGGGACCCGGCGGCGCCGGACCCTCCCTGAGGCGCTTCACGTAAGGCGCGCTACCGTATCACATCAATCGGCCTGCCGCCGCAGGAATGCCGGGATATCCAGCAGATCCTCCGACTCGGCTGGGGCTCGCAGCCCGTCCCCGACCGCCCGCTGGCGCTGGACGGTGGGCTTGTCGAGCGCGGCGTAGTCGCTGCTGGAGAGTGGGCGGCGCACCATTCGCATCGGCGGCTCGGCGCGCGCGTCGCGATGATCGCGGTAGGCCGCCGCCTCGCGCTCGCGCGGGGAAGTGAGCGGCGCTCGCACCGCAGCAGCGGGCCGGCCTAAGCCGGTCGCCACCACCGTGACGCGCACCTGATTGTCCAGCTCCGGATCGATGACCGTGCCGATCACCACCGTGGCGTCCTCGGAGGCGAACTGCTTCACGATCTGCCCGACCTCCTGGAATTCACCGATCGACAGGTCCATGCCCGCGCTGACGTTGACCAGGATGCCGTGCGCCCCGGCGATGTTGATGTCCTCGAGCAACGGTGAAGACACCGCGGCCTCCGCCGCCGCGCGTGCCCGGCCTTCGCCGCTGGCGGCGCCCGATCCCATCATCGCCATGCCGGTCTCGGCCATCACCGTGCGCACGTCGGCGAAGTCGACGTTGATGAGGCCGGGGCGCGTGATGAGCTCGGCGATGCCCTGCACCGCGCCCTGCAACACCTGGTTAGCCGCCTTGAAGGCATCGAGCAGCGTGGTCTGCGGACCCAACACGGTCAACAGTTTCTGGTTAGGAATTGTAATGAGCGAGTCGCAGAACTTGGTCAGCTCGCCGATGCCGTGGTCGGCGACGCAGCTGCGCTTGTTGCCCTCCATCTCGAACGGCCTGGTCACGACCGCGACCGTGAGTATGCCCAGCTCACGCGCCACCTGTGCGACGACCGGAGCCGCACCGGTGCCGGTGCCGCCGCCCATGCCGGCGGTGATGAACAACATGTCGCAGCCCTCGACCAGCTCGACGATGCGGTCGCGGTCCTCCATCGCCGCCGAGCGGCCGATCTCCGGGTCGGCACCCGCGCCCAGTCCCTTGGTGATGTTGCAGCCGATCTGCAGCGCCGTCTTCACCTTGGCGTGCTTGAGGGCCTGCGAGTCGGTGTTGATACACATGAACTCCACGCCGTCGATGCCGGCGGTGACCATGTGGGCCACGGCGTTGCCGCCGCCACCACCCACGCCGATCACCTTGATGACGGCGCTCTGGCTGTACGCGTCCATCAGTTCAAACATGGCTATCGCTCCTTACACGAATA
>VBNP01000110.1 GCA_005877965.1 Gammaproteobacteria bacterium | reverse complement strand
GGGCGCAGCTGGCCGGGCGCCTGGAGGGTCGCTTGTTCACGCCCGGCTGGCCGAATTTGCATGCCAGCTACGCCCACGCGCAGGCACATGCCTGGAACAACGTGGCGCTCGCCATTGAAGCGGAGCTCGATGCGCGCACACACCCCCTGCTCCTGGTGCGACTGGCCGAGGCGTATGCGCGTCAATCCCGCCGCGAGGCCGCGAGGCGGCTGTGGACGCGCCTGTGCTGGGAGCATCCACAAACGGCGGCGCAGACGCTGGCACGTGCGCCGGGCGATGAGGGGATCGCGCAGCGTTGGCGCGAATTCATCAGCGCCGACGTGGAGCTGCCGCCGGAGGATTTTCCGGCGTGGCTGCTGATCGCCGACCTGGCGCAAAGGAGCCACGTTCCGGCGGCGCTGGCTCCCGACACTCCTACCGGCCGCGCCTACACGGCCGTATACCAGCTGGTCAGCACCGACGGGGAGATGCCTGCGCGGGCGGCGCTGCACGGGCTGCGTCCGGACCTGCTCAAGATCTTTCTCGATCGGCGGCGCGCCGCCTACGATGCCGCTTGGGCTCTGCCGCGAGCCAGCGCTGCGCCTTGATCAACCCGCCAGCCAGGCTCGGCGTTTCAAGATCGCAACGGATTAATGAATTGCACTTCGGCGAAGTCCCGTTCGTTGTCCGTCACGACGATGCAATCATTGGCCTCGGCGACCGCCGCAATGATCATATCCAGCGCGCTTCGGGGCTTGCCGGCCGCTGTTCCTTCAGCCATCAGTCGCGCCCAAATGAGCGCCGCCTTCTCGTCAAAGGCCAGCACGCGTCCGACGAACAGGGCCTGAGGCCCCTCGGGACCCGAGAACCATCGCTCGAGTTCACTTCGCCTCTTGCCGGCACGTCTTTCCAGCACTCCCCTGCTGATTTCCGCAACCGTCAGCGAGGCGATGAACAGGTCCTGGTCGGCTTGTTCTGCCATCCAATCGAGGAGCGATTGCGGGGCGGCGACTTTCGCCGCCTGGCTCAGGATGTTGGTGTCGAGAAGATAGCGGGTCACAAGTCAATGCTGCGCCCCCGGTCGCCAAGCCGTTTGAGATCAAGATTCGAGCGCGCCAGGGGCGAACGGCGCAGCGCCTGTAGAATCCCGCCGCTCTGGGGTGAATCCGGGATCATCGCGCGGCTCAGGGTTGCCCGCATGGGACGGGCATCCGGTCCGCCCTCGGCGAGGCGCCGCGCGAGAGTGCGAATCAAGTCGCGATCGCTTACCAGTCCCAGGACCTCAAAGCGGGTAATCCCACGCTTTTTGAGGCGGGATCGGTAGTTGCGTAGCGCACGCTTCTGAGCCGAGTTGGTCATCGCCGCTCCAGAGTGCTATATCCGGTAACATACCCGGCTATGCTGGTGCTGTCAGCTCCTTGAGCCGGCCGCGGGCCTGTCATCGCTTCCGTTTCAACGCCCTTGCGACCCGAAACATGAAATCATCCGGAAATCGCTCCGCGTTGCACTTCACTGCCTGATTGAGCGTTCGCGTCTGCACACCCTGGGGTTACTCGTGCTCCTTGGGATCGGCGGTGAAGCCGATGCTGCGGCGCTTCGGCTGCGGCGGGGTCATGAGTTCCCGCTCATCTCAACAGCGCGGGGACTGTTCAAAATGGTGGCGGCCATGATGGCGCCGTGTTCGGTGAAGGCGTAGGGCAGATAGCGCCGGCCGCCGCGCCCGGTGAGGGTGGTTTTTGAGGTCGCAGAATGCGACCTCAAAGCCTCCCGTTCTTCGACGGTGAGCTGGAACATGAAATCCGCCGGGAACCGCGCGGCGTTGCGGCGCACTTGTTCGTTGAAGCGTTTGGTGGTCACGCCGTAGAGCTCCGCCAGAGCTTCGTCGAGCAGTACGCGATGACCGCGCAAAACAAGAATCGCGCGACTGATGTCCGCGGTTCGCGTCACAGCCTTCGAGCGGGTCATCGGGAGTACCGCTTGTCTCCGGCGAGCACGTGTCGAACATCGACGGCTTCAAGATCACAGGCTGTGATCTTAAAGGGCTGCTGCATATGCGTCGCGCGGGAAATGCCGCCCAACATGAACCGGGCCTCTTCAATGCTATAGAGTTCGCGGGTGTCCATTGATGCGGCTCCCCAACGCGGAAACGGCAGTGTACGGGTGGAAGGCCGTGTTTGTTCTTGCTCGTAGTTACGCAGCACGCTAGCGCGTTTGCACCTGGAATCAAGCGGCATTTCTAGTGGCTTCGTGCCGAAATGACGCCCGTGGCGCCAACACCCGACGGTGCGAGCCCGAGGACAAACAACTTCGGTCAGGAACCCGAAACTGCCCGTCCCGCGCGCAGGCATGGCGCAGGCACGAAGACTGGGCGTAGGATCTTAAGCCCGCCGCATAAACGGAGGGGTGCCATGCGCGCCTTGATTGCTCTCTACGCCATCGCATTGATTGCAGCGATGCCGGCCGAAGCGCAGAAGGCGCAGACGGCTGCACCGTCCGCCGCCGTCCCGGGGGATACGCCCTCCGCTTCCGCGAAGCCCACGCTGCCTGATGGACTTGAGTGGAGCAGCGTGGGTGCGACGGCTCAGTGCCGGGATGGAACGTTCTACCACGATAAACCCAGCGCACGTACCTGTGCCGATCATGGCGGCGTTCGGCAGTGGCTGCTTGGACGCGAGCAGCCCTTGATTCGGTAAATCGAAGGGGCCTGGCGCCCGAACGGCAGGGGCTTGCCGCTCTGGCCGGCATTCACGCAGCACGCGCAGAACGCCATGGTCTTCGATCAGACCCCGAGCGCGCGGCCGTTGCCGAACCTGGAACGCCTGCGCGCCTTTGACGCCTGGCACACCTGCCCCTGGGGACGCCAACGCTTCTGAGAGGCTTTCGCGTCCCCCGCGGACGAGCTTGTTAATTGAGTTTAAGAATGGTAGCCAGGAGCAAGCAGAATTCACCACAGGAGCGCCGGACTCGCGTCGTGGCGGACCGAGCCGCCGATGTCGGGAAACCGTTGGACGATTCGATCTCGCGGGTTCTAAGCGCCGCAGCATTCGCGGCTGAAAAGCACCGCAATCAGCGGCGCAAGGATAAGGAAGCGTCGCCGTATATCAATCATCCGATTTCAGTTGCGCAGCTCCTTGCGTGCGAGGCTTTCGAACGTGACGTGCACCTGCTCGCCGCAGCGCTGCTTCATGACACGGTAGAAGACACTAACACCACATTTAAAGAGCTCGAAAAGCACTTTGGCAAGCTGATAACGGGGATCGTGCGTGAGCTGACAGATGATAAGGCGCTCCCGAAACGGGAGCGCAAGCGACTGCAGGTGGAGCACGCCGCGAATGCCAGTCAGGCGGCAAAGCTCGTCAAGCTGGCCGATAAAATCTGCAATCTGCGCGATCTCAATGCCGCGCCGCCGGCCGACTGGTCGCTCGAGCGCAAGCGCGAGTACTTCGACTGGGCGAAGCAGGTGGTCGATCAACTACGCGGAAGCCACCCACGCCTCGAGCAGCTCTTTGATGCCGAGTATGCACGGCGACCGTAGCGATGGCATATGACCCCCGTCGGCAACCGCTGCCGCTTGGCGAAGCCATTGCCGGTTGGGAAGGCGCCTGACCCGGCCACGCGCCGGTACTCTGCCCTGGATCCCTATGGGTCCAACCCGCGCCGCGACACCAGCGTTTGACGGTGTCGCCGAGTTGCGAACCACGTTCTGTGCGTGCCGGTGAAAGAATTCATGCTCTTCATGATGACTTGTCCGTCGCGCGGCTACGAACTCGTGCGGATTTCGGATCTGGTGTTGCCGGCGCGTTGCGCGTGCGCGATGCGGTGACGACGATCTCGGGGAGATCAGGGGGTGGGTCACTAGAGACCGTGGGTTTAGCCGCTGCGGTCGAAGCGGTCTGGGAGCACGCGGCGAGCAGTGCTGCGAGCGCCACCACGGACAGGGCAGCGGCGTAACGGCTCGTTGAGATCTTGTGCATCCTGCGGATCATCGGCGTCACCTCCTTGGCATGGGGCCGAGGAATTCGAGCCGCGGTGCGCGCGCGAGTTCAAGGCGGTGTGTGAATCTTTCTGAAGTTTTGCGACGCGGCGGAAGCGACCGTCGCATGAAGGACACACATTGCAGGATGATGTCCATCCCGGGACAGGGGATCATCCCCCGCGAGGATGATGACGCGCCCCGCCTCGTCCTGTATTGCGGTGAAGTCGCGCTCCTGCGCAATGCGAACACCTGTCAGCCGCGCGCGACAGGCGCAATCCTTGAGAATCAAGCCCTTGATCGTGCGGGTACCGCGGAGCGTCGTCATGCGAAGACAGCGCCTCTCGCGGCCAGCCGGTGCGAGTCGGCGCGAATGCCCGCAATTTCAGCGGCTTGCACGAGCGGAGTCTGCCGTCGGTACCGCGGCACGGATTTCGCAGCTTTACGGGTGAACCATCGGGCAACGCATCGCTCCTGCGGCGCGCAGTGCCCTTGTGTTGGCCGCACTCGCGAGCGGCGTGCGCGCCGCTGGCGCATGTGATGCCCGCGCGGGTGCGGACTTGCCGGCCGGGGTGCGCCGTTCTCTCTCCGAATGCACGATGCAACCTCGCGCAAAACTGAAGCCCCTGACCCTGACACGCGACGAGCAGGAGCAGCTCGAGCAGTGGGCGCGGAGTGGTCAGGGCCGGCGACCGCTGGCGATGCGAGCACGGATCGTGCTCAGTTGCCAGGCCGGTTGCTCCAATCGCGAGAGCGCCGAGCGCTTGAACGTTGCGGCGCAGACCGTCGGCAAATGGCGCGCACGCTTCCTCGCGCAGGGCCTGCCGGGTTTGGCCGATCAGCCGCGTTCGGGCGCGCCACGCTCGATCAGCGATGCCCTGGTGGAGGCAGTGCTTGCCAAGACGCTGCACGAAAAACCTCCGGGTGCCGCGCGCTGGAGCAGCCGTCGTCTCGCGGCGACTCTCGGGGTTTCGCAGCGGACGGTGCTGCGCATCTGGCGCGCCTTCGAACTGTAGCAGCTGGTGACACGGCGCGCGGTCGTTCACGAAGCGCCAGCCGCTTAACTTATGGTCGACTGCTTCAATGGACTTGTGACTCAAACCAACTCGGATCCGACCTGCAAAAACCGCCATTTTCCCCGCCTATTGCAGCCGCTGCGGCAGATCCCAACACGGTCTCGATGGCGCGACACATCGACTCTTGCCGGCAGCGCGCGTAGAACGAGCATGCGTTGCTATCCGGGGGGGTCAACCAATGCGCCTGCACGACACGGCGGTCCATTCCATACGCACGGCACTCATCGTCGGTTTGAGCGTGCTCGGCTCCACAGCGGCTCTCGCGCAGGCTACTGATCCCGGAGTACGCCATGCGGCCGCGGACAACGGCCCGGCGCCGCCGCTGGCGGGCCTCACGACCGAGGAGCTCGCGTTCTTTCAGGACGGGCTGGCGCGCTTCTCGAATGTCAAGGTGGTCGTCAGTTCAACAGGCGACAACGCCGGTCTCGGACCGCGGTTCAACTCGAATCAATGCTCATCCTGCCACCTGCAACCATTTATCGGCGGATCCAGTCCGGCGATCAATCCGCTGCCCGCGGTCGCCAACGCCGACGGAGCGACGAACGCGGTGCCGTGGTTCATCGTACCGAACGGACCGATCCGCGAGGCGCGCTTTGTCTCCGATGGCGGCGTCCATGACCTGTTCGTCGTCACGGGCCGCAGCGATGTCGACAGCCTCTGCACTATTGTGCAGCCGGATTTCGCGCCGCCCGGAAATGGACTGACCGGTCAGGGCGGAAACCCCAACGTCGTCTATCGCATCCCGACTCCGGTACTGGGCGCGGGTCTGATCGAGGCGATTCCCGATTCCGCGATCCTCGCCAACGCGCGCGCCAATGCGTTTGTCAAGTTCCTCTTCGGCGTATCGGCACACCCGAATCGCAGTGGCAATGACGGCACCATCACGCGCTTCGGCTGGAAAGCTCAGAACAAATCGCTGCTGCTATTCTCCGGTGAAGCCTATAACGTCGAAATGGGCATCTCGAACCTGCTCTTTCCTCAGGAGCGTTCGGAGGCCCCGGCATGCCAAGGGGGAAACCTGACGCCCAACGACACGGCCGCCTTTGACTCCACCGTGGCCACGGGGGCCTTGTCGGACATGGAGGCGTTCGCCGATTTCATGCGCATGCTGGGGCCGCCGACTCCGGCGCAGCCGACGGCTTCGAGTCAACATGGGAGCGCACTGTTCACGAGCGTGGGTTGCGCGTTGTGTCACACCCCGGTGCTGATGACGGACGCAGCCATTGCGAACGGCGACGAGAGCGCCCCCAGTGCCGCACTGTCGAACCAGCCGGTCCGCCTGTTCTCGGACCTGCTCGTGCATCGTATGGGCACGGGATTGGCGGACGGCATTACTCAGGGGGCCGCGGGACCGGACGAATTCCGCACGGCCCCACTTTGGGGTGTCGGGCAGCGCATATTCTTCCTGCACGATGGGAGGACCCGAAACCTGATTCAGGCGATCCGTTTCCATGCCAGTCAGGGCAGCGAAGCGAATCTGGTTGTCGTGAATTTCCTCCGACTGAGCTCTCAAGATCAGCAGGACCTGATCAATTTCCTGCGCTCTCTGTAGCCCGCCGGTCTGAGGGAATCGAGCGGATGCGCTCGGCCCGAGTCGGGGGCCGGCGAATCATCTGCCCGGGGCCGGCCGGGCGCCACACGACTCGCGTACGACCAGTTCACAACTGAGGCGTACGTCGCGCGGAATCATGTCGCGCCGCGCGATCCGCTCGAGCATCACCGCAAGCGCCGCGTCGCCAATTTCCCGGGTCGGCTGACGCAGAGTCGTCAGCGGTACCGGCAGGAGACTTGCGTAGTCCACATCATCGATACCCACCAGCCGAACATCATCCGGAATTCGGTACTTGAGCTGCAGCAGCGAATGCATCAGACGCCCTGCGGTACGGTCGTTGGCGCAGGCGATGCCTTCCGGATGCCCGGATTGCATGACCGCCTTGGCACTCTCGATGTCGTCGGCATCCATGCGGTGCGTCAGGGCCCGATCGAACGGCACACCGGCCGCGTACAGTGCCTCGCGGTAACCGGCTTCGCGCTCATCGACGGTCGACGCGGCGTCCTTGGGGCCAACGAAAAGTACGCGCCGGCATCCGAGGCGCAGGAGATGCTCCGTGATGACGTGTCCGGCACGGCGATTGTCGATGCCGATGAGGTCATGGCGCCCTGCCTCCGGGTACGCAACGAGGGGGCGATCCAGGAGCACCACGGGAATGCGAGCCTCATCGAGGGCGCGGACAATTCGTCGGTTGTACTCGTCCTTGGCGGGCGTCAGTTCCAGCGGCGCGAAGAAGACTCCCGACACCCCGCGCTCGATGTACTGGAGGCACAGTTCCCAGGCGCGTTCTTCCTTCGGCCTTTGAGCGCCGGCGGAGCCCCACACAAGCGCGTGCCCGCGTGCTCGCGGGGAAGCCATCATGCCCTCCCAGATCGGTTCGAAGATTCCGGTTTCCTCGCGGTTGGGAATCAGCAGTCCGAATGAGCAGCCACCCGCGCCCTGCGCCCCCTTCACGAACGTCCCGGAGCCGGCCCGCCGCTCCACCAGCCCCGCCGCCTGCAGGTCTCTCACCGCGCGCCCGATCGTGATCCGCGAAACATGAAACCTCTCGACCAGTTGCGCCTCGCTGGGCAGGCGCTCGCCCCGCTTCCATCGGCCCGAATGAATGTCCCGGCTCAGGGATGAATAGACCAGGCGGTGCTTGCGCAGTGTCCCCGGACCCGGTGTTTCAGCTCGCATAAATGATATATCTGCCTATCCCTCTTTAGGAGGATGGTGAATCCTATTCACTTGTTTAGACATAAATTTCAATCGTTTATCAAGAGCCATAGGCTTGACGCGTGTTCTGAAGCTGCTATGGTACTGCGCGACTGCTGTTATATCTACTGAGGAGCCCGCCCTTTGAGCAAGGCAATTCCCCGGCACTACCTGCTGGCGTCGGACTTCGATCAGACGCTGAGCTTCAACGATTCAGGGCTCGTTCTGAGCGAGCTGCTGGGAGTCTCCGGGTTCCAGGATCGGGTTGCAGGACTCGCCCGCAGCAATCTCGTTCAACAGGGCGGCGAGCTCGCTTACCTGATCAGGCATGACCCCGAATTTCGCGGAGTCCGCCACGAACACCTGGTCGAAACCGGCAGACGAGTCCGGTTGAAGGGCGCCATCCCGGCGCTCGTGCAGTTCCTCGAACAGGGCCTCGACGGCGTGCGCTTCTCTTTCTTTGTCATTTCCGCGGCGCCGCGCGAGATCGTGACCGCTGCGCTGGCTGGCATCGTGGCGCCCGATCATATCTACGGAACGGAACTGGAATTTGACGCGCAATCGGGTGAAGTACGGGCGATCAAGCGCGTGCCGGCAGGCTACGGAAAGGTCTCGGTCATCGAGGAGTTGCAGCACTCGCTGGGCATCGCGCCGGATCGCGTCATCTACGTCGGTGACGGCAGCTCGGACGTTCACGTGATGCTGCACGTCAACAACCGCGACGGCTTCACCATCGCGGTGTCTGACAACAAACAGCTGGCGCGGATCGCCAGCAGCACCGTCCTCAGTGACAACGCGTTCAGCATCATGGTGCCGGTGCTTGACCAGATCCTCGACTGGCGGACGGGCGAGATACGCGCACTGCTGGAGCGCAACGGGCTGACGCTTCACGAGTGGGAGAAGGCGAGGACCGACCACGTCAAGATCGCGCCCGCACCGTCCACGCCGGCGCCGGCCGGCTCAACGGCATGAGGACGGTCGCGATCAGCTGCCTGGGTTGGGCGGCAACCGCAACGTTCGTTGCCTCCTATTTCTTTGTCCGCCCGGCCGCACTCCGAACGGTTCAGATGCTGGCAGGGCTGATGTGGGTGGCCTACGGATGGCTCATCGGCGCCTCACCGGTGATCGCCGCCAATGTGCTGGTCATCGTCGCGGCCGCCTGGACCGCGGCGCGCGGGTCTCGAAACGCAGCACCCGCCAGGATTCATGTCTAGGGAAGGCGCCGAAATCATTCACTGCAGCGGTCGCCGCGTATGTCTTCGCCGGCTCCAGCTCGAGGATCGGCTGCTGCTGCAGGAGTTCCTGGCACGCATCGACCCTTACGACCTGCAGATGCGCTTCTTTGCGGGATTTCGCAGCGTGCCGCCGAACAGCGGGCCGATCAATCGTCCCCGCACGCTCGGACTGCGGTTCTCCTACAAGTTCGGCGGCCGCTAGCGCCAGGCTCTTTACGCGCCCGCCGGGGCGACGGCTGTTGCTGAGCGAAGTTGTCGCAGCAGCCGGCGATGCAGGGCGAGATAACCCGGTGCCGTCACCTGGGTGCGCTTGCCGATCAGTGCATTGAGCTTCACAAGGGCGTGAAACGGCACAGACGGGAAGCAGTGGTGCTCGGCATGGTAGGGCATCCGCCAGGTCAGCAGGAGAACCGCGGCGTTGGTGTAGGTTGTACGGGTATTGGCGAACATGTCGTCAACGAGGGCGCAGCCCACGTGCTCCGCTAACAGGAACAGGCGCAGGAAAGGCTGCCCGAGAATCGCCGGCAGCACCCAATAGATCAGCGCATCCGCCCGCCGAAAGTAGAGCGAGGCTACGATCACGCAAAGATAGCAGCCCCACAGAGTGCGCGCTTCGCGGACGATGAGCGAAGACTGGGCCGGCGGTATGAACGGCTCCGCCACCCGCCCCGTCAGCGCGTGGCGCAAAGTCACGGTGAGTCGATCGTACCAGTATGGCAGGCCCGAAACATGCCATAGATAGGACGCCACCGTGGAGGGACGCGGCTGCGCCAACTCCGGATCTCGCGCCGGGTCCTGCGTGAAACGGTGATGGGCAAAATGGAAGGACCGGAAATATTCGCGCGGCAACATCAGCAGGGCCGCGCATATCCAGGCGACCAGTTCATTGGGCCAGCGACGCGCAAAAGCGGTTCGATGGATGCTCTCGTGCAGTGCACAGAACAGGAAACTGAGAACTACCCCGTGCAGGATCAGCGCGGGCGCAAGCCACAGGTGGCCGCGACTCGCCCAGACCAGAAATCCCGTTGCGCACAGCAGGCTCAGATGGACCGCGAGCTGCAGGAAGCCGTGAGCATCCGATCGGCGCGAGAGTCGCCGCACGGTCTCGCGGTCGAGCCCACGTATCGCAATTGCATCGATATCCATCGCGCGTCCGGGATTGCGAAAG
>VBNP01000266.1 GCA_005877965.1 Gammaproteobacteria bacterium | reverse complement strand
TTGCGCCAGCGATTGCGCCGCGGGCGCGTCGGCCGCCAGCGCCTCTACCCGGATCGAGCCGTAAGCCAGCACGATGAAACTGAGCACTCGCACCGCGGCAAGCACCCGGTACGAACCCGGACCCAGTGTGTGGTTAAGGGTTGAGCGCCGCCGCAAAGACATGGCCCGTAAATTAGTTACAAGCGCGGTTGGTTTACAGGGGATCGAATCCGCTTTTTTTTGGGGTGATACGGTAGGACTTCTTCAGGAAAACCCGATCGTGTTCCCGAGCGGATCGTGATACACGAGGGCGCGACGCCGCCGATGCGGCCTTGCCCTTACGGGTCTGCTCGCGGCGGCACCAGGCCCGCGCGGCGTACGCGAGGAGTCTCGGCGCTAACCCACACTAATACTGCGGGGCGCCCGGCCAAGTCGCGGCCCGCCCGTAAGCGTACCGCCCGTGCCCGTGCGGCCAGGCGCACTTGATTTTGCACTCCAGCATACGACAGCATCAACGACGCGCCCGCGGCCCGTGCGACAACCGCATCCTGCCCCGCGATGCCGCACGAACGCGCGGCGGTTATTGCACGCGTTCATATGGAGTCGTACACATGAGTGACCTGCGCGTCGGCTTCATCGGCCTGGGCAACGTCGGCGGCCCACTCGCCGGCAACCTGCTGCGCGACGGGATCGAGCTCACGGTGCGGGACCTGGATCCGCAGCGCGTGGCGTCGTTTGTCGCCCGTGGCGCAAAGTCAGCGAACTCGCCCTGCGAGCTCGCCGCGGGCGTCGATCTGGTGATCACCTGCCTGCCCTCGCCGGCCGTTTCTGCTGAGGTGATGGAGCAACCCGATGGTGTGCTCGCCGGGCTCGCTCCCGGCACGATCTGGCTCGAAATGAGCACCACTGATCACGCCGAGGCGCGGCGCCTGGCCGCGCGGGTCGAGGAGCGAGGCGCCACCGCCCTGGATTGCCCCGTGTCCGGGGGCTGCCACCGCGCCGCCACCGGGAACATCTCGATATTCGCCGGCGGCACGCGTGCGGCCTTCGAGCGTGTACTGCCGGTGCTGTCGATTCTCGGTCAGAGGATCCTGCACACCGGTCCGGTCGGCTCGGCTTCCATGCTCAAAGTCCTCACCAACTACCTGTGCACGGTGCATCTCGCGGCCCTTGCCGAAGCGCTTATGGTCGCGAGGGTCTCGGGCCTCGATATGAACACGACCTACGAGGGCATCCGCATCTCCTCCGGAAATTCGTTCGTGCATGAGACCGAGTCCCAGGTCATCCTCAACGGCAGCCGCGATATCAACTTCACCATGGACCTGGTCATCAAGGACGTGGGGCTGTTCGACGCACTCGCCAGGGATCACGCGGTGCCGCTGGAGCTGTCACCGCTGGTGCTCGGCATATTCAGGGACGGTGCGCGCCGCTACGGCGGGCGCGAGTTTTCCCCGAACATCATCCGGCGGCTCGAGGACGCCTGCGGCGTGCGCGTGCTGGGGGAGGGATTCCCGGCGCAGATGGTGGACGACGAGCCCAAGGTCCCCGGTTACGAGGTCGTGCCACGACGTCATGTGCTTTTATAAGCACATGGGGAACGGCACGCTCATCGAGAAGCGCTCGATCGACTACGTGCCGCTCGCCGAGC
Source organism: Gammaproteobacteria bacterium (assembly GCA_005877965.1). GTDB lineage: Bacteria > Pseudomonadota > Gammaproteobacteria > Steroidobacterales > Steroidobacteraceae > 13-2-20CM-66-19. The sequence goes on along the minus strand of VBNP01000266.1, from coordinate 3,347 downwards.
GGCACGGCAAGGTCTGGCACCTGTGGCCGGTGTGGTTCTCCGGTGACGCACACCTCGCCACGCTCGCCGTCGGCGTGCTCGGCATCACCCTCGGAGGCAATCTGCTGTGGACCGCGGTTGCGGTGCTGGCGGGGTGTCTGCTGGGCACGTTCTTCATGGCGTTCCACTCCACGCAGGGGCCGCAGCTCGGCCTGCCGCAGATGATCCAGTCGCGGCCGCAGTTCGGTTACAGCGGCGCGCTGCTGGTGTGGGCGGTGGCCATGGTGGCGTACATCGGTTACAACGCGTTCAACCAGGTGCTCGCCGCCCAGGCCCTGCATCAACTCACCACATCGATCTCGCCCACCTCTCCCGCCGCCATTATCGTGTTCGCACTCATCGCGGTCGGCCTCGCCGCGGTCGGTTACGACAAGATCCATCTTGCGCAACGCGCTTTCGCGTACCTGATGATCGCGATCCTCACCGTCTTCTCCCTCGGAGCCCTGTGGTTTCTCAAGCTTCCCGCGGCGCAGTGGGATCCGGCGGCCTTTCGCGGCGTACCGTTCCTGGCAGAGCTGTTCGCCGCGGCCTCCTACCAGCTGAGCTGGTCGATCTATGTGTCGGACTATTCCCGCTACCTGCCGCGCGATGTCGGGGTACGGGCGTCGTTCTGGTGGACTTACCTCGGCGCGTTCGTCGGTGGCGCCTGGATGATGCTGGTGGGTACGGTCGCGGCGGCCGCGGCGCCGACGCTCGATGTCGCCGCCGCCATGGAGCACGCCGCAGACCTGGTGCTTGCCGGCCTGGGCAAGGTGTTGCTGGTGGGGGCGCTGCTCGGGCTGATCACGATATCGGCGCTGAACTTCTACGGCGCCTCGCTGACGCTGCTGAGCGTTGCCGACACGGTGAGGCCGCTGCGCTGCACGGTGGGCAAGCGCCTGGCGAGTCTTGCGGTGGCGTTCGTGGCGAGCAACGCCATCGCGCTCGGGTCTTCCAGCAACTTCGTCAACCGCTTCGAGGATCTGCTCTCCCTGCTCCTGTACCTGTTCACTCCGTGGACGGCGATCAACCTCGTCGACTTCTACGTCGTACGCAAGGGCCACTACTCGATTCGCGAGATCTTCAATCCCAGCGGCATGTACGGGCAGTGGAACTGGCGTGGCCTCATCGCCTACGTGGTGGGCTTCGTCGTCATGATCCCGTTCTTCAGCTCCGGGATGTACACCGGACCGATCGCGCGCGCGCTCGGCGGGGCCGATATCGCCATGCTGGTGGGCCTGCCGGTGGCCGCCGGCATCTATCTGCTCGCCTGCCGCTCGATCGACCGCGGACACCGGCCTCGATCCGGACGACGGGGCAACTGCCCAGACCGCGTAATTGCCTCAACGGATGCGCGTTACTCCGACACGCGCACGATGAGCTTGCCGAAATTCTCGCCGCGCAGCATCCCCATCAGCCCTCGCGGGGCGTTCTCCAGCCCGTCGATGACCTGTTCGCGGTAGCTCACCCGCCCCTCCCGCAGCCAGCCGCTCATATCCTGCTGGAAAGCCGGCACGCGCTGGTAATGGTCGAAAATGATGAATCCCTGCACCTTGATGCGCTGGCGCAGCACCGTCGACAGCAGCTGAGGCGTGCGGTCGACCCCCTCGGGAAGCTTGTCGAGGTTGTACCACGCGATCAGCCCGCACACCGGCACCCGCGCTCCGATATTGAGCAACGGCAGCACGGCGCCGAGAACCGCGCCACCGACGCTCTCGAAGTACACATCGATGCCGTTGGGGCAGGCCGCCGCGAGCCGTTGCGCCAGCTCGGCCTCCTGGTGATCCAGGCACTCATCGAACCCCAGCGTGCCGAGGGCGTACTCGCACTTCTCGCGGCCGCCGGCGACACCGATTGCGCGGCACCCCTTGATCCTGGCGATCTGCCCCACCACCGATCCGACCGCTCCGGTGGCGGCCGCCACCACCACCGTCTCGCCCGCCCTGGGCTGTCCGATATCCAGCAAGCCTACGTAGGCCGTGAGCCCGGGCATACCGAGCACTCCAAGGGCGTACGAGGGGCGCGGCGTCGCGGCATCGATCCTGACCAGATCGCTCCCGTCCGAGAGGCCGTAGTCCTGCCAGCCGACGTTGGCGAGCACCAGATCCCCCGCGGTGAAGCCCGACAGGTTCGAGGCTTGCACCACGCTCACCGTCTGACCGACCATCGGCGCGCCGATCGCGACCGGCGCGACATACGAGCGCGCTTCGTTCATGCGGCCCCGCATGTACGGATCCAGGGACAGGTAGCGCGTGCGCAGCAGAACCTGCCCGGCACCCGGCACCGGCACCGGCTGTGCCTCGAGGCGGAAGTCCTGCGCACTCGGAGCACCCTGCGGACGGCGCGCGAGCACGATGCGGCGATTCACCGAAGGCCCGGCACTCATGGGAGCCTCACTTCAGCGCAGGAACTCGAGCTTCACGCCCGGCGGGGCGCTCGCCGCCGGATCGATGAACAGGTCCGCGAGCAGCGTGCTGCCGGGCTCGACGCTGTAGGCCCCGAAGTCGCGCACGCCGGACTCGTAGAGCACGCTGTCGTCGATGAAGAACTGCCCGGTGCACTCGCGCGCCGGCCTGCTGAGGATCACGTGGGCGGCGTCCGCCACGATCTGCGGCTTGCGTGAGCGGCGCATCATGGCGGGACCGCCGAGGGCGAACTCCACCGCCGCGGTCGCGATGGTGGTGCGCGGCCACAGTGCGTTGCAGGCGATGCCCGCGGCGCGGTATTCCTCCGCCAGTCCCAGCATGCACAGCGACATGCCGTACTTCGACAGCGAGTAGGCCACGTGTCCGGCAAACCACTTCGGCTGCAGATCCAGGGGCGGCGCGAGGGCCAGCACGTGCGGATTGGGTGCCTTCCTGAGGTACGGGACGCAGGCTCGCGAGGTGACGAAGGTTCCGCGGGTGTTGATCTGCTGAATGAGATCGTAGCGGCGCATGTCGATCTGCTCGGTCGGCGCGAGATTGATGGCCGAGGCGTTGTTGATGCAGATGTCGAGGCCGCCGAACTTCTGCGTGCAGGCGTGCACCGCCGCGCCGACGCTCGCCTCGTCACGCACGTCCACCGCCAGCGGCAGCGCCTTGCCGCCGGCGCGCTCGATTTCCTCGGCGGCGCTGTAGATGGTCCCCGCGAGCTTCGCATGCGGCTCGGTGGTCTTGGCCGCGATCGCGATATTCGCACCGTCACGCGCGGCCCGCAGCGCGATAGCGAGCCCGATTCCGCGGCTGGCACCGGTAATAAAGAGTGTCTTGCCTGCAAGACTCACGGCCCCCTCCCCTGCGGTCGTGGGTCCTCGCGCCCACCCTTCAGCTCGATGCGGTTGCCGTCGG
>VBNP01000082.1 GCA_005877965.1 Gammaproteobacteria bacterium | reverse complement strand
ACGAGATGCGGAACACCCGTCCGGCAACGCCGGCGATGGTGGCGGCGCTCGCCGCCATGAAGGGAAACGCCTCGTTGGACAGATCGAGGCCTGCGACGACCGCCGCCACGACCTCGCGCGAGCGCGGACCGGCGACCGCGAACTGCGCCCACTGGTCGCCGACATCGGTCAGCAGCGCATCGAGCCGCGGGCACAGGGCCTGCAGGTGAAATTCCATGTGCTCGAGCGTCGCCGCCGCGTTCGCCGTGGTAGTGGTGACGAGGAAGTGCTCGGGAGCGAGCCGCGAGGTCGTACCGTCGTCGAGCAGCATCCCGTCCTCGCGCAACATGATGCCGTAGCGGGCGCGACCGACCGCGAGGGTGGAAAACGAGTTCGCGTAGATGAAGTCCAGGAACCGCGCGGCGTCCGCTCCCTGCACGTCGATCTTGCCGAGGGTCGACACGTCGGTGATGCCGACCGAGCGGCGCACGGCGCGGGCTTCGTTCAGCACCGCTCCCCACCCCTGTTGCCGCGAGTAGACCAGCGGCCGCAGCCACAGCCCGGTGGCCACGAAGGTCGCGCCGGCGGCCTCGTGCCAGTCGTGCAGCGGCAGCCGGCGCTTGGGTCTGAAGTGCTCACGGACTTCGCCGCCGGCGAGTGCCGCGAAGGGAACCGGTTGGGCGAACGGACGTGGCCTCACCTGCCCGACTTCGGACAGCGGAACGCCGCGCGCTTGCGCGAGCACGGCGCTCCCCACCAGTCCCCCGATGCGGCCCTGGTCAGTCGCCATGCCGTGGGTGGTGAAGCGCTTCATGTGCTCGACGTGCTCGTAGCCCTCGCGAAAGCTGAGGCGCACGTCGGCGGCGGTCACATCGTTCTGCAGATCGACAAAAGCCTTGGCGCGACCGCGCACCTCCCACAGAGCGACGATGGGCGTGGAGTCCTTATCGACCGGCAGATCCACGCCCGGGTCCGCCGCGCTCACCGGCCGGGCGAGTTCCGCCGCGAGCGTGCGGCCCGCGCTGTCGCCGTCACGCGCGGCGGCCGCGAGCCCGAGCACGCCCCGCGCCGCGCCCGCCACCCGCCCGATGGGGGGTGCGAGATCGGGGATAAAGGCTGCGATCGCCTCCTGCCACGTGAGCCGTGCGCCGAGCTGGCTCGCGAGCGTGGTCGCCGGGCTATACCCTCCGGACATCAGCAGGCAGTCGGCCTCGAGGTCGCGGCGACGGCGCCCATTCGTGTCCACGACCCTGACGGTGCGGACCCCGCGGCGCCCGAACGCCCCTTCGACGACCGCGCCGCCCTGCACCTCGACGCCGAGCGCTCGCGCGCGCTCGGCCGCGTGCGAACTCTCGCGCACGTCGATCACGGCGCATTCGATACCGGCGCCGCTCAAGGCGAACACCGCCTCGTAGGCCTCGTCGGTGTTGAGGAAACATACCGGGCGGCGACCCACGGCCACCCCGTAGCGTCTCAGATACTGAAGCGCGGCACCCGCGAGCATCACGCCCGGGAGATCGTTGCCCGGGAAGGCGATCAGCCGCTCGAGCGCACCGGTGGCGAATACCACGCGCCGGGCGCGGATGATCCGCAGCCGCTCCCGCAGGCCATCGAAACGGGCAGCCTCGGCGGGTGAGAGCGTCTCGAGCGCCCCGAACACGCCGTGGCCATAGGCCCCGAGCACCGTGGTGCGCGGCAGGCATCGCACCGTGGCCAGGCCGGCCAGCCCCGCGCACAGGCTCTCGCGCCAGGCGCTCCAGCGCACATCGAGCAGCGAGCCGCCACCGAGTACCACATCCTGGTCGGTGAGCATCACCCTGAGGCCGCTCGTGCCCAGACGATGCGCGGCGGCGAGCCCCGCGACGCCCGCGCCGACCACCAGCACATCCGTGTGATCGTGCACGGTCTCGGCGGGCGCGGCGTGATCGCCGACGATCGCCTCGAGCCTTCCCAGGCCCGCGGCCCGGCGGATGAGCGGCTCGTAGAGCCGCTCCCACGCCCAGCGCGGCGCCATGAACGTCTTGTAGTAAAAACCCGCCGGCAGGAAGCGCGCGATGAGATCGTTGAGCGCGAGCGCATCAAAACGGAGCGACGGCCAGCGGTTCTGGCTCTCGGCCACGAGGCCCTCGTGCAGCAGGAGCGTCGTGGCGAGCCGGTTGGGTTCGCGCCCGGCGGCACCGATCACGTCGACGAGCGCACAGGGCTCCTCGGGACCCGCCGTCACGACGCCGCGCGGCCGATGGTATTTGAAGCTGCGCGCGATGAGGCGCCGGCCGTTGGCGAGCAGCGCCGAGGCGAGCGTGTCGCCCTCGAGGCCTCGCATGCGGCGGCCGTCGAAGCGAAAGCCGAGCGGCCGTTCGGGGTCGGTCAGCAGACCGCGGGCGATACGGCCGGGACCGCGCATCAGCGCGTGAGTCCCTGCGGGAGGGACAAATGATCCTCGGGGCCACCGACCGCGTAAATCTCGTGGCTCAGCGTATGTCGCACGACCTTGAGGAGCTTGCGGCAACCGCCCACGTGCAACCACCACTCGAGATGCCAACCGCAGCGGTTGTCCCGTTCGTAGACATAGGCGGTGAACGCCGCCAGTCCGGCATCGGCGGCGGGGCGGGACTTGCCGGCGTCGCCCCGATAGCGAAACTCGGTTTCGTCGCGTTCACCGCACCACGGGCAGGGGATGCGAAGCATGGGCGGTAAGCTTCAGTGAGCGTAGGGGAACGGGCCGGCGCCGCGCTCATCGATGGTCCGCCCGGCGGCGAAGCGCTCGAGACCCAAGTGAGCGGCGAGCGGGTGCGGCGCATGGCGCGCGATGAGGTGCGCGGTCGCGAGGCCCCCGGCCGGGATCGCCTTGAAGCCGCCGTAGCACCAGCCGCCATTCACGATCAGGCCCTCGAGCGGCGTCGCGGAGATGATCGGGGAACCGTCCATGCTCATGTCCATGACGCCGCCCCATTGCCGCAGCACCTTGAGGCGTGCAAGCCCCGGCAGCAATGTCATCGCCGCCGCGGCCACCTCTTCCGCCATCGGCAGCGTGCCGCGCTGGCCGTAGCTGTTGTAGCCGTCGATGGCGCCGCCAAACACGAGTCCGCCCTTGTCAGACTGGCTGACGTAGAAGTGTCCGGCACCGTAGGTCAGCACGACATCGAGCACCGGCTTGACGCCTTCGCTCACAAAGGCCTGCAGCACATGGCTCTCGATCGGCAGCGCCAGTCCTGCCATCGCGGCGAGTCGCGACGAGTGCCCGGCCACGGCCAGGCATACCGTATCGGCGGCGATGGGCCCGCGGGTGGTCTCGACTCCGGTCACCCGTGATCCGTCGCGGGCAATGCCGGTGACCTCGCAGTGCTCGACGATGTCGGCACCGGCTTCCGATGCCGCCCGCGCATAACCCCAGGCGACCGCATCGTGGCGAACCGTGCCGCCCCGGCGCTGCAAAAACCCGCCGAGCACGGGGTAGCGGCCGTTGTCGAGATCAACGAGCGGCACCCGCTCCTTCACCGCCTCGCGGCTCAACGGCTCCGCATCCACCCCGAGGAGGCGCATCATGTTGGCGCGCCGTGTGAACAGATCGCGTTGTGCCTCGGTGTGAAACAGGTTGAGGGTGCCGCGCTGGCTCACCATCGCGTTGAAATTGAGCTTGCGCTCGAGCCCTTCCCACAGCTTCAGCGAGTACTCGTAGAAGCGGATATTGTCCGGGTGGAAGTAGTTGGAGCGGATGATGGTGGTGTTGCGCCCGACGTTGCCCAGCCCGATCGGGCCCTGCTCCAGCACCGCCACGTCGGTAATGCCGTACTCGGTGGCGAGGTAGAAAGCGGTCGCCAGTCCATGACCGCCGCCGCCGACGATCACGACACGGTAGCGCTCGCGTGGTGCCGCCTTGGCCCAGGCGCGCGACCAGCCGCGCTGGCCGGTGAGTCCCTCGAGAAACAGTCGCCACCCCGAATAGCGGCCGCTCGACACGCGCCGCGCACCCGCGGCTGTCGGGTGGGATTTTGGTAGCGGATTCATCGCTGCCTGCCATCATAAAGCGCAGGGCGGGCCGGCACACGCGATGGCGCGGGCTTGACGCGCAGAGCAGCAACCGACAGTGTGCGGCGCTGCGCGATCGCCGGCCCCGAGCGGTCGGCGGAGGTGACGGGTGGCGCACATTTTGAAGTCGCTGTGTGTGGCGGCGGCGCTGGCGCTCAGCGTGTCGCCCCCGCTGCCAGCCGCGGTCGTGGTTTCCTCGAAGCTTTCGAGCGAGTCGGCGATGATCGGAGAGATGATCCGCCTGCTGCTGAATGCGAATGGGATCCAGACGCTCGACCGAACCAAGATCGGCGCGACCCCGGTCGTGCGCAAGGCGCTCATCTCCGGCGAGGTCGATATCTACGTCGAATACACCGGCAACGCAGGATTTTTCTTCAACGTGGCGTCGAACCCCGCCTGGAAGGACCTGCAACAGGGTTACGAGCTCGGTTCCAGACTCGATTACGCGGCCAACCGGATCGTATGGCTCACACCCGCGAAGGCGAGCAACGCCTGGGCGCTGGCCGTGCGCCGCGACCTGGCGCTGGCGAACAACCTCAGGACCATGAGCGACTTCGGCAGATGGGTCGCGGGCGGCGGCAAAGTGGTGCTCGCCTGTTCGGCCGAGTTCGCCAATGCCGGGACCCTGCGCTCACTGGAGAAGACCTATGGGTTCACCATGCGCTCCGACCAGTTGATCGTGCTCGCCGGCGGGGAAACCTCGGCGACCATCGGAGCCGCGGCCGCGCACACCAACGGCACGAATACCGCCATGGTGTACGGCACCGACGGTGGCATCGTCGCGGCGAATCTGCAGATCCTTGAGGACGACCGGCATGACCAGCCGGTGTACGCGCCGGTGCCGATCATTCGCGAGGCGGTCCTCGAGGCGAACCCGCAGATCGCCCGGATCGTGAAGCCTGTGATGGAGAGTTTCAGTCGCGAGACGCTGCAGCAGCTGAATGCGCGCGTGCAGATCGGCGGCGAATCGGAAGGCGCGGTCGCCGAGGACTACCTGAAGGCGAAGGGCTTTCTCAAGTGAGCGCGCGGATGGCGCTGACGGTGCCGCGACTGCGCAGGCTCGACCCCCTCGGTGCCCTGCTCGCTGTGGCCGGCGCCACAGCGGTCATGTTCCTGCCGTTCGTGATCTTCAAGTCGAACCGGGTCGTGCCGGGCGATCCGCGCGGGCTCCTGGAAGTGCTGCCGGCGTGGGCAGCGTTTGCCTGTCAGGCGAGCCTGTTGCTCGCCGCAACCGCCGCGCTCGGTGTGTCCAACGCCCGCGTCCGGCTCGGCGCGGCGCTGTTGGGCGTCACCGTCGTGGCGCTCGCCGTGGCAGCGGCCGGCGATGCGCTCACACCCGCCGGCAACAAGGTGGTGCGCGTCGCCCCCGGCGCGGGTGTCTGGGTCCTGCTGGTGTGCCTCGGCTTGCTCGCCACGGATGCCATCACGCGCATGCGTCCGGGGCCGGGCCGGCGCGTGCTGTTTCTCGCGGTGTTCACCGCCGCCGCCGGGCTCGCCCTGGCGCACGGCACGTTTGACCATCTCTCCGTGATGCGCGAGTACGCGGTCAACGCCGATCGCTTCGCGCGCGAGGCGCGCCAGCACCTGTGGCTCGCGCTCGGATCGCTCGCCGCCGCCGTGGTCGTGGCGCTCCCGATCGGCATTCTGTGCCACCGCGTCCCGCGGCTGCGGGCGGGTGTGTTGGGAACGCTCAACGTGATCCAGACGATTCCCTCGATCGCGCTGTTCGGCATCCTGATGGCGCCGCTCGGGGCGCTGGCAGGCGCCGTGCCGCTGGCCGCGGCACTCGGCATCCGTGGCATCGGCGCAGCCCCTGCGGCGGTCGCCCTGTTCCTGTATTCGCTGCTGCCGATCGCCGCGAATACGGTCGCGGGCCTGAAGCGGGTGCCGCGGGCTGCGGTCGAAGCCGCGCGCGGCATGGGAATGACGAACTGGCAGGTCCTGACGGGCGTCGAGCTCCTTCTGGCGCTGCCGGTGATTCTCACCGGCATCCGCATCGTGCTGGTGCAGAACATCGGGATGGTGACCGTCGCCGCGCTGATCGGCGGCGGCGGACTCGGGACCTTCGTCTTTCAGGGGATCGGGCAGACGGCCATCGACCTGGTGCTGCTCGGGGCGATTCCGATCGTGGCACTGGCCTTTTCCGCCGCCGTCGTGCTCGATGCGCTGGTGGAGGTCATGGATCGGGCGCGGCAATGATCAGCCTCGAGAACCTCACCAAGCAGTACGGCGCGACGGCGGTCGTCGACGGCGTGTCCATGGTCATCGAGCGCAACTCGATCACGGTGATCGTGGGCACCTCCGGCTCGGGGAAGTCGACCCTGCTGCGCATGATCAATCGCCTCGTCGAGCCGACCCGCGGGCGCGTGCTCATCGACGGGGCCGACACGACCGGCGAGCCCGCGCACCTGCTGCGGCGCCGGATCGGCTATGTCATCCAGGGATACGGCCTGTTTCCGCACCGTACCGTGGCGGAGAACATCGCAACCGTGCCGCGCCTTCTCGGCTGGGATGAGGCTCGCATCCGCATCCGTGTCGCGGGGCTGCTCTCGGTGTTCCAGCTCGATCCGGGCGCCTACGCGCACGCTTTCCCGCATCAGCTCTCGGGTGGGCAGCAACAGCGAGTCGGTGTGGCGCGGGCGCTCGCCGCAGAGCCTGCGGTGCTGCTGATGGACGAGCCCTTCGGCGCACTCGATCCCATCATCCGCGCGAAGGCGCAGGATGACCTGCTCGACATCCAGCGACGCTTCGGCACGACCATCCTGCTCGTGACCCACGACATGGATGAAGCCTTCCGTCTGGGCGATCGCGTCGCGGTCATGAGCCACGGCCGGCTGCTGCAGTACGATCGGCCCGCGGTGCTGCTCACGCGCCCGGCGGATCCCTTCGTGTCGCGCATGACCGGCATCTCGGACCGAGCCATGCGGCTGCTGTCGCTCACCACTGCGGGCGAGGCGGCGCTACCGGGCGCCTCGGACGGGCCGGCCGTCGCGGCCTCCGCCTCGCTCCGTGAGGTGCTCTCGGAGCTCATGTGGTGCGGCGCCGAGTCTGCCGCGGTCATGGATGCGGATGGCACGCGGCGCGGGCGCCTGACGATCGCCGCCATCCTCGCGCGCGGGCGACCGGGCTGATGCCGGGCATGGCCGCCATTCTGCGACTCGCGGCGCTCGCCCTGCTGCTGGCGTTCCTGCTGACGCCGCAGAGCTTCGCGCCGCTGTTCGCGCCGCTCACGCAGTATGGCGCGCCGCCGATCTACGATCAGGGCAATCTCCTGACACTCGCGCTCGCGCATCTCGGCACGGTGTGCTGCGCGGCCGCGGCGAGCACCCTCGTGGCTGTCGGACTCGGCATTCTGGTGACGCGCCCGAGCGGCGCGCAGTTCCTGCCGCTGTCGCGCACGCTCGTCAACATCGGTCAGACGTTCCCGCCGGTGGCGGTGCTCGCGGTCACGGTGCCATTGGTCGGGTTCGGCGAGAAGCCGACGCTGATCGCGCTCTTCGCCTATGGCCTCCTGCCCATCTTCGAGAACACGATCGTCGGGCTGCAGACCTGTCCGGCGGCGGTCCTGGAGGCCGCGAGCGGCATGGGGATGAGCGCCCGCCAGCGCCTGCTGTCGGTGGAGCTGCCGCTGGCGTTACCGCTGATTCTGGAGGGTATCCGGCTGTCGCTCGTCATCAACGTGGGCACCGCGACCATCGGATCCACGGTGGCCGCCAAGGGACTCGGCGAGGTGATCATCGCCGGGCTCCTGTCCAACAACAACGCCTTCATCCTGCAGGGGGGACTCGTGACCGGCCTGATGGCGATCCTGCTCTATGACGCCCTCGCCGGGCTCGAGCGGCGCATCTGCAGGACCGCGCACCTCGACTGACAAGCATCGTGATCAGAGGTCGCCGCCCCCGGGGCCGGCGTCTGCCGGTCCAGGGGGCGGCGAGTGTGCGCTGCGAGTCAGCGGGTCAGTCGTCCAGCGGCACCAGCAGCGCCTGGCTCCCTCCCCTCGCCAAGTTATCGAGCGACACGACCATCTGGCCGAGCGCCGGTGTTTTGCGGAATTCCGCCCGGTTGATCGACAGCGGCACGCTCGCGTTCGTCCCCGGCGGCAGCGTCACGAACACGCCGGTGCTGATCGCACTGTTGAAGGCGTTGAACTTCGCGGCGGTCGTGGTCGCGTCGCTGTCGCCGGTCAGCAGGTCGAACGTCTGGGCGACGTAACTGAACCGCGGGTTCGTGGCCGTAATGTCCGCATCAGCGGCCAAGAACGGCATTAGCACCGTGGTGCCGTCGGTGGGTGCGACCGCAAGAAACTTGATCACTCCCGGTGCCGTGGTGTTGTGTAGGTTGAACACGGCGACCGCCATCCGTCCGTCGAACGAGCCGGTGCCGGTCAAGAGGCCGAGATCGGCGGCTTCAATGTCATAGTCCGCTATGCCATCGCCGTCGACGTCCACCAGCACGTCGTAGACGTTCGTCACCGGGTTCGAGGTGCGGCCAAAAGTGTTCACCGCAAACACCAGCAGCGTATTGGCGCCGTCGGGGAAGGACTGCACACCCACGGCCCGCAGCCCGATTGAGCCGAGCGCGGAATTGCTGCCGCGCAGGCCCCAGGCGTAGAAGTCGGCCGTGCCGGTGATCCCGCCCGAGCGGTTGCTAAGGGCGATCGAGCGCGAGCCGCCGGAGGCGGTCAGCTGCGCATTGACCAGCGAGCGGGCGCGCGGCACCAGGTAGTACGGCACGCTCAACGCGACGCCGTTGTTGCCACTGGTCGGGGTCATGACCACCCGACCTTGCACCTGGCGGAATACGCCGGAATCACCGACCGTCGCCGCCGGCACCGCGAGCCTCACGTCCACCGTTCGGCTCTGGTGTGCCCCGAGCGTGATCGAAGCCGGCGAGACGCTGGCCGTGTGGGCGGCGCCCGCCCCCTGCACGACCTTTAGCGCAAAGCTCGCCGGCGTGTTGCCCTGATTCTCGACGACGATGAGCCCGTCACCGCTGAAGTCGCGCGTGAGCTCCGCCACGCCGAAACTGACGCTCGGCGTGCCATCCCCGGCGTGTGCGATGACCGAAGTCTGCGTCGCACCGAAGGGCTGCACCAGCCCGTTGCCGCCGAGGGGCGCCGAATAGCCGGCGAGCTGGGTCGCGTCCGCGGTGTTGACGACCGCAGCGGACACTTCGGACGCGTCCCAGCCGGGGTGCGCCTGTATGGCGAGCGCGGCGCTGCCCGCCACGTGCGGTGCCGCCATCGAGGTTCCCGATAGGAAGAAGCCCTGGTTGCCGGTGCCAACTGCGGTCGAGAACACGCTGACCCCAGGCGCCGAGATGTCCGGCTTCAGGTGACCGTCGCCTCCACGCGGGCCCGCGGAGCTGAACGACGCGAAGTGCCGGAAGGTCGGATTCGCAATCGTCGTCGTGGCCGTGAACACCGCCGTGGTGGAGGCTGCGAGGGTCGCACCGTCGGTGTTCGTGGTCGACGGGCCCTGCACGCCCAGGAACGGTATGGTCACCGAATTGATCGGCCCTTCGTAGGGTGGGTAGCCCGTAGCGTTGTTGATCATCGCGACCGCGGCGGCGCCGGCCTGCTGGCCGAAAATCGCCCGCGCCACGCGCGCGCAGGTGCCGCGAACCGTAACCACGAGCTTGCCGGTGACTCCCGCGGCCGTGTACTCGGCGGGGTCGCAGCCGAGCGAGACGCCGCCCGAGGTATTCTTGAGCACGACCACCTGGAGCGGCGTGCCATTGGCGGCGGCGATGCCGTTGGAGTCCAGTGCCGTGATACCACCCGTCGGTGCGAGCGCCAGCGCTTCGCCGGGGTAGGAGGCGTGTGAATCGACAGCGGCGACGCTGATTGCTTTTTCACCGGTGCTCGGAGTGCCCACGATGTAGGGAATCGTGCCCGCATTTCCCGCGGAGGCGACGACCACCACGCCGGCGTTGACCGCGTTCTCGGACGCCTCCGCATCCGCGTCGTCCTCGTTGCCGAAATCCGAACCGAGCGACATGCTGATCACCTGCATGTCGTGCGCGACCGCCCAGTCGATGCCGTCGACCACGACCTGGGTCGTCGCGCTGCCGCTGCAGCCGAACACGCGCACCATGTAGAGATCCGCGAGCGGCGCGACGCCCGGACCGATGATGAACGACTGACCGGGTGTGTTAGCGTCGTACGATCCCTTGAAGGTGGTGCCTGCGGAGGTCACGCCGAATCCGGTGGCGGTGCCGGAGGTGTGGCTGCCGTGCCCGTTGCAGTCGAGCGGGTTCGTGTCCGGCTGCGGCGTGTTAACGGCAGGGTCGGTGGAACGTGCATCGTAGGCATCGCCCACCAGGTCCGTGCCGCCCTTGACTTTCGGCGCGTTGGGGCCGAACAGCGTCGAGTCAGCTGGCTGCGTGCTGCTGGCGAACGCCGTGTTGAAGGCCGCGGGCGTGCCGGGCCCGCCGAAGTTCGCGTGCGTGTAGTCCACCCCGGTGTCAATGACCGCTATGCGGACGTGCTCACCATGCACCCCGGGCGGGCCCTGCCACGCCTGCGGCGCACCGATGAAGGGCACGCTTTCCGCATTGACGAGGTGATAGGTCCGAACCGCCTTGACTTCGACGACTCCCGGCAGCGCAGCGAACGCCCTGACCTGCTCGGGCGTGCCGCGCACCTTGATGCCGTTGATGGCGTGCTGGAACTGCCCCAGCACGGTGCCGCCCATTCTCCGAATGGACGGCACGATCGTGTCCTGCCTGCTACGCAGGTCGCGCTCGATCGACTGCCGCTGCGCCTCGGCGAGCTGCTTGCCTGGCACCCGGCTGCGCACTACGGCGACCGGATCGCCGGCCATTTTGAGCACGACCGTCTGCGGGCGGTGGTTGAGCGCGCCGCCTGGAATTGCGGTTCCCGTGATGCGCTGAAATGCGTGCCGGCCGGCGGACTGTGCGGTGGCCGAGATCGGTATCAAGGCGACAAGCGCAAATGCAACAACGCCGCGGCAGATGAATCCAAAGGCTCCCGTTGGAATAGGCATGTGTCGCCTCCCTGCTGTTTGTTTGTCGTCCCCGGCGCTTCCTCGATTTGTCGAGGACGCCGGTAACGGATTTCGCGATGGCGCCAAGGGTAAGCGTTGTGATGACGCCCGGCCAGTACCTATTTTCCCCCATGAGCCGATTACGTACGGGTTGGGCGGCACACGGGAACGCACCGATCACCGCCGTTATCACTTGCGCGGCGAGCGACAAAGTGCAGCCGACGGTTTGGGCGCAAGCGGTGCCTTTGCCCGAGCGCCCGCATCGCATGAGACTCAGTTCCCGGAAGCGCAAGCCTCGACGGCGCTGCGGGGCGACTTTAGGTAGAATCAGCCCGTTTCCGACAGCACGTGGCATTTGCTCAGCTCCCCGTTTCCGTGCTGGCGGAAGGGCTTTGTCGGATGACGCCAAACAACCTCGCCGTAACCACGACCGATCCGGATGCGCCCGGCGCAAGCGCCGCGCGACACCAGCGCCGCGTGTCGGTGGAAGTGCCGACGCTGCTCATCGTGCTGGTGACCTACGGCGGATGGCTCGCGATCACTTTCGCTTATGGTCATTGGCCACTGGCGATCGTGGCCCCGATCGCCGCGGTGCTGATCACGCTGCACGGTTCGCTCCAGCATGAGATCGTGCACGGACACCCGACCCGCTGGGACGGCGTCAACCGGCTGATCGCCATCGTGCCCTTGGCGCTGTGGCTGCCATTCGAGCGTTACCGCCAGAGTCATCGGGCACACCACGTCGACGAGCGACTCACCGACCCGCTCGATGACCCGGAGTCCTACTACTGGACGCCGGAGGACTGGGCACGCCTGAGACCTCTCACGCGGGTGATCGTGCAGCTGCAACAGACCCTCGCCGGGCGGGTCACCATCGGCGCCTTCTGGGCCATCGGCCGCTTTCTGAGTGCCGAGTCGCGCGCGCTGATCAGGAACCAGGACGGGGTACGGGCGGTGTGGCTCGAGCACGCGCTGTGGTGCATCCCGGTGATCGTCTGGGTGAAGATCGTCTGCGGCATACCGCTCTCGATCTACGTCCTGGCCATGGCGATCCCCGGAACCAGCCTGACACTGATCCGCTCTTTCGCAGAGCATCGCGCACGGCCGCAGGTGCGCGAGCGCATCGCGCTGGTCGAGGGGTCGTGGATCCTGGGTCCGCTGTTCCTGTTCAACAATCTGCACGCGCTGCACCATGAAGCGCCGGCGATCCCGTGGTACGAATACCCCGCCCGCTACCGCCTCGTTCGCGATCGCCTGATCGCGGAAAACGGCGGGCTCGTCTATCGCACCTACTTCGACGTAGCGCGCCGCTTCCTGTTTCGCCCGCACGATGCGCTCCGGCACCCGAGCGGCCGGGTGCCCACGCGGTCCGCCTGAGCGCAGCTCAGGCGGTGAGCGCCGCGCCGATCGCTCAGGCCGGCAGAGGGAATCCGGCCGCCTGCGCTTGCGCGTCCCACTCCAGCAGCGGCGCGAACGACGCCTCGGTCGCTTCGGCAAAACCCTCGAGCAGCAGAAGATCGGCGAGTGGACCGAACCACGGACGTCGCGCAGCGCGCGTGAACGCCGCGCGTAGTCGCGCCACCATGTCCGCGGGCGCGGCGGCGGCGGCGACGAACGCGGGCATCGGTGTCACGGGCGTCGAGGTGAGCACCCGGATGCCCGCCGTGAGCTGCGGCGCGTGTCGCGCGATCAGCATGTGCCAGTAGGCGTCGAGCGGCCCGACGTCGATGCGTCCCTCGCGGACCGCGTCCAGGACGTTGCGCGCGGTCACCATGTTCCCGACCATCTCGGCGTAGAGCGTCGGCCGCTGCGGCGTGCGGTAGGCGAGCAGATGGTGCCTGAAGGCGTTGAATCCCGACTGGGAGTGCGCGACCGTCCAACCCGCGCGCCCGCCGAAGGTGTCCTCGAGCGCCAGGTAGCCGGCATCCCGCCGTACGATCAGGTCCGAGCGATACACGGCGCGATGAGCCGCCCAACCAGCGCGCGGGATGGGTGCTGCGATCGGTGTCACCGGCGCGAGCTTCAGAGCGATCGGATACCCGCACATGAACACCGATCCCAGATCGCCTCGCGACCACAGCTCCTCGAGCGGCTGCGGCGCCGGATGAGGCACATAGGTGAGCGGCACTTGCGCTTCCTGCGTGATGTGCTCGAGGAGCGCGCGCCAACCGGCCTCCACCGCCGGCGTCACCGCGTACATGCGGGCGTTCATGATCCACTCGCTCACGCCGGTACCGCGTCCCCGAGCTCACGCGTCCTGCGAGCCACGTACGCGTCGACGGCTTCCTTGACGGCGGGATCGAGGGGCGGCGGCAGGTACTCGGCGAGCATCTTCTTCCAGATGCCGGTGGCGCGTTCGCTGGCATTGCGGGCGCCGGCATCGGTCCAGTTCTCGAAGTTCGACCAGTCGGAGAGCAGCGGACGGTAGAACGCGGACTCGTAGCGGGCGAGCGTGTGCGATGAGCCGAAGAAGTGCCCGCCTACCGCGACGTCCTTGATGGCCTGCACCGCGAGGTCGTCGTCGCTGAAAGTGACTGGCTTGAGCATTTCGGCCCAGTTGCGCAGCAGTTCCGCGTCGACGACGATCTTCTCGAGCGAGGCCGACAGTCCGCCTTCCAGCCAGCCGGCCGCATGGTTGATCAGGTGGCTGTGACTGAGGATCGCCGCCTGCAGCGAAAACGCGGTCTCGTAGGTCGACTGCGCGTCCACCACCGGCGCGGCGTTCACCGCGCTGGTGCGCACCGGGATCTTGAGGCGGCGGCCGATCTGCGCGCTGGCCAGTACCGCGTTGCAATACTCCGGCGTGCCGAAGGCGGGCGAGCCGGTGCGCATGTCGACGTTGGACGTGAAGCCTCCCATCACGCACGGGGTGCCGGGACGCAGCATCTGGCACAACGTGACGATCCCTAACGCCTCGGCCGTCTGCTGCGCCAGCGCGCCGGCCAGCGTGACCGGTGCCATCGCCCCCATGAGCGTGAAGGGCGTGATGACCACGCATTGGCCATGGCGGGCCATCACCATGATGTTGTCGAGAATCTCCTCATCCACCCGGCGCGGTGAGTTGACGTTGGTCACCGTCATCAGCGTGGGACGCGCCGCCAGCTCCTCGACCGTGCAGCCGTGCTCGATGGCCGACATGGCGATCGCGTCCTGCGCCTGCACGCCGCCGATGCCGCGCGCCGCCCACACGATATCTGCGCACTCGATGTGAGCCTGATAGGTCAGCAGATGGCGAACCGCCACCGGGATGTCGACCGGCTCGACCACAATGCCACCCTGCCAGTGCAGGATGCCGAGCTTGTGGGTGAGCCTGAGGATGTTGCGAAACCCTTCGAGGTCGCCGTAGCGACGTCCGCCCTCGAGATCGCGGATGTGCGGGGCGCCGGTGACGGGTCCGAAATTGACCACATGGTCGCCGACGTGCAGATGCCGCTCGGGATTGCGGGCATGGAGCACGAAGCGCTCGGGCGCATGGGCGAGGTGCGCCTCGACCATGTCGCGCCCCAGGCGAACCATCTGGGTCGCCTCGTCCACCAGCGCTCCGCCACGGCGGTAGACCTCGCGTGCCGCGGGGCTGCGGATCTCGAGACCCGCCTGCTCGAGAACCTCGAAGGCCGCGACCAGAATGCGTTCGACCTGCTCGGCGGTCAGAATCTCCAGCGGTGTCCAGCGATTGGTGAGCCGCGGCAGGGGCGCGAGCGAGGGACCGGTGGAGCGCTGGGCGCGCCCGCGGTCGCGACGGCGGGACGTTGCCGGAACGTCGGTCATGGCTGGTCCTGCCAAGGTCGGAGCGATCGGTACTGCCGTGTGTCGATTTCGAGCGCCCTCGTTCGTCTACCTGCTGTACGCGATGACTACCCGATCGAGAGGCCGCAAATGCAATGTGTCGTGAGAGGCGTGGGGATGACATGGGAGCTGGCGCGCAGGTTGGGGCCGTACCTGATGCTGGAGATCCTGCTGCCCGGGGGCACCCTGGTGGCGCTGCTCCTGTTCCTTTACCGACACCAACAGTTGCATGGCGCGAGCGGCGCGCGGCGGACCCGCAGCACGGCCCCTCGAGGGATCCGTGCCGGCGGCGCAACCCTTTTGCCTCAGAGAGATTTCAGGAACTCCACGATCGCCTGCTGATCGGCCTGGCTCAGCCTTTCAAAGCGCTCGGTCACCTCGCGGCCTTCGCCGCGATGGCGGAGGATGGCCTCGCGGAACGTCATCGACGCGCCATCATGCATCAGCATCGGATGCGTACGCACACCCCAGAGCGGGGCGGTGCGCATTCGGTTGGCGGTCGAGCGCCAGCTCTCCGGCGATATGTCCTTCCATTTGATCTGCTGCATGTGCCTGCCGTAGTGCTCTGCCTGGGCAATGACGATGCCGTCGCCCGTGCCGACGTCGTGCAGCAGGAAGTCGCTGTAAGGATGGAATGTCTTGTTTCCGAGCGCCTCGGGAATGGCGAATTTCCCGCCGTTCACGACGGTGCCCGCGGCGGCGGTGGTCATCGTCGGGACATGGCAGATATCGCAGCCGACGGTGGTGAACAGCGTCTCGCCTTTCCTGGCCGCAGCGGTCGCAGCTTGCCGGACATCGCGGGCCGGAGCCTTGGTAGCGCGCACGAAGCGCGCGAAGTGATCGATGTCGGCGAGGCCATCCGCTTCGGGTTTATTGTTGGGTTGGGACACAGTGTTGCACAGCTCGGTCACTTCGTCGGCAATGAGCGCGTTGGTGATTCCCATTTCATTGACGTAGGCATCGGCGGAGAATGAAAGGAGGCTCGCGTGCTGGTTCTTCCAGCCGAAGCGTCCGGCCCGAGTCGCGCCCGGGGACTCGAGGATCGGGACGTAGAGAACCAGCCCGCAAATCTTGCCGTGGTCCTTGTGGCATTGTTTTCTGGAAATTTCGATCAGGGTCGAATCATCGACCGCCTCGACGAAGCCGTCGCCGAGCAGGTTCACTGAAACGCGAAAGGCACGGATATTTTCCGACTCCGGTACACGCTCCTGAATGTCGGTCGTGGGGAAGGCGGCGTTGGGACAGATGGCACGCTGGTTCACCAGCGAGCGCCCCTTGATGATCACGGAACCGCCGTTGATCGGAATTTCCGGGTTCTGAAACGTGCCGTCGGGGCCCTTGTGGCCGACACGCAGCTCGAGCACCTGGCTGATGCCGCCACTGACCGGGTTCTGGTGGCACTCGCGGCAGGACTGCGCGTTGAAGAGCGGTCCGAGGCCGTCGTCGATCGCTTCGAATTCCTCGAACTTCGACTGATCCGCCTGGTGTGTTGCATCGTCTGCGACGCCGTTGCTCGCATTGTCGAAGCCCGTGGGCGCCGGCGGAGCAGGCTTGGGATATCCCGTCGGTGGTCCGGAGGTTGGCGGGCCCGCCGAACACGCGGTGGCAATGAGGCTGAGAGCGAAAGCAGCAACCCCAATCAAAGTGTTCATGGCTCCCTCCGGGGCTGGTTTCATGCGAATCCGCGAATCTATGCCTGTCCCGGTGTCACGGTCAAACCGGCACCGCAGCAACACGCGCGGCTGCGCCGCGAGTCAGCGCCTCCCGATCCTGCGGAAGGGGTAGACTCGCAGTCCCTGGGCAGCACCAGAGCACCACCATGTCGGCACGAACTGTCGTGATCCTGGCCGTGCTGGGCATCGGCTTGCCTGGCCCCACGCCGATTCATGCGCAACAGACGCCTGCGACGAATCCCCTCGATGCGGTGCCGGACAAGATGCCGTTCGACATTCCCTATGGCACACCCATATCGCTCGAGCACGCCGAGGCCGCCATTGCCGCGACGGTCGCCGAAGCCAAGAAGCATGATTGGAAGTTGAATGTCGCGGTCGTGGATTCGGGAGGCAACCTGGTCGCCTTCCAGCGCATGGATGGAGCGCAGCTCGCGTCAATCCAGATCTCGGAGCACAAGGCGCGAACTGCCGTGACATTCCGCCGCGAAACCAAGGCGTTCGAGTCCGCCATTCAGCAGAGCAATTACCACTACGTGATGACCCTGGATGGGGTCATTGCCTCGCGTGGCGGTATCCCGCTCGTGCAGGGTGGCAGGCTGATCGGCGCCATCGGATGCTCGGGGGGCACCGGCTCGCAGGACGAGGTCGCCTGCAAGGTCGGCGCCGCGACCATCAAGTAGTCCATTTCATTCCGTAACCCGATCGGAGTAGCCGTGGCTAACCCCTTCCGGATGCTGACGCGCGCGCAATTCCACGCGTACTTTGCCGCGCTCGGTGGGTGGTCGCTGGACGCGTTCGACTTCTTCATTTTCGTCTTCTGCCTGAAGGCGATCGGCGGCGAGTTCCACACCAGCGTGAAGTCGGTGGCCGAAGGGATCTTCCTCACCCTGGCGTTCCGTCCGGTCGGGGCACTGGTGTTCGGCTGGCTGGCCGAGAAGTATGGCCGACGGCCGATCCTGATGCTGAACGTCGCCAGCTACTCGGCGGTGCAACTCGCCACGGCCTTCGCGCCCAATCTCGCGACCCTGCTCGCGCTGCGTGCGCTGTTCGGCTTCGCCATGGGCGGTGAGTGGGGCGTGGGTGCCGCACTGGCACTCGAAACGCTGCCGGCGAAGGGCCGCGGCTTTTTCTCCGGACTGCTCCAGGAAGGCTACGTGATCGGCTATCTGCTGGCGTCGATCGTGTTTGCGTACCTGTTCGTTCACGTCGGTTGGCGCGGCATGTTCATCGTCAGCGCGGCTTCGGCACTGCTGGTGCTGTACATCCGCTACGGAGTCGAGGAATCCCCTGCCTGGCTGGCGGGCGTCGCGCCGCGGCGCGCATCAGCCGCCGTCCTCTGGGCCGCGGTGAAAGGCTACTTCCCGACGCTGTGCTATCTGGTCCTGTTGATGGCCTGCTTCAACGCCTTCTCGCACGGCTCGCAGGATCTGTATCCGACCTTCCTGCAGGTGCAGCACGGGTTCTCCGCAGCGACAACCGGTAACATCGCCCTGGTCATGAACCTGGGCGCGCTGGCGGGCGGGATCTGTTTCGGGACGCTGTCCGAGCGGCTGGGTCGCAGAGGTGCGATCGCGCTGGCGGCTGCGCTCGCGCTGCCCATGATCCCGCTATGGGCCTACTCCCACACGGCGGTCATGCTCGCGGTCGGCGGGTTCCTCATGCAGTTCATGGTGCAGGGCGCGTGGGGCATCGTGCCCGCCCATCTCAACGAGCTGTCACCGCCCTCGGTACGCGCCATCCTGCCGGGCTTCGCCTACCAACTCGGCAACCTGGCCATGTCGCGGATGGCGCCGTTTCAGGCCGGCTTCGCCGAGTCGCACGGCGGTGACTACGCGCGCATTCTCGCGTGGACGCTGGCAGTCGTCGCGCTTGCGCTCATCCTGGTCACGACGCTCGGTCCCGAGGCGCGAGCGGCGCACCTGAGAGTCGGGTCGTAGGGACTACGCATCCGCTACAGTATCCCCACAAGGCTGACAGGGGATGCCATGAAAACCAGCTTCACCACCACGCTCGTCGCCCTTTTCCTCGCCGCCAGCAGCGGCCTGTGCGCCGAAGACGCGCCCAA
>VBNP01000081.1 GCA_005877965.1 Gammaproteobacteria bacterium | reverse complement strand
TCGGCACCTTCCTGTGCGACAAGGCCGCCGCCGCCCTCATGCAACACAACACGCCGGGGCCCGACGGTGAACGCGGGCTGCTGATTCACACCTCCTCGGTCGCCGCCTTCGAAGGCCAGATCGGCCAGGCCGCTTACTCCGCCACCAAGGCGGCGGTCGCCGGCATGACGCTGCCGATCGCGCGCGAGCTGGCGCGCTTCGGCATCCGCTGCGTGTCGATCGCCCCCGGCATCTTCCATACGCCGATGATGGACGGCATGCCCAGGGAGGTGCAGGACTCGCTCGCGGCCCAGGTCCCGTTTCCGGCCCGCCTCGGCAACCCGGAGGAGTTCGCGCAGCTGGTGGCGAGTGTGTTCGAGATCACGATGTTGAATGGCACAACGATCCGCCTGGATGGCGCGATCCGCATGCAGCCGAAATAATCGCCGCACGCACGTCTGCGGCAGCGGAGCCAAGGGGGCAGGCAGTGACTGACGCGAGCAGCGCAGCGGGCACGATCGAACGCGAACGTCTGCAGTATGACGTCGTCATAGTGGGTGCGGGCCCTGCGGGCCTGGCGTGCGCGATCCGCCTGAAGCAGCTCAAGCCCGCCGCCAGCGTGTGCGTTCTGGAGAAAGCCGCCGCGGTCGGCGCCCACTCGCTCTCGGGCGCGGTGCTCGAGCCCGGACCGCTGGAGCAGCTGCTGCCGGAATGGAGCCGCGAGTACCCCGGCATGAAGGTGCCGGCGGCGCAGGACGACTTCCGCATCCTCACCCGCAGCGGCTCGTTCAAGCCGGTTCCCGGTTTGCTGCTGAAGCTGCTGCCGCGCTCGATGACGCATTCGACGCCGTTCGACAACCACGGCAACTACATCATCTCGCTCGGGCAGCTCACGCCGTGGCTCGCGCACAAGGCCGAGGGCGCCGGCGTCGAGATCTTCCCGGGTTTTGCCGCCGCGCAGGCCCTGTTCGATGAGCGCGGTGCGGTCAAGGGAGTTCGCACCGGCGACATGGGGCGGGACCGCGACGGCAAGCCCGGCCCGAACTTCACCGCCGGCGTGGAGATCCACGCCCCCCTCACGGTGCTCGCGGAAGGCGCCCGCGGCTCGCTCTCCAAGCAGCTGATCGCGAAATTCGACCTCAGCCGCGGGCACTGCCCGCAGACCTTTGCCCTGGGGTTCAAGGAGCTGTGGCAGCTGCCCGCCGGACGCGTGCGCCCGGGGCGCATCGAGCATGCGCTGGGCTGGCCGGCGGACTCGCACACCTATGCCGGCAGCTTCCTCTATCACCTGGACAACGACCGTGTGTACGTCGGTTATATCGTCGGGCTCGACTACCAGGATCCGCGCCTGCAGCCCTTCGAGGCCTTTCAGCAGTACAAGAATCACCCCAGCGTGAAGAAGCTGCTCGAGGGCGGGGAGATCGTCTCGGCGGGTGCGCGCGCGGTGGCGGCCGGCGGCTGGCAGTCGACGCCGACGCTGGAGATGCCGGGCGCGATCCTCATCGGCGATGCGGGTGGGACGCTGAACTTCGCCAAGATCAAGGGCGTGCATCAGGCGATCCGCTGCGGCGCGCTCGCCGGGGAGCACATCGCGCAGACCGGCGCCGGCCGCGGCTTCGATGCCAGGTGGCGCGCCTCCCAGGGCGGCCGCGAGCTGCGGCGGGTGCGCAACTTCAAGCCCGCCTTCAAGCGCGGCCTGTGGCTCGGGCTCGTCAACTCCGCCTGGGAAACGCTCACCTGCGGCCGATCGCCCTGGACGCTCAGGAACACCGCCGACTGGTCGGCTCTGCACAAGCTCGATGAGTTCGCCTCTCCGCAGCGCCACTGGGTCGAGCGCACGCTGCCGCCGCGCGACCGGGTGTCGTTCGTGTTCTTCGCCGGCAATGCACACGAGGAGAACCAGCCGGTGCACCTGAAAGTGGCCGACACCGGCATCTGCGCGCAGCGCTGCGCGCGGGAGTTCGGCAATCCGTGCGAGCGCTTCTGCCCGGCGGGGGTCTACGAGATGGTGGACGACGGCCACGGCGGGCGCCGGCTGCAGATCAACGCCGCCAACTGCGTGCACTGCAAGGCCTGCGACATCAAGGACCCGTACGAGATCATCACCTGGACCACACCCGAGGGGGGCTCGGGACCCAACTACCAGTCGTTGTAGCCGCGGAGCCTGGCATGTCTGAACTGTGGCGACCCTCCCGCGCGCGCATCGCGGATGCGAACCTGACACGCTTCATGGGCTGCGTGAACGCGCGCCGCGGCACGCAGCTGCGCGAATTCGGGGAGCTGTACGCCTGGTCACTGGCCGAGCCCGGGCATTTCTGGAGCGAGCTGGCGCGCTTCGCGGATGTGCGCGCGGAATGGGGCGCGGGACCTGCGATCGAGCACGCCGGGCGCATGCCGGGGGCGCGCTTCTTTCCCGGCGCCCGGCTGAACTTCGCCGCCAACCTGCTGAAGTTCGAGGACGATCAGCCGGCCCTGGTGTTCCGCAACGAGCGCGGCGCGCGCCGGACACTCTCGTACCGGGAGCTGCGGGCGCAGGTGGCACGCGTGGCCGCGGGACTGCGCGCTGCGGGCGTGGTGGCCGGTGACCGCGTCGCCGGCTTTGTGCCGAACCTGCCGGAGGCGGCCATCGCGATGCTCGCCACGGCGAGCGTCGGCGCGACCTGGTCGTCGTGCTCGCCGGACTTCGGCGTGCGCGGCGTGCTCGATCGCTTCGGGCAGATTCAACCCAAGGTGCTGTTCACCGCCGACGGCTACTTCTACGCCGGCAAGCAACTCGATTCGCTCCAGCCCATGTCCGAGGCGCTGGCGCAGCTGGTGGCGGTCGAGCGCGTGGTGGTGATCCCGTATGTCGATGCGCAGCCGCCGCTGGCGGCACTGGGGGCGGCGCGCGGCCGCGCCAGCCTCTGGCAGGAGTTCGGCGCGAGCGAGCGCGCCGCATCGTTCGTGCCGCTACCCTTTGACCATCCGCTGTACATCCTGTATTCGTCCGGCACGACCGGCAGACCGAAGTGCCTCGTGCACGGCGCCGGCGGCACGCTGCTGCAGCATCAGAAGGAGCACCTGCTGCACACCGACCTGAAGCGCAGCGACCGGCTGTTCTACTTCACGACCTGTGGCTGGATGATGTGGAACTGGCTCGTCAGCGGGCTCGCCACCGGAGCGACGCTGGTGCTCTACGACGGCAGTCCCTTCCATCCGCACCCCGGGGTGCTGTGGCACATGGCGCAGGAGGAGCGCATCACGATCTTCGGCACCAGCGCGAAGTACCTCTCGGCGCTGCAAAAGAGCGGCTTCGTTCCGGCACAGGCCGTGGATCTCACGGCGCTGCGCACCGTGCTGTCCACCGGGTCACCGCTCCTGCCGGAGGGCTTCGACTACGTCTATGGCGCCGTCAAGGCCGACCTGCAACTCGCCTCGATCTCCGGCGGCACCGACATCGTCTCGTGCTTCGCACTTGGGTGTCCCACGCGGCCGGTGTATCGCGGCGAGATCCAGTGCCGCGGACTCGGCATGGCGGTCGACATCTTCGACGACGCCGGCCGGCCACTGCGCGGGGAGCGCGGCGAACTGGTGTGCACGGCGCCGTTCCCCTCGATGCCGGTCGGGCTCTGGAACGATCCCACGGGAGCGAAGTACCGCGCCGCCTACTTTGAGCGTTTCGCCGGTGTCTGGTACCACGGCGACTACGCGGCGCTCACCGAGCACGATGGCGTGGTGATCTACGGCCGCTCGGATGCGGTGCTCAATCCGGGCGGTGTGCGCATCGGCACTGCGGAAATCTATGCCGCGGTCGAGAGCCTGCCGCAGATTCTCGAGGCGCTGGCGGTGGCTCAGGACTGGCAGGGCGATGTGCGGATCGTGCTGTTCGTGCGCCTGCAGAACGGGGCCGAGCTCGACGAAGTCCTGCAGCAGCAGATCCGCTCCACCATCCGCACGCACACCACCCCCAGGCACGTACCGGCGAAGATCATCGCCGTTCCGGACATCCCGCGGACCCTGTCGGGCAAGGTCACCGAGCTCGCGGTGCGCAACGTGATCCACGGCCTGCCGGTCAAGAACCTGGACGCACTCGCCAACGCCGGCGCGCTCGAGTATTTCCGCAACCTGCCCGAGCTTCAGTCCTGAGCCGACGTGCCGGTCCTCGGGACGGAGAGCGAGGTAAGCGCCGCAGGCGCTTTCAGCCGCGACCCTAGTTCTCCAGGAAGTCCGCCACGGCTGCGCCGACCCGCTTCATCTCGCAGGCATGGGCGCGGTGCCCGCACTCGCTGTCCAGCTCGATCAGGCGCGCGTGCAGCATCCCCGCAAAGTCCGACGCCGGGCGCGGGTTCATGAGATGGTCGTGCCGGCTGACGATCACCAGCGCCTGGCTTCGCACGCTGGTCGCGGCGCGTTGCAGCGACCCGTCGAAAGGCGCGGCGACATCGGCGGAGAGCATGGCCTGGATCTGCCGCAGCGTGTCGTTTGCGTCCAGGTCATCCGGACCCTGTGCCAGCTCAGTCTCGAATTTCTGATACTCCCGGGGCGGGGTATGCACGGCGACATACTCCGGCGTGTACAGCGCCAGCGCCTGCACCATGTTCATCAGATGCAGAGCCGGCTGGCGCGAATATTGGCCCTGCTTCCAGTCCGGGTCGGACTCGAGCGCCAGCAGCGCACTGCGCCACAGGAGCAGATCGTAGGCCGTGAGCTGCGGTGATCCGACGATCGAGACGATCTTGTCCGCGTAGTCGGGATAGGAAACCGCCCACTGGAAAGCCTGCATCCCGCCCATGGAAAATCCGAGCACCGCCCGCAGGTGCGGCAGGTGCAGGGTCCCGACGAGGAGCTTGTGCTCCGCGTTCACCATGTCGCGGATCGAGAACTCGGGGAAACCGAGCCCCGGTTGACTCTTGCTGTTGGAAGGTGAAGACGAGACCCCATCGCCGAGCGAATCCACGGCGATGACGAAATACTTGCCGCTGTCGATCAGCTTGCCGGGCCCGATGCGGCTCGCGAGCGCCGCCGATCTCCAGCCAAAGGCGGTGGGAAACAGGACGGCGTTGGATTTCCCGGGATCGAGGCCGCCGAAAGTGCGGTACCCGATCACGCAGTCGCGAATGACGCCGCCGCTCTCGAGCTTCAGGTCTCCGATCGATGCCAGCCGCTGCTGCTCCTCACCTCGGGTCGCTTGCCCGAGCACGGTGAGCAGGAGCAAACCCAGAGTGAGCGACCATTTCACGTTCGTGCTCCTCCCATTCCTGGCTGGCGGGGAGATCTTCAGTCCGCGCCGCTCAGGGGTCTCAGATCACGCCGCGCCGGATCTGGTCCTGCTCGATGGACTCGAACAGGGCGCGGAAGTTGCCCTCACCGAACCCCTCGTTGCCTTTCCTCTGGATGATCTCGAAGAAGATCGGACCGATGACGTTCTGCGTGAAGATCTGCAGCAGCAGGCCCTCGCCCTTCTCGGGATTGCCATCGATCAGGATGCGGCGGCTGCGAAGCTCGGCCAGCGATTCCCGATGGCCGGGCACGCGGGCGGCGAGGTTCTCATAATAGGTGTCGGGCGTGTCCTGGAAGGCAACTCCGTGCCGTCGCAGCACGTCCACCGTGCGGTAGATGTCGCCGGTGGCGAGGGCAATGTGCTGGATGCCTTCGCCGTGATACTCGCGCAGGTATTCCTCGATCTGGCTCTTGTCGTCCTGTGACTCGTTGATCGGGATGCGGATCTTGCCGCACGGACTCGTCATGGCGCGCGACAGGAGCCCGGTGCGCTTGCCTTCGATATCGAAGTAGCGGATCTCGCGGAAATTGAACAGCTTCTGGTAGAAGCCGGCCCAGACGTCCATGCGCCCGCGGCCGACGTTGTGCGTCAGATGGTCGATCAGGGTGAGTCCGGCTCCTTCGGCCGACGCGCCTCCTGCCGCGCCGCCCGCCACGGGGCGAAAATCCACGTCATAGATCGAGCGTTCGCCGTACAGGTCGACCAGGTAGATGAGTGAGCCGCCGATGCCCTCGATGCAGGGGATGTTGAGCTCCATGGGGCCTGCGCTCTGCGGTCCGGGTTTGGCCCCCAGTTGCAGCGCCCGGCGAAACGCCGCGGCCGCGTCGCGCACCCGAAACGCCATGGCGCACGCCGAGGGACCATGCACGCGCGCAAAGGCCTGTGCGAAGGACTGAGCTTCCGCGTTGATGATGAAGTTGATCTCACCCTGGCGGTGCAGCGTGACGTTCTTGGCGCGATGGCGCGCGACCACCGGGAACCCCAGCCGTTCGAACAGCGTGCGCAGCAGCTGCGGATCCGGCGCGGTGTACTCGACGAATTCGAAGCCATCCGTGCCCATCGGGTTGTCGTGCAGCTCGCTCATGGGCTTCACCTTCGGTGCAGCAGCGACGCGCGGCTGGCGCGGGGGCGATGATTATAGCCGCCCGCGCACCGGGCACCCGGCCGCGGCAGCCCGCGGCCCCGCTCGCGGGGTGTCAGCCGCGACAAGGTATAATCGCGCGCCGCAACACTGCGGGACCTGCGGCCGGCCCTCGCGGCCATGAAATCGGCCACGCGCACACGGCACCGCCGCTTTCCCACCAGGATGATTGGGCATGCACGCGCCAGTTGCTGTCGATGAAAGCCGGCTGCTCCGCAGCATCCCCGCCGCGCGCGTCGCGCTGATCGAGCGCATCGCGCGCGCCTGCGGCAGCGGCGGCCGCAACGAACTGCCGCAGCGCTTCCTGCGCGCCTACTTCCACGGTGTGGCGGAAGAGGACCTCGCCGAGCGCGCGCCGCGGCATCTCGCCGGGGCGGCGCTCGCACACCTGGCGTTCGCCGCGCGGCGCGCCCCCGGCCGTTCGCTGGTGCGGGTGTTCAACCCCGATGCGCAGCGCGACGGCTTCGAGTCAGCTCATACCCTGGTGGTCACGGTCACCGACGACATGCCGTTCCTGGTGGACTCGCTCGGCATGGCCTTCAGCCGCGCCGAGCTCGCTGTGCACCTGATCGTGCACCCGGTGCTGCAGGTGCGCCGCGACCGCCGCGGGCATCTCATTGATATCGGCGCCAACGGCGCCCAGGCCGCGCACCCCGAGTCCTGGCAACTCTACGAAATCGACCGCGTCAGTGACCCGGCGCAGATCGAGCGGCTGCAGCGCGATCTGGAAGTGACCCTCGCCGACGTGCGCTTCGCGGTCAGCGACTGGACGGCGAGCCCCCGCCGCTGCCGGCCGCCGAGGTGAGCGAGGCGAGCCACCTGCTCGACTGGATGGAAGGCCGGCACTTCGTGTTCCTCGGCTACCGTCGCTACCGGCTCGAGCGCGGCCGCTCCGAGGACCGCCTGGTGCCCGACGCGCGCTCCGGTCTCGGCATCCTCAGCAGCGCGCGCCGGCAGGGTCGGCGTGCGACCGTCACGACCCTGCGCGGGGACGTGCGCGCGCGCGCGCGCGAGCCGGAGCTGCTGGTCGTGACCAAGGCGAACTCGACCGCGACCGTGCACCGCGGCGAGCTGCTCGATTACGTCGGCGTCAAGATCTTCGATCGTCGTGGGCGGGTCGACGGCGAGCACCGCTTCCTGGGACTTTGGACCTCGACCGCCTATCACGGCAGCCCGCGGGATATTCCGGTGCTGCGCCGCAAAGTCGAGCGCGTCATCGAGCACTTCGGCCTCGACCCGGGCGGCCACGACGGCAAGGCGGTGCTGAACGTGCTGGAGACCTATCCGCGCGACGAGCTCTTTCAGGCCGGGGTCGCGGATCTCGTCCGCATCGTGCGCGGGGTGGTCAACCTGTACGAGCGCCGCACGGTGCGGCTGCTGGTGCGCCGCGACCCCTATCACCGTTTCTACTCCTGCCTGGTGTATGTGCCGCGCGATCGCTACAACACCGAGGTGCGCCAGCGCATCGAGCAGATCGCGCGTGCCGGCTTCGCCGGCACCAGCGTGGAGAGCCACGCGCAGCTCTCCGGCTCGAGCCACGCGCGCCTGCACGTCGTGGTGCGCACCGACCCGGGCCAGCGGCATCATGCCGACTTCCCCGCGATCGAGCGGCGCATCGCGGAAGCGGCCCTGACGTGGGCGGACCGGCTGCGGGAGCTGCTGACCGAGCGCCGCGGCGAAGCCGAGGGACTGGCGCTCGCGGGCCGCTACGGCCACGCGTTCCCGCTCGCCTACCAGGAGGATGTGGCCCCGGGCGAGGTGCTCGGGGATCTCGAGGATCTCGAGGCGCTGCGCCGGCAGCCGCAGGCGCTGCAGCTGAACCTGCATCGCCCCGCGGGCCAGGCGCCGCAGCGGGTGCATCTGAAGATCGTCAAGCTCGGCGATCCGGTGCCGATCTCGGATGTGCTGCCGATGCTCGAGAATTTCGGGCTGCGCGTGATCTCCGAGCGCCCCTACGAGCTCGCGTGGCCGGAGGGCGGCGCGGCCTGGATCCAGGACTTCGAGCTCGAGCAGCGCGACGGGCTCATCGTGGACATCGCGCGCATCGAGGGCAACTTCCGCGAGGCCTTCGCCGCCGCCTGGAGCGGCGCGGTGGAGAACGACGGCTTCAACCGCCTGCTGCTAGGCGCCGAGTTGAGCGTGCGCCAGATCGTGATGCTGCGCGCCTACTGCCGCTACCTGCTGCAGACCGGCGTGCCCTTCAGCCAGGCGTACCAGGAACCTGGTGCGCCTGTTCCAGACGCGCTTCGAGCCGGCGGCCTCCCGCAGCCACCGCGGCGGCGAACGCAATGCCACGAATCTGGTCGCGCAGATCCGCTCCGGACTCGATGCGGTCAGCAGCCTCGATGACGACCGCATCCTGCGCGCCTACCTGACCCTGGTGGAGGCGACGCTGCGCACCAGCTTCTATCAGCCGGGCGCGGACGGCCAGCCAAAGAGCTACCTGTCCTTCAAGTTCGACCCGGCGAAGATTCCGGACCTGCCGCTGCCGCGGCCGAAATTCGAGATCTTCGTCTATAGCCCGCGCGTCGAGGGCGTGCACCTGCGCATGGGCTACGTCGCGCGCGGCGGCCTGCGCTGGTCGGACCGGCGCGAGGACTTCCGCACCGAGGTTCTCGGCCTCATGAAGGCGCAGAACGTCAAGAACACGCTCATCGTCCCGGTCGGCGCCAAGGGCGGCTTCGTCGCCAAGCGCCTGCCGGCCGGCACGCGCGAGGAGGTGCAGGCGGAGGTGGTGGCCTGCTACCAGACCTTCATCCGCGGTCTCCTCGACCTCACCGACAACATCGTCGCCGGGCGCATCGTGCCGCCGGCGCAGCTCGTGCGCCACGACGGCGATGACGCCTATCTGGTGGTCGCGGCCGACAAGGGCACCGCCACCTTCTCCGACATCGCCAACGCCATCGCCACCGAATACGGCTTCTGGCTCGGGGACGCGTTCGCCTCCGGCGGCTCCGCCGGCTATGACCACAAGAAAATGGCCATCACCGCGCGCGGTGCCTGGGAGTGCGTCAAGCGGCACTTCCGCGAGATGGACCTCGACACGCAGAAGCAGGACTTCAGCGTCGCCGGCATCGGCGACATGTCCGGAGACGTGTTCGGCAACGGCATGCTGCTATCGCGACACATCCGCCTGCAGGCCGCCTTCGATCACCGTCATATCTTCATCGATCCGGACCCGCAACCCGCGCTGAGTTTCGCCGAGCGCGCCCGCCTGTTCGCGCTGCCGCGCTCGAGCTGGGACGACTACGACCGCAGGAAACTCTCCCGCGGCGGCGGCATCTTCCCGCGGGCGGCGAAATCGATCGCGCTGGCGCCGGAAGCGCGCGCGCTGCTGGGCCTGGAGAGCGCGAGCGCCCCGCCGAATGAGATCATCCGCGCCATCCTGCGCCTGCCGGTCGACCTGCTGTGGAACGGCGGCATCGGCACTTACGTGAAGGCGAGTGACGAGAGAAATGCCGAGGTCGGCGACCGCACCAACGACGCGGTGCGCATCAACGGCCGCGAGCTGCGGGCCAGGGTGGTCGGTGAAGGCGGCAACCTGGGCCTCACGCAGCGCGGGCGCGTCGAGTACGCGCTCGCCAAGGGTCGCCTCAATACCGACTTCATCGACAACTCCGCCGGCGTCAACACCTCCGACGTCGAGGTGAACATCAAGATCCTGCTCAACCCGCAGGTAGCGGAGGGCAAGCTGTCGCGCGGCGATCGCAACCGCCTGCTCGCGCGCCAGACCTCCGAGGTCGCCTCCCTGGTGCTGCGCAACAACTACCTGCAGGGCCAGGCGCTCAGCACGCTCGAGCTGCAGTCCACGGCACGCCTGCAGGAATTCCAGCATCTCATCCGCGCGCTGGAGCGCTCCGGCGAGCTCAACCGCGCACTCGAGTTTCTGCCCGGCGACGATGAGCTCGCCGAGCGCCGCAAGAGCGGCGTCGGCCTCACCCGTCCGGAGCTCGCGATCCTGCTCGCCTACAGCAAGCTCTGGCTCAACAACCACCTGCTCGCCTCGGACGTGCCGGAGGATCCCTACCTGTCCGCGGAGCTGGAGCGCTACTTCCCCGCCGCGGTACGGGAGCGCTTCCCGCGCGCCATCGCCCATCACCGGCTGCGGCGCGAAATCATCGCCACCGCCACCACCAACAGCCTGGTCAATCGCATGGGGCCGACGTTCGTGCCGCGGGCGCAGGAGGACACCGGCGCGGAGCCGGCGCAGATTGCGCGCGCCTATACGGCGGCGCGCGAGATCTTCACGATGCGCGCCGTGTGGGAGCACATCGAGGCGCTGGACAACAAGGTGCCCGCGAAGCTCCAGTACGAGGCCGCATTTCAGACCAGCCGCCTGCTGCGGCACGCGACCTACTGGCTGCTCAGCTCGCGCAGCAGCGCTCTGCAGGTCGATGCCGCCGTGGGCGAGTTCCGCGACGGCGTGCACGAGCTGGAGGCGGAGATTGCCCAGGTGCTCACCGGGGCCGAGCTCGCGCGCTTTGACGAAAGCCGCACGCGCTACGGCCAGGCGGGCCTGCCGCCCGCGCTCGCGGCGCGCGTCGCCAGCCTCGAAGCGCTCAACGCCGCGCTCGACATCGTGGAAATCGCCGCCGCGCATCGCGTCAGAGTCGCCGAGACCGCCCGCGTGTACTTCGAAGTCGGCACCCGCATCGGCTTTGACTGGCTGCGCGCGCGCATCGAGAAGCTCACCGTCGAGGGCCCGTGGCAGGCGATCGCCCGCACCGGGCTGCGCGATGCGGCGCTGCGGGTTCAGCGCCGGCTCACCGAGCGGGTGCTGGCACGCAAGGACCGCGGCAGCGCCGAGGCGCGCGTCACCGCCTGGGTGGAAGCGGCCGGCAAGGACCTGGCGCACTGGCAGCGCACGCTCGCGGACATGCGCGCCGCGGGCGCCGGCGACTTCGCCACGCTGACGGTCGGGGTGGAGTCGGTGCGCAAGCTCGCCAACTGAAATGCCTGGCAAGCTCATCCTGGTCCGCCACGGCCAGAGTACCTGGAACGTCGAGAACCTGTTCACCGGCTGGACCGACGTCGATCTGTCGGCCTCCGGCCGCGCCGAGGCGGCGCAGGCGGGACGCGAGCTGCTCGCGCAGGATGTCGGCGTCGACGTGGCGTTCACCTCGGTGCTGAAGCGCGCCATCCGCACCCTGTGGATCATGCTCGATGAGATGGATCGCATGTGGATCCCGGTGGAACGCTCCTGGCGGCTGAACGAGCGCCATTACGGAGCGCTGCAGGGGCTCAACAAGGCACAGACGGTCGCGCAGCACGGCGAAGCCCAGGTGAAGATCTGGCGCCGCAGTTACGACATTCCGCCGCCGCCGCTCGGCAGCGACGATCCGCGCCACCCGCGCTTCGACCCCCGCTACGCGGGCGTCGACAGTTCCGCGCTGCCCGCCACCGAGTCGTTGCAGGATACACTGGCGCGCGTGCTGTCCTTCTGGCACGCGCGCATCGCGCCCGAGCTGCGCTCGGGCCGCTCTGCGCTGGTCGTGGCGCACGGCAACAGCCTGCGCGCCATGGTCAAGATGCTCGACCGCATCGCCGAGAGCGAAATCGTCGAGCTCAACATTCCGACCGGCGTGCCGTTGCTGTACGAGCTCGACGCCGAGCTGCAGCCGCGCGCCAGCCGCTATCTCGGCGACCCGCAGGCGATCGCCGCCGCCGCCGAGGCCGTCAGGCGCCAGACCGAAAAGCGCTGAGGGTCAGCCGCCCGGCGCTGCGCCCGCCATCGCCCGCTCAGGCTTGCGCGTACTTGTCCGCTCCGAGAAAGTGCAGCGACACGTACGGCTCGTCGCCCACCACCCAGCTGTCATGCGGCACAGGGGGAATGTAGAAAAGCTGCCCCGCGCGCAGTTCGATGACGGTGCCATCCTCGAACGCTGCGGTCGCGACTCCCGCTAGAACGAGTCCCACGTGCTCCACCGAACAGCGCGACAGTCCCAGGCCAGGGCCTACGTGCGTCGACCACTTCCACCCGGGCTGGTAGGTGGCGCGACCGAGCGTCATTCCGCCCAGGCGCACCAGCTCGAACTTGCCGTGCTCGAGAGCGCGAGTTTCGTCCGGAGTCTCAAAGCTCTTGAGGATCGCCCGCACCTCAACCTGGCCCGCGCTGGCCGCGGCCGCGCCGGCCGCGCCTGCCCCCGCGCGCTGGGTTCGCGCTTTCCCCGCTGCCCAGCCGTCGTAACGCCCGTGGTACTCGGTGGCGAGCGCCGTCAGACGGCGGCTGACGTCCTGCACGTCCGGCACGAGGAGGCGCATGGTCTTGCTGGCATGCAGGCTGAAGGCGAGCTCGCGGTCGTTCCCGACCGGCTTGGCGTCGACCCGGAACTCCGGCTCGAGCCGCGCGCGCGCCGCCTGGCAGGCGGCCTCATCCGGCAGCGCGAGGAAGAAATCCACCGGGTAGTCGTTGAACGGCGCATAACCCTGCGAACGCAGCCGGCCGATCATCTGCTCGTCCCAGGACTCGGCGCGCGACTTCTGCGCTTCGCGCAGCTTGAAATAGATGCGCAGCACGACCACGCCGAGTGCGCCGAGCAGCAGAACGATGTAGAACCACGCCACGACTGCCGCTCGGCCGCGAGGCTCAGCCCGGGCCCCTATCGGGGAACTGCGGCTTGCGCTTTTCCAGGAAGGCGCTGATCCCCTCGCTGCCCTCGGGACTCACCGCATGAGCGGCAATGGTCTCGCTCTCCAGAACCATGTGCGACTCGAAGGCGCCGAGGGAATGCGCCAGCAGCCGCTTGGTGGCCCCGAACGCGCCGCTCGCCCCGCGCGCCAGCTGCTCGGCGATTTCCAGCGCGCGCGCCGGCAGCCGCTCATCGCTCACCACCTCGTTCACCAGGCCCCAGGTGAGCGCCTCGGCGGCCGGCAGGGCGCGGTTGAGCAGCAGCAGCTCCATGGCGCGCTTCACGCCCACGATCCGCGGCAGCAGAAACGAGGTGCCGGCATCGGGCGTGAGCCCGACGTTGGTGTAGGCAAGGTTGAATTTGGAGCTGTTCGCGCACAGCGCGAGATCGGCCATCGCCACCAGTCCGACACCCGCGCCCGCGGCGGTGCCGTTGACCGCGGCGATGACCGGTGCGTCCATGCGCACAAAGTGCGAGATGGCCGCGTGCAGATAGGTGGTGAGCTCGCGCACGTAATCGTTCCCGGCGCCGGTGCGCGCGGCCATGCCGCGCAGATCGCCGCCGAAGCAGAAGTGCCGGCCGGCGCCCGTCAGAACGACCGCGCGCACCGCGGCGTTGCGCGCGCAGGTCATGGCGGCGGCGAGCAGATCCATCGCCATCTGCAGGTTGAGCGTGTTGCCGCTCTGCGGGCGGTTCAGGGTGACGAGCGCCACCGCGCCGCGGGTCTCGACCTCGACACTCGCGGCAGCCATCGCTCGCTACTCGTCGGGCGCGATCCGCACACGCAGCCCGGCAAGCTCCGCGGTGAATTCGAGCTGGCAGGAGAGGCGTGAATTCTCCCGGTAGTGCGACAGTTCCGACAGCAGCTCGCGCTCATCCGACATCATCGCCGGCAGCCGCGGCTGCCACTCCGCATCCACGTACACATGACAGGTGGCGCAGGAGCACATGCCGCCGCAGATGGCCGCCACACCGTAGTCGAGCTCGCGCAGATTCTCCATCACCTTCAGTCCGGTCTTGCCCTCTACTTCGTGCTCGACTCCGTCGCGATCCACGACTCGCATCAGTGCCATGCAGGTGCCTCGAGACCTTCGGGATTTGCTTGAGGCGGATGTGCCCCGAATCTGCTAGTTTGCCGGTTCGCTCCGCAGCCCGCCAGCCCGGGGGCGGGCGTATGCACATGTCAGGCCGGCGGCAGCGGCCCCAGCACCTTCATCACGAACACGGCCTTGTCGAATCCTTGCTCCAGAGTCTGGAATGTCGCGCGCAGCTCCCGTCGCAGTGCCTCCATGACGTCCTCATACGCTCCGAACACCTGCGTGCTCAGGCTGTTCGTCACGACCTTGAGGCGCGGGTCATCGTTCAGGCGAGCGATGAACGCGCGGATCGGCGCAACGAAATCGCTCTTGAGCGGATACAGGCTGATCTCGACCCCGATGTCCATGCGTGTCGCCTCCGCAGGTTGGCGTCAGTATCGCACGCACCGCCGCAAGGCGGCTGCCGCTATGATCGCGCCCGGGACTAGAATTGCCTGACCGGGCGGAAACGGCGGGTGAGGAACGATGACGCGCAAGATCCAGGTTCATCAGGTTGACGCGTTCACCCGCGAACCCTTCACCGGAAACCCGACCGGTGTGGTGCTGAACGCCGACGGGCTCACCGAGGCGCAGATGCTCGCCATCGCGCGCGAGCTCAACAACGCCGAGACCGCCTTCATCCTCTCCGCCGATGGTGCGGATCACACCGTGCGGGCGCGCTTCTTCACCCCGCGCAGCGAGGCCGGGTTCGTGGGCCACGCCACCGTCGCCGCCCAGTACGTGTTGTCGCGCCGTCATGAGGCGCCACGCCGCCAGCGCCAGAAGTCCAAGGCCGGGATCGTCGACGTCGAGATCCGCGGCACCGCCGCGGATCGCCACATCGCGGTTCGCCGCAGCCCCCCGCCGGTGGGGCGTGAGCTCAACGACCGCGAGCGACTCGCGGTGCTCGATGCGCTGGCGCTGGCCTCCGAGAGTCTCGACACCCGCATACCGCTGCGTATCGTCGGTGCGGCCGGTACGCGGCTGATGATCGGGGTGCGCGGGCCCGAGCCCCTCAAGCATCTGAAACCCGACCTCGCCCGCCTCACGACTCTGTCGGCGCAGATCGGCGCGGCCGGCTACTTCGTCTTCAGCCTCACGCCGGGCGCGGCGGACCACCTGACCGAGTCGCGCATGTTCTGCCCGGCGCTCGGCATCGCCGAGGATCCAGTGAGCGGCAACGCCCACGGGCTGCTCGGGGCGTATCTGGCGCAGCTGCAACTGCTCACGCGCAGCAGCGAGGGCGCGCGCTTCACCGGCATCCAGGGACACTCGCTGCATCGGCCCGGACGGGTCGAGGTCGAGCTTGAATTCAGCGGCGAGACCCTGGCCGGCGTGTGGATCATCGGCCAGGCGGTATCGATATTCGAGACCGAGATCCTGTTCTAACGTCATGCCGCAGTTCGAAGCCGCGCTGCGGCTCGCCGAGGTTCCGCCGGGAAGTATGCGCGCCTGTGTCATCGGCGGGCGCGAGATCGTGATCTGTCACACGCGTGAAGGCGTGTTCGCCCTGGACAACATCTGCACGCATGCGCATGCGCGCCTGTGCGAAGGACGGCTGCGCGCCACGCGCCTGGTGTGCCCGTTGCACGGCGCCTCGTTCGACATCCGCGACGGCCGGGTGCTCGGGCCACCCGCGGAAGTGCCGCTGCCGACCCACGCGGTGCGCGTCGTCGACGGCGCCATTGAAGTGGCGCTCAGTCCGGTCCCGCCCTAGGCAGCGGTGCGCACCGCCGCACCAGCCAGGCGGCCGGCAGCGTGACGCACGCGCCGATGAGAAACGGCGCGCCCGGTCCCAACAGCGCATAGATCGGACCGGAGGTGAAGGGGCCGAGCACGCGCGCCAGACTCGCGCTCGCCACGTACGCACCCAGCACCGCCCCGCGGTCATGACCGCGCGACTGCTTGGAGGCGAGCGCGAATGCGCTCGGGTTGTAGGCGCCCAACCCGGCGCCGCACAACATCAGCCCGATGACGGTGACGGCGAGCGTAGGCACCTGGCCGAGGGTGATGAGTCCCATCACGTAGGCGAGCACGCCGAACATCGCCAGGCGCGCCTCCCCGAGCCACGGAGCGAGCACGCGCACCGCCCCGCCCTGCATCAGCAGCGCCGGCAGGGCGACGCCGAACAACAGAAATCCGACGGTGCGCGGCCCGAAGCCGTACTGGTGCAGCGCCCAGATGGCGAAAATCGATTCGAGGATCGACTGCGAGTAGGTCACGGCCAGGGTCGCGGCGGCGAGCAGGGCGAGCGCCCGGCGCTCGCGCAGCAGCCGCCATGATCCGTGCCGCGGCTCATCGGCGTGCTGCCGCCGGTGCGCGCCAGTGTGACTCTCCGGCAGCACCCATTTCACCAGTCCGATCGCGAACACGCTCAGGCACGCCGACACCACCGCCGGCGCCACGAAATCAGCACGGGCGGCATCCCCGCCCGAGAGCAGCCCCCCCAGCGGCGGGCCGAGCGCGAAGCCGATGCCGATGGCGGCGCCGATCAGGCCGAGCGTGGCCGCGCGCTTCGGCGGAGCGCTCACGTCCGAGGCGTAGGCGAAGGCCGCCGCGATGTTGCCGGCCATGAATCCGGCGAGCATGCGCGAGGCCAGCAGCCACCAGACGTTGCGCGCGCAGCCGAGCAGCACGTACGACACGCAGGCACCCCCGAGACTGCTCATGAGGATCGGCCGCCGCCCGTAGCGATCGCTCAGGCGGCCCCACAGAGGCGCCGCCAGCAGCTGGCACAGCGAGTAGCTGCCGAGGATCGGCGTGATGAAAGCGGGCGCCGTGCCGAAGCGGTCGGCCATGTACGGCACCAGCGGAATCAGGATGCCGAACCCGAGCGTATCGATGACGCAGAAGAGAAACAGCGCTGCGAGCTGTCCGCGCACCTGGCCTCGCTCTCTTAAGGTTTATGGGCGGGGACGAGCGCCGGCACGTCCGCGCCCGGCTGGGCAGGCGGCAGGTAGTCGCGCGCCCCGCGAATGATCAGGTTGGGGATACGGGTGTCGTCCCAGGCGGCATCGCGCCCCGCGGGGGCGGTGCGCAATACCGCGATCTGGAGCGACGGCACGAGCCACAGGCGATTACCCTCCTCGCCCTGCACCGCGAACAGGTCGCGCGCGGCGTACGGCTCGCGCCCGGGCGCGGCCGGGGATCCGAGCCGCAGGTAGGCGCCGTACTGCGGGTCGCCCCGGGAAGGCATGCGCATGAGCGTCACCCAGCCGGGACGGATGAGCTCATCGCCGCGGTAGTTGCCATCACGCAGCAGCAGCTGCCCGATGCGGATCCAGTCACCCTGGCGCGCCAGCATGCAACAGTCCGCGTGCGCCGCGCCGGCGGGATGGTCGAGCCGCAGCCAGGCGTCCCCCGCCCCGATTCGCCGCCACAGGGCCTGCGACAGGTAGGCCGCGTAGCGCTCACCGCTCGCGCGCTCGAGAAGGAGCGCCAGCAGCTGCGCGTCCGCGGGCTGCTCGAGGTGCGTGAGGCCCGGCGTGCCGGCAAGCGGCTCGCTGAGTGCGGCGCCGATCAGATCCGTGCCCGGGCCGCGCGCGGTCGCGGAGCGCGCCAGGCCGCTCGAGCTCTGCAGGAGGTCGCGCACGGTGATGGCGCCGCGAGGGTCCTGGCGCCACTCGGTGATGAATGCGCCAATCGGTTGATCCGGCCAGCCGATCCGGCGGTGCGAGATCGCCACCCCGGCGGCGAGCACCGCGAGCAGCGGCGTGAAGGACTGTGCATCGGCCAGGGTATCGAAGCTGCTGCCGTGCCAGTAGCGCTCGAACACGATGTGATCATGGCGGCTGACGATCAGCGCCCGGGAACCGTGTTCGCCGGCGTAGTCGGCGGCGGCTTGCAGGGCGCTGCGATCGAGCGACTCGAGCTCGGGCGCCACGCGCGGCGCGGGCGGCTCGTTACCGCCGGCGAGCAGCTCGCGCGGCGGCGGCGCCCCGGCATTTCCATTGCACAGCAGCACCGCGCCGGCGATCGCGCCGCTCAGCAGCACCGCCGCCGCCCACGCGAGGATCGTCCGCAGCCCGCGCGGCCTCACCGTGCCGCTCCCGCGAGACGCCGGCGGGGCTCGAGGGGCGGGCGGATCGGACCACAGTAGCGGGCGCGACCCCGCGCCAGCTCGAGTTCATGGCTTGCAGGGCTGCGCCAATCGCCCGGGCGGTGAGCGCTCACCACCACGGCCGCCCCGCCCGCTGCCAGCCCGAGCACGCGTTCCATCAGGGCGCGGCGCGTCGGACTATCGACGCCCGCAAAGGGCTCATCCAGCAGCAGCAGTTCGGGCTCGCGTACCCAGGCGCGCGCAAACAGCACGCGACGCGACTGCCCGTAGGAGAGCTCGCCCAGCGTACGTGTGGAGAGCCTCGTGAGACCAAACAGCGCCAGCGTGCGCCGCGCCGCGGACCGATCGGCCGCGCTCGGCGCATCGTTGAGACCGACGCTCGCGTGGCGCCCCGATTGCACCACCTCCGCGACGCTGAGCTGCCGCGGGTGATCGGCTTGCAGATGCGGAGCGACCAGACCCACCCGTTTCCTGAACACCTCCAGGGCCACGCCCGCACCCGTGCCGGCGCGCTCGATCGCGCCGCCCACGGCGACGCCGTGATCGCCGTACAGCGTGCGCAACAGCGTCGTCTTGCCGGAGCCGTTGCGTCCGTGGATGACCCAGAACTCACCGGCGCGCACCGTGAGAGAGATCCCTTCGAGCACGCGGTGCTCATCCAGGTACACCCGCGCGTTGATCAGCCGCACGAGGCTGCGCCCGCCGGTGCGTGCGGCGGCGCGCGCGCTCAGCGGCGGCGACTCGCAGCGCGCTGGCGCTGCCAGCCACCGGGCGAGCGGCGCGCCACGCAGCCGCCCGCGGTACACGATGCGTCCGCAGCTCAACACCAAGGCGTGCGTGGCGCTCGGCGGCACATCCTCCAAGCGGTGTGTGGCGAGTACCCAGGGCAGGCGCCCCGTCTGGCGCGCGAGCCAGCGCAGCACGCGCGCGCGGTTGATCTCATCGAGTCCGTTCAGCACCTCATCGAGCAACAACAGCCGCGGCCGCGACACCAGCGCGCGCGCCAGCAGAATCACCCGCCGTTCCCCGTACGACAGCGACAGCAACGGACGCGGCGCCAGATGCGCCACCGCGAGACGCTCGAGCGTGCGGCAAATGCTCCGGCGGTCGGCCACGCTCAGCGCATCGAGGGGAATGTCGGTTCGATACCGGCCCGTGCCGACGATGCGCTCGACCGGCATGTTCCAGCCGTAACGCTGATACTTGTCCTGTCGCTCCGCCCCGAGATAGGCGATCTGGTCCTTGATCCCAAAGGGGGTGCTGTTGAGCTGGCGGCCGAGGAGGTAGTGGCGCGTCGCGCGTGCCGCCGGTGCCGGCCACACGATGCCGGCGATGAGTTTCAACAGTTGGGTCTTGCCGGCCCCGTTGGCGCCGGCCAGCACCCAGCGTTCCCCCGGCCGGATGATCCAGCTGATGCCCTGCAGGACCTTGCGCCCGCCGCGGCGCAGACTGAGGTGCGCGAGGCGCACTTCGAGGTA
>VBNP01000080.1 GCA_005877965.1 Gammaproteobacteria bacterium | reverse complement strand
GAACAGCTGCGAGCTGCGATAGCTGGCGATGGTGGAGATGCCCATCTTCGACATGATCTTGAACAGGCCTTTTCTCAGGCCCGCACGGTAGCTGCGCCCGAGTTCCAGCCGCGCCGCGAAGTCGAGCTTCACGCGGCCGCGGCGCATCATCTCGAACAACACCTGGTACGCCATGTACGGATACACCGCGGTCGCTCCATAGCCGATCAGGCAGGCGAAATGATGCGGCTCGCGCGCGGTGCCGGTCTCGATGAGCAGGTTGCACTTGCAGCGCAGGCCGGTCTTCAGCAGGTGCTGATGCACCGCCCCGGTCACCAGCAGCGCGTGCGCGGGAATGCGGCCCTTGACGAGATAACGATCCGACAGCAACAGCACCAGCTTCCCCTCGCGCACCGCGCTCTCCGCCTGCGCGCACAGGCGCACGATCGCCTGGCGCAGGCCCTCCGCCGGCTCGTACTGCAGGTCGATGAACTCGTGCGTGACCTCCTCGAGCGCCAGGATCTGGCGCAGCTTCCTCTGCGAGAGGATCGGCGAGCCGAGCACGATCTGGCGCGCGTGCTCAGGGGCGGGCTCGAAGATGTTGCACTCCGGTCCGATCTGCGTCTGCAGCGACATCACGATCGATTCGCGCAAGCTGTCGATGGGGGGATTGGTGACCTGGGCGAACTGCTGGCGGAAGTAGTCGTAGAGCGAGCGCACCGTGTGCGACAGCACCGGCATCGGCGTATCGTCGCCCATCGAGCCCACCGCCTCGTTCTCGTCCTGCGCCAGCACGCGGATGATGTCGTCGCGCTCCTCCTGCGTGACGTTGAACATCTTCTGATACAGCGACAGCGTGTCGCGGTCCATGGGCTCGGCCGCGAGCCGCGCGTCCACCAGATCGCTCTCCAGATAACGCACGCCCCGGCGCAGCCAGCTCTTGTAGGGA
The DNA here is from genome assembly GCA_005877965.1 of Gammaproteobacteria bacterium. Lineage (GTDB taxonomy): Bacteria > Pseudomonadota > Gammaproteobacteria > Steroidobacterales > Steroidobacteraceae > 13-2-20CM-66-19. Next base: position 15,116 of record VBNP01000080.1, on the reverse strand, counting down.
TGGCGCTTCTTGAGGATCTCATCGATATCGTGGGAGGCGAGCAGCGTGCCGGTCTTCAGGTCGAGCGCGATCATGTCGCCGGGACCGAGCTTGCCCTTCTTCACCACGTCCTCGGGCCGGTAGTCCCACACGCCGGTCTCGGAGGCGATGGTGAGAACACGGTTGCGGGTGATGCAGAAGCGCGCCGGGCGCAGGCCGTTGCGATCGAGCGTGCACAGCGCATAGCGGCCGTCGGTCAGCACCACCCCGGCCGGGCCGTCCCACGGCTCCATGTGCACCGAGTAGTACTCGTAGAAGGCGCGCAGATCCGGGTCGAGCGCATCGAGGCCGTGCCAGGCCGGCGGCACCAGCAACCGCATGGCATGCAGCGGATCGAGCCCGCCCATCAGCAGCACCTCGAGCATGTTGTCGAGGCTCTGCGAGTCCGAGCCGCTCATCGAGACCAGCGGCAGCACCTCCTGCAGGTCGGGCAGCAGCGCGGAGCGCAGCAGCGGTCCGCGCGCCGTGGCCCAGTTGCGGTTGCCCTGGATGGTGTTGATCTCGCCGTTGTGGGCGAGATAGCGATACGGGTGCGCAAGGCGCCACTGCGGCAGGGTGTTGGTGGAGAAGCGCTGATGGAACACGGCCACCGAGCTCTCGAGGCGCGGATCGGCGAGGTCCGGATAGAACTGCGCCAGGTACTGCGGCATCACCATGCCCTTGAAGACGATGGTGCTGGCGGAGAGACTGGGCACGTAGAACACCGGATCCCCGGCCAAGGCCTTCTCGGCGAGGCGGCGCGCCATGAACAGGCGCCGGTTGAACGCTGCCTCATCGATCTCCACGGGCCGGCAGTTCACGAACAGCTGTTCGATGAGCGGGAGCGACTTCAGCGCCTGCTCACCGCAGGCGCCCCGGTCCACGGGCACCACTCGCCAGCCGGCGACCTCGAGTCCCTGGCGCGCGAGCTCGGTGGCGAGCGCCAGGCGTGCCGCGCCGCAGCGCTGCGCATCGCGCGCCAGAAAGACCAGCCCCGACGCGAAGCGCGGGGCGAGCTCGATGCCGGCCTCCGTGGCCACCGCGCGCAGGAAGCCTTCCGGTTTCTTCAGCAGCAGGCCGCAACCGTCGCCGGTCTTGCCATCGGCGGCGATCGCCCCGCGATGCGTGAGGCGGTTGAGGGAGGTCATGGCGGTGCGCACCAGCCAGTGACTCGGCGCATCGTCGAGGCTCGCGATCAGGCCGAATCCGCAACTGTCGCGCTCGTACGCGTCTTGATGGAGTCCTGGGTGCGGAGCGTGCATGAGGCGGCCTCGTCTTGGTCCAGCTGCAGGGACGCCCGCCCCGCGGACAAGCGGCCGCTGGGCGAGACTTCCGGCAATTCATGCGCTCAGGAGATCCGCAGGACCCTTGGGTCCGCGAATGTCAGTCGAGGCCGGACGGGGGTGAGACCCAAGCCCTCCCGTCGATCGACTGTCTTACACCATCACTATGCGTTCGATAATACCGGCCCGCGAGGCTCTTGCAAGCACAGATGACCGACCTCACGACCCCGCGCCTGCGGCTGCGCAGCTTTACCGCCTATTGCGCCACCGGGACGAACGTCAGTTTCGGCTCGATCCCGGCGATCAATACGAAGTCTCGATCGCGATGCAGAAGCGGCATCCGACCGTCGATAGCGTGCACGGCGATCAGGCAATCGTCGGCGGATCGTGGCGTGACGCCTGCCCACCGGCACCGGGCGTAGAGGTGAGCCGCGGCACGCGCGGCCGTCCTCGCATCAGGCTCCACCAGCATGGGCAATTCGCCGAGTATCCGATCCCAGCGCGTACCTCCTGCAGAATGGGTGGAGCCAGCCACACAGGCTCCGCCCGCTCAAGCGCCTTGACCAATAGGGCGACCTCGGCCGTCGTGTCGCCGCGCAGAAAGGAAATCCAGACCGACGAGTCGACGAGCATCGACCCTCTAGCGCCGCGGGCTCGCCGCCTTGGGGTCGTACCCTTCTGCGACGCCGCCTGAGCCGCGAAGCGCAAGCACGGCAGAATAGTCGCGGCTGCGAACGTAATGCTCGAGCGCGAGGTGAACGGCTTCGCGCGTGGTCTTCACGCTGGCAAGGCGCTTGACTCGATTTACCAGTCTCGAATCGAGGACGATATTGGTGCGATCTGCGGCTGGTCGACGTACGCGCTTCATGGCGACTGGCTCTATACACATCTGATGTGTATAAATATTAAAGTGCTCAGCGCAGGAACGCAATACCTGCTCTCAGCCTCAGGGCGGCTCGCGCACCGTGAGCGCGACGTCCACCAGCTGCGTGCGGCGCACGACCCGTAGTGTGAGCGTGCTCCCGGGGGGCACGCGGCTCAAGCGCCGGTGCAGCGCATCGACGCCGTCCACCGGCTGATCGTCCACGGCCACGATCAGGTCCCCGGGCTGCAGGTCCGACTCAGCCGCCGGTCCCTCACTCTCGCGCGACAGCACCTCGACCGCGCGCGCCGCGGTGAGGTCCAGCGCCCGCACCAGCCGCAGATCGAGCGGCCGGTCGCGCGCGCCCACGCCGAGCCAGGCGCGGCGCACCCGCCCCTGGGTGAGGATCTCCGTCAGCACCCACTGCGCGGTCGAGGCGGGAATGGCGAAGCCGATGCCCTGCGCCATGGGGATGATCGCGGTGTTGATGCCGGCCACGCGGCCGTGCGCCTCCACCAGCGGCCCGCCGGAGTTTCCGGGATTGAGCGCCGCGCTGTGCTGCACGACGCCTTCGATCAGGCGGCCGTGGCGGCTGCGGAGCGACCGTCCCAGCGCGCTCACGACGCCGGCGGACACGGTCGACTCGAACCCGAACGGATTGCCGACCGCGACCACGAGCTGACCGGCGCGCAGACGCTCCCCGCTGGCGAGGTGCGCGTACGGCAGTGCCCCGGCCTGTGCGCGCAGCACGGCGAGATCGGTGGCCGGGTCGCGGCCGGTGACCACGGCCGGTACGGTGCGACCGTCGACGAACGTGACGCGCGCCTGCGCCACGCGCTGCACGACGTGCTCGTTGGTGAGCAGATAGCCGTCGGGCGTCACGACCACCCCCGAGCCCGCGCCGCCGCGCGCCTGCTCGGCCTCCGCGGCGCCTCCCACGTACACGCTGACCACCGCCGGACCCACCTCATCGACCGCGCCCACCACCGCCGCGGAATACGCATCCAGGGGCTCGGGCGGGGACGAGGGCTGCGGCGGCACGGCATCGAGCATCGCGCAGGCATGGGGGTCGGCCGGACAAAAACAAGAGGGCCGGCCCGGAGGCCGGCGCTGCCGATTCCTGCCAGAATCGCTCTGCGCTCATGATCTCGCTCGCCGAAACCGCCATCCTGCTGGCCGCCGCCGTCGTCGCGGTGTCGCTGTTCCGCTTCGCAAGGCTCAGCTCGATCCTCGGCTACCTCGCCGCGGGGCTGGTGATCGGGCCCTGGGGCCTCAACCTCATCGGTGACATCGCCCGCATCATGCAGGTGTCGGAGTTCGGCATCGTGCTGCTGCTCTTCATCATCGGACTCGAGCTGCAGCCGACGCGGCTGTGGGTCATGCGGCGCCTCGTGTTCGGGCTCGGGGCCGCGCAGGTGGCGCTGTGCGCCGCGCTGCTCGGCGCGGGGGCTTGGGCGCTCGGTGAGCCGCCGGTCGCGGCGGCCGTCATCGGCTTCGGCCTGTCGCTGTCGTCCACGCCGCTGGTGCTGCAGGTGCTGGCCGAGCGCGGCCAGCTCAAGACGCAGTACGGGCGCGCGGCCTTCGGGATCCTGCTGTTCCAGGATCTCGCCGTGCTGCCGGCGCTCGCGCTGCTGCCGCTGCTCGCGCCACTTCCTGGGAGCCACCAGGCCGGCGGCCCCTGGTGGACGGGACTGCTGAAGCTGCTGGCGGTGATCGCGGTGGTCATCGGCGGCGGGCGGCTGTTGTTGCGGCCGGCGCTGCGCGTCGTGGCGCGCGTGCGGGTGGGTGAGGTGTTCACCGCCGCGGCGCTGCTCACCGTCATCGCCACCGCGCTGCTGGCCAACCTCGTGGGCCTGTCGATGGCGCTGGGCGCGTTTCTCGCCGGCGTGCTGCTCGCCGACAGCGAGTTCCGGCACGAGCTCGAGGCCGACCTTGAGCCGTTCAAGGGGCTGCTGCTCGGGCTGTTCTTCGTCGCCGTGGGCATGTCGGCGAATCTGGGACTGCTCAGGTCCGAGCCCCTGACGGTGCTGGAGCTGACCGCCGCATTCCTCTTCGTCAAGATCGTCGCGGTGAGCGCCCTGGGGAGGCTCGCCCGCCAGCGCGGCGACTCGGCCCGGCGGCTGGGGTTCGCGCTGCCGGCGGGCGGGGAGTTTGCCTTCGTGCTGTTCACGCTCGCGGCGCGCCAGCGCATCCTGGACGCCGCGACCGCGGATCTGCTCGTTCTCGCCGTGACGCTGTCGATGATGCTGGGTCCCCTGCTGCTGATCGCGCACGAGTCCTTCACCAGACGCTGGCTCGCTCCGCCGCAGCAACCCTACGACGCCATCGAGGAGCACGAGGTTCCGGTGATCATCGCCGGCTTCGGGCGCTTCGGCCAGATCGTGGCGCGCATCCTGCGCGTGAAGGGACTGCCGTTCACCGCTCTCGACAGCAGCCAGACGCACGTGGATTTCGTGCGGCGCTTCGGCAACAAGGTCTACTACGGGGATGCCTCGAGGCTGGATCTGCTGCGCGCCGCGGGCGCCGAGAGCGCCCGCATCCTGGTGCTGGCGATCGACGACGTGGATGCCTCGATCCGTACCGCGGTGCTGGCGCGCGAGCAGTTCCCGCGACTGAAGGTCTTCGCCCGCGCGCGTAACCGCCAGCATGCCTTTGCGCTCATGGACGCGGGCGTGCGGGATGTGATCCGCGACACCTACGGATCGAGCCTGGAGATGGCGGCCTCGGTCCTGGAGGCGCTCGGGGAAACCCCGGCGGCGGCGCGCGAGGCGGTGCGCCGGTTCCGCCAGCACGATGAGGCGACGCTCGCGGCGCAATACCAGGTCAAGGACGATGAGAGCAAGTTCCTCGCCACCTCGCGCGAGGCCGCGCAGCAGCTGGAAAAGCTGTTCGAGGCCGACCGCACCGGCTCCGAGTAGCGCATGGACGAGGCGCGCAGCGTCCGGGAGTTCTGGTTCGGCAGGCCGCCGATGTCCGCGGACGAGTTGAATCGCCGCATCCGCTTCTGGTTCGGAGGCTCAGCTTCCGAGCTGGGGCAACTGCGCGACGATCACATGCGCGAGCGCTTCGGCGAGCTGCTCGAGCTCGCCGCGAGCGGGGCTCTGGCGAGCTGGGCGGACGGTCCGCGGCGGCGCCTGAGCCTCATCCTTCTGCTCGACCAGTTCCCGCGCAACATGTTCCGCGGCAGCGCGCGCGCCTTCGCCTACGACGATAAGGCGCTCGCACTCGCGCTCTCGGGCATGCAGTCGGCCGCTGACGCCGCGCTCGATCCGGTCGAGCGGATGTTCTTCTACATGCCGTTGCAGCACACCGAGAGCCGCGAGGTGCAGGACGAATCCGTCGCCGCCTACCGGCGACTGCTCGCCGAGGCGCCCCAGGAACTGCGCGGACCCTTCGCCGGGGCGTCGCGCTCGGCCGAGAATCACCGCACGATCATCGAGCGGTTCGGCCGCTTTCCGCACCGTAACCGGGTGCTCGGTCGCGAGAACACGCCCGCGGAAGATGAGTGGCTGCGCAACGGGGGCGAGAAGTTCGGTCAGTGATCGCTCACGAGGAGCTCGAGAGTACGGATACGCCGCTCGAGCTCGCGCCGGCCTTCGAGCAGCTCCAGCGCCAGGGCCGCGCCGCTCACATTCACGCCCAGATCGCGCATCAGCCTGCCGATGACGCACAGGCGCGGCAGCGCCGTGGCCGGAATCTGCCACTCGCCCGGCGGTGTTTCGCGCGGCGCCACGACACCGAGCTCCGCGAGCTCCATGACCGCGCCCGGATCGAGCCAGCACAGCCGGCAGATTTCGCTCGCGGCAATCCAGTCACCCTCGCCGAGCACGCGAGCTTCGAGCCGCTGAGTCACCCGTACCATGCATCACCTCGCCGGCTGTCCCCGCGGGTCGAAGTCGAGCTTGCTGCGCATCTCCTCATACAACGCCTTGGCTTGCGGTGAGTTCGCGGGCGGCAGCACCACCTTCAGTTGCACGTACTGATCCCCGGCGGGCGCTCCCGGCAGGCCGCGGCCGCGCAGGCGCAGCTTCTGACCGGATTGGGTGCCGGCGGGAATGTGCATGTCTACCGAGCCGCCGAGCGTCGGCACCGTGACCGAGGCGCCGAGCGCTGCTTCCCAGGGGGCGACCGGAAAGGTGAGCGTCACATCGCGCCCCTCGAGCTGAAACAGCCGGTGTGGTTGCACGTGCACCTCCAGATACAGATCGCCCGCCTGACCGGCGCCGCCGGCCGGTGCGCCCTGACCGGCAAGCCGGATCAGCTGCCCCTCGGTGACGCCCGGCGGAATGGTGACGCGCACGGTGTGCGTCCGTAATTGCACCGAGCCATCGGGTTTCACCTCGGGGCGCCTGAGCTCGAGCGTGCGTGTCGTGCCGCGGTAGGCCTCCTCGAGATCGATGCCGACCCGCGCGTGATGATCCCGCCCGGCGCCGCCACCGCCCCTGCCGAACGGCGTGCCGCCACCGAACAACGAGGAGAAGAAATCGCTGAAGTCCTGTTCGCCAGACGCGCCGTCCGGCGCTGCGCCGGTACCGCTGCGCCCCGCCCGGCCCGCTCGAAAGCGGGCGCCTCCGCGGCGCCCCGCGCCGCCGGAGAACTCGAAGCCGCTGCCCCAGTCCGGGGGCGGCCGGAACTGCTCGCCGGCCTTCCAGTTGGCGCCGAGCTCATCGTACGCGGCGCGCTTCTCGGGGTCCTTCAGCACCTCGTACGCCTCCTGCATCTCCTTGAAGCGCGCCTCCGCGTTCGGCTCCTTGCTCACGTCGGGGTGGAACTTGCGCGCCAGCCGCCGGTAGGCGGCCTTGATCTGATCCGCGGTGGCGGCCCGCTCCACACCCAGGACCTTGTAGTAGTCACGGAATTCCATGTGCGTCGATTCTAATGCGGTGCACCCGCGGCGGAGCGCGGCTCAGGGATTGGTACCCGCGTGGATGAGTCGGTGTGGAAAAAAAAGGCGCCGCGAGGCGGGGGAAATCGCGTCGCGGCGCACAGCAGCGAACACGGGGATTTGTTCGCAACCTGGACTGGGATAAGCAAGGTCCATGCCAGATCATATAACCAAGCTAAAACAATTAGTTATGCCTTCCGCCCCGGTGAGGGCTGACGTGGATTGTCACTTTGGAGCGGCCGGAGCCATTAATGGCCCGGCACGTGGGTCAGCCGCCGGCGCCCGCGAGGGCGGCGCACGGTCAGCGCGGCAGGACCGGCACGCAGGGCTGGGACTGTTCTCTGAGCGAATTGCACAGGGCGCGCGCCTGCGCCTCGCCGGCGGCGGGAGCCTGCAGCCGATAGAGCTGCCCCGAGGTGTCGCCGGCCGCGACGATACGCGGTGACAGGCCGCGCAGCTGCGCACCAAAGCGGCCCTGCAGGCGCCGCCATTCGCGGTCCGCGCTCGCTTCGCTGCCGAACGCACCCAGCTGCACGCCGTACGAACTGCCCGCCGTCCGGGCGGGGCTTTTGCGCTCGCGCGCCGGCGCGGTCTCGGTGCTCTCGCGCACGGCGGGCCGCGCCGTCGCGGTCGCGAGCTGCAACGCGCGCACGCCGGAGGGCCCCTGAGGCGAGCCGCCCGGGTGCGCCGCGGTTGACGGCGCGAGGCGAGGCGCGGATCCCAGGGCGAAGGCCTCGATGCGGATGCGTGCCTCCTCGGACCATTTGCCACTCGGGTGCTCGGCCAGGAACGCCCGGTAGGCTTCCGCGGTCGCGACCTTCCCCGCCTGCGTCCAGTCGCGCTCTTCGGCGAGCTGCGCGAGGCGGGCGCGCGCCTGGGCGGTGAGCTCGCTGTCGGGATGTAGTTCGACGAAACGTCCGTAGGCCTCGCTGGTGTCGGCGGCTTCCGCGGAGCGCCAGTCCTGCTGCTCGCGGCTGCACCCCGCCGCCAGGACCGCGAGAACCGCGATCAGGGCGACTCTCCCTGCACCGAATGTGATCATGATCGGCACCCTCAGGCGACGGACGTTACGTATTATGACCCCGCCGCACCCAGGGAGCACCGGATGAGCGAGTCAATCAAGCGCAGACTGATGGATCAGGTCGGGGATTCGCCGACCTTCGTCGCGGAAGGCTCGCGCCTGACCGGCGATCTGGAGACGCCTGGCCCCCTGGTGATGTGCGGCGTCGTTCGCGGCGATGGCCGCGTCGGCGGCACGCTGCGCATGCCGGTGACGGCCGAATGGTACGGGGAGATCCACGCGCTCGCGGCCGTGATCGCCGGCAGGATCTCCGGCAAGCTCGTGGTCGAGAACAAGCTCGAGGTCGGCGCGACGGCGGTGATTCGTGCCGACATCGTCGCGCGCAGCATCGCGGTCGCCAAGGGCGCCGTCATCGACGGCGCCGTCACCGTCACCAGCGGTGAGCCGGTGGTGCAGTTCGAGGAGAAGCGTGCCGCACGCTGAAGGCTCTAGCTCGTCTCGCGCAAGCCAACCTCGCCGGCGCCCGGCGCGGGTTGCGGGGCGCCGCCGGAGCCGAGCTCGGCCAGGATGCGCCGCTCGAGCCACGTCGGACCGGTGAGCCCCTGGAAGAATCCGCAGTGACCGCCGTAACGCGTCACGCTGATCGAGAGCGCCGCGGGCCGTGCGAGGCGCGCGAGCCCGCCGGCCGGGATGATCGGGTCATCGAGGGATGTGAGGATGAGCGCCGGCACTTCGAGCCGTGCCAGGCGAGCGCCGGTGAGGGCGTAACCGTTCAGGTAGTCATCGAGCGTCGGAAACTCGGTGTAGCTGCGCACCAGTTCCGCCGTCATGCCTCGCAGATCGCGCAGCCGCGCCAGCTCGCTGAAATCGTAGCTGTCGGGCCAGGCCGCCTGTTTGCGGCGCAGCGAGCGCAGCCACTTGCGCACGAAGTAGCGCTCATAGCCCGGCAAGCCCCGCTGCAGCGCCGTGAGCGTCGCGCCGGGATCGAGTACCGGTGACACCGCGATCACCCGCGCGAGGTCGAGCCCGGCCGCGCGCGCCTGCGCCGCCACGCGCAGCATGAAATTACCGCCGAGTGAGAAACCCACCAGCTGCAGCGCCGTGCCCGCGAAGCGCTGCTGCAGGGCGCGCACCGCGCCGATCACTTCCCCCAGGCGGCAGGAATGGAACAGCTCGCGATTGAGGTGATGGGTGTCGCCGTGATCGCGCAGGTTGAGCCGCACCACCTCGAAGCGCTGCGCGAACAGCAGAGCGGCAAGCGACAGCACGTACAGCGAGTCCGCGCTCCCCTCCCAGCCGTGCAGCAGCACCACCGCCTGGCCGCTGCCGTGCGCCGGACTCGACAGGAAGCACTGCAGCCGCACCCCCGCGCCGCAATCGAGCAACAGCTCGCGCTGCGCAGCCAGGAGCGGCGCGGCGCCGCGCAGGATGCGGCCGCGCCGCCAGGCGGTGCTCGCCAGCATGGACTGCAGGTGGCGGTTGCGTAACCAGCGCGGCGGCCGGAAGTCGTCGTCCACGGACTGCACGGGCTTCGGATCGTGCAGCTCAGTGCACGTCAGCGCAGGCGGATTTCGATGCGGTTATTGAGGCTCGCGGCATGATTCCACTCGCCCGCGGTGAGTTCGCTGACCACCGGCGGATACGGCGCGAGGAGGCTGGCGGCGTCCCCTGCGGCCACCTGCACCCCTAGCGCCCCGTGGGTGGAGCTGCGGATGTCGCCGATGAGATTGGCGAGCGCGAGCGAAGTGCGCTGGGTGCTCGGGAGTGCATCGTCTGAGGGGTTGCCGACCACGTCACACTTGGAAAACAGCGTCTCCTCGGGCGCCAGGGAGTACCCGTCCAATGCGTTACCGACGAGGCAGAAGCGCCCCGCGAACGTCCTGATCTCGACGACGCCCGACACCTTCTGCCGCGCCAGTCGGTAGAGGAGTTTGCCGATGAGCTCGAGTCGCGCGCCGCCGAGCGCGTCGGCCCCGTACGGCACCGGCACCACCGACGGCCTGCCCTCGCCCGGGATTGCCGTCGGCGGGGCGGGCGCGGGGGATTCCGCCGCCGCGGGTGCCGCCGCCGCGGGTGCCGCCGCCGCGGGTGTCACCGCCGCAGGTGTCGCTGCCGCGGGTGTCGCTGCGCCGGCCGGCGCCGCCGGCGCGTCCTGATGCTGCAATTGCGTCAGTTGCAGGGTGAGGCCGTCGAGCAGTCTCACGGTGCGCCACCACAGCGCGGTGCTCACGAGTGCCATGGCGAGCGCCGCGCACGCGACCCACCACGCCCCGGCAGTGGCGGTGCGCGGCGGCGGCGCGCCCGCCTCGGGTGGCGGCGGCAGCGATTCGAGCAGCAGCGCGCGTATCTCTGCGGTGATGCGATCGGTCTGGGTGTCGATGCCGGCGACCAGCGCGCGGCGCAGCTCCGCGAAATGCTCCCGCAGCGTGCTGTCGGTGAGGGGCTTGGACGGCACGGCGGCGCCCGGTTCCGTCGGCACTCCTTCCACGCGCGCGCTCAGCGACGTGAAACTCGCCTGCGCGGATATGCGACGGTCGGGAACCAGGTGCAACTCGTACAGCACCTTGGATACGTCGGTCGGCTTGATCTGCTTGGGCAGCACGCCCACCGCGCCGAGCGCGCGCGCCTGACCCAGATACAGCTCACCCTCCTGGGAGGTGTACATCATGATCGGGATGGTCGCGGTGCGCGCGTCGTTCTTGATGGCCTGCACGGCCTGAAACCCGTCCATGCCCGGCATCAGGTGATCCATGAAGATCACGTCCGGGCGGTTGCTGGTGAGGTACTCGATGGCCGCCTCGGCGCTCTCCGCGGCATCGACGTCGATGTCGTACTTCTGCAGGGCGCGGGCAAGAAACAGGCGTGCGGTCTTCGAGTCGTCCACGATCAACGCCCGTTTTGCGCCCATGCTTCCGCTCCCAGCGCCGCGCTCGGTAGCGAAAGTGTAGCTCAGAACCCCCGCCGTTCAAGGTTGTCGCGGGGCAAAGACGACCATCGGGTCAGACGGGGACTCGCGGGATCAGGCCGGCACGCGCGGCACCCCGCGCGGCGCGCAGCACGCGCACCACCGCCGCGGCGAATTCCTGCGGTTGCTCCGGCACGATCAGCGCGCCGCAGCCGGGCACCAGGATCGAACGCGTGCCGAGCTCGGCGGTCGAGACCACCGGCGCGCCCTGCGCCATGGCCTCGAGCAGCACCAGTCCCTGGGTCTCCGTGCGCGATGCAAACACGAACACATCCGCCGCCGCGTAACAATCGAGCAGCGCCGAGCCGCGCTCGAGGTAGCCGGCGAAGTGCACCTGGGCGCCGAGCCCGAGGTGCGCCACCTGTCGGCGCAGCGGCTCGCGCGCCGGGCCTTCACCGGCGATCAGTAGCAGCGCCTCGGGCACACTCGCGAGCACCTGGCGGAAGGCCCGCACCAGGAAGCCGATGTTCTTCTCGTGCGCGACCCGGCCGATGTAAGTGACCAGCGGGCGCTGCGCGTCGATGCCGGCGCGGGCGCGAAACGCGCGGCCATCGCCCGCGCGGAAGCAATCGGGCGCGAGCCCGGTCGGCAGGACGTGGATGGGAGTGGTGACCCCGTAGCCGGTCAACACCGTGCGCATCGGCTCGGACGGCGCGATCAGCGCCTGCACGGCCGCGCACTGTGAGCGCGTGAAAGAGCGCGCCAGGAGCTTAGCGAAGCGCCGCGGCAGCGCGGGCACGTAGTGATGCAGATACTCTTCGAAAAACGTGTGATAGGTCGCGATGCACGCAATGTTGGCGCGCCGCGCAAAGCGCACCCCGGCGTAGTGGGCGAGGAAGGGAGTGTGGATGTGCACCAGATCGAACTCGCTCGCGGGCAGGACATCGAGTGCGCGCGTCAGCGCGCGCCAGCGCATGCGGCGGTCCTCCGGATCACGCGGCACGCGCGCCGCCGGCACGCGCAGCACGCCCTGCTCCTCGGACGCGCCCTCGGGCGGCGCGTCATAGCCTGGCGCCACCAGGCGTGTGTCCACGCCGTAGGCGGCGAGGTCCTGACGAAACGTCCGGATGGAGGTGGAGACGCCGTTGACGCGTGGAAAGTAGACGTCCGAGATGAACAGCACGCGCACGCGCTAGGAACCGCAGTCCCGCAGCACGCGTTTTACCCGACCGACATGCCCAGCTCCGCCAGCGCGGCGCCGATCGCCGCGCCGGCGAGCACATCCGAGGGGTAGTGCAGGCCCAGAACCACGCGCGAGCCGGCGATCAGGGCGGTGAGCGGCAGCAGCACCCAGCCGAGCTGCGGAAAGTGCGCGCTCGCCTGCCACGCGAACGACACGGCGTGCAGGGTATGACCGGAAGGGAAGCTGTAGCGATCGAGCGGCGCCGCCGCCGGATCGATCGTCGAATGAGTAATGAAGGGCCGCTCGCGCGCCGCGAGGTGCTTGAGCAGCGTGTACAGCGCGACTCCGAGCGCGCCGGTCACAGCCATGACGATCGCCGGCCTCACACCCGCCGCGCCGTACCGCAGCGGCAGGGCCAGGATCAGCGCGTACCAGATGAAGCCATCGCCCAGGCAGGGCGAACGAGGCGCCGCGGTTGAGCCTGCGGCACAGGCCGTACTCCGCCGCATCGATCCGCGCCATGAACGTGCTGAGTCCCATGACGGGTACAGCCTCGCGCCGGCGCACGTCAGCCAGGTTGCGGAATTGTGAAAGTTTTGTTGCACCAAGGGGTTAGAAGCTATTGCCCGCAGCCCCGCGCCTTCAAGCGAGCCGGGCGAGCGTCGCCGCGACCAGGCGCTGCGCCGAGCCCGGCGCGTGCCCGAAATACAGGGACGGCTCGGTGAGCTCCAGTTCCAGCAGGCACGGGGCGCCGCCGGCATCGCGGATCAGATCCACGCGCGCATACAGCAGTGCACCGAATGGCAGCGCCGCCAGCACCCGCTGCGCGACGCTGAGCTCATCCGCCCCCGGCTCGCGGACCGTGATGTCCTCGGCTGCGAACAGCGCGCCGGTGGGCGGTGCCCCGAGCGGCAGCAGCGGGCCCTTGCGAATCGCATGGCTGAAGCCCCCGCCGATGTGGATCACGGCGGTCTCGCCGTGCCGATCGACGCCCTCGAGGTAGGGCTGCAGCAAGACGCTGCGCCCGGCGCCGAGGAGCCGGCGCATGTGCGCGAGCATCTGCGGGATGGCGCTGCGCGCGTGGCGGCGCGTGTCGCGCGAGCCCGCGCCCACGGCCGGCTTCACGACGAGCTCGGCGCAGCTCTGGCGCGTGAGAAACTCATCGAGCGCCCGTTCGGCCTCCGCCCCGGCTTCCGCGAAGCTGCTGGGCACCACCGGCAGACCCGCCCGCGCGAGCTCGAGCAGGTAGTGCTTGTCGGCGTTCCAGCGCACCACGGGCGGTGGATTGAGCAGCATGGTGAGGGAGGCGACGCGCTCGATCCAGGCGAGAAATTCGCCCAGGCGCTCGGTGTAGTCCCAGGCCGAGCGCAGCAGCGCCGCATCGAAGCGCGCCCAATCCGCCTTAGGGTTGTCCCAGTCGACGATCTCGGCCTCCGCGCCTGCGGCGCCGAACGCCGCCAGGAGCGGCGACATGTCATCGTCGAGCCCGCGCGCGGCGCGCGTGCTCACCAGCGCAACCGCCCGCCTCACTCCCTGATTCCCGCGCCCCGGTTCATCAGCGCGACGGCGAGCGCGAACAGTGCTGCGGCGGCGGCGGCCATCAGCGCGAAGGCCAGGCCGATACTGACATCCGACACGCCCAGGAAGCCGAAGCGGAACGCGTTCACCATGTGCAGGATGGGGTTGATAAAGGACAGCTGCTGCGCCCACGGCGGCAGCAGCGTGATGGAGTAGAACACGCCGCCGAAATAGGTGAGCGGTGTCAGGATGAAGGTCGGGATCCAGTTGACCTGGTCGAAGTTCTTGGCGAACAGCGCGTTGAGGAAGCCGCCGAGTGCGAAGATGAGCGAGGTCAGGAGGCCCGCCGCCACGATCACCGTCAGGTGCTGCACCTGCAGGTGCGTGAACAGCAGCGACACGACGGTCACCGCCGTCCCCACCAGCAGGCCCCGCACCATGCCACCGGTCGCGTAGCCTGCGACGATCACCCAGTTGGGGAGCGGTGAGACCAGCAGTTCCTCCACGTGCTTGCCGAACTTCGCCCCGAAGAACGAGGCGACTACGTTGCCGTAGGAGTTGGTGATCACCGACATCATGATGAGGCCGGGCGCGATGTACTGCTTGTAGTCGAAGCCGCCCATGACGCCGACCCGGCGCCCGATGAGGCTGCCGAAGATCACGAAATACAGCGTCGCCGTCACCACCGACGGCACGATGGTCTGGCCCCAGATGCGGATGATGCGGCCGTACTCGCGGATGACGATGGTCTGGAAGCCGATCCAGCGCACCACGCCGAGATTCACCGGCGGCGCGCCGGGAAGGGCCACGCTGCTCATCGCGGCGCACCCGCCCGCAGGGGGGTCGCGCCGGCGGCGCCGGGCGGCGCGGCGGCGGCGGCGCCGCGGGCGCCCTCGCCCGCCGCCCCTCGCCCCTCGACCAGCTGCATGAAGATCTCTTCCAGGCGGTTCACCTTGTTGCGCATGCTGAGCACTTCGATGCCGAGCGCCGACAGGCGCGCGAAGATGTCGTTGAGGTTCTCCTCCTTCGACACCTCGATCTCGAGGGTGTGATCGTCGACCAGAGTGGCGGCGTAGCCCTCCAGGGGCGGCGCGGCGCCGAGCGAGTCGCGCAGGTTGAGCACGAAGGTCTGCACGTGCAGCCGGCGCAGCAGCCGGCTCATGCGATCGCGCTCCACGATGCGCCCGCCGTTGATGATGGCGATGTTGCGGCACAGGGTCTCGGCTTCCTCGAGATAGTGCGTGGTGAGAATGATGGTGGTGCCGCGGTCGTTGATCTCGCGCAGGAACTCCCACATCGAACGGCGGATCTCGATGTCGACCCCGGCGGTGGGCTCATCCAGGATCAGCAGCCGCGGCTCGTGCACCAGCGCGCGCGCGATCATCAGGCGGCGCTTCATGCCCCCGGACAACCCCCGCGAGATGCTCTTGCGCCGGTCCCA
>VBNP01000079.1 GCA_005877965.1 Gammaproteobacteria bacterium | reverse complement strand
CTCGCCGAGCACGCGGATGGCCTGCTCGCCGCCGCCGATCTGTGCACGTCCCCCGGGGGAGTCGAGGTTCAGGGTGCGCAGTTGCAGGTTGACCTGAGCTGCCGTGACGCCGAGCGCCTGCATGCGCGCCGGGTCGAGCTCCACGCGGATCTCACGACTGACGCCGCCGCCGCGGCTGACCTGGGACACACCTGCCACGGCAAGCAGGCGCTTGCTCACCGCATTGTCCACGAACCAGGACAGGTCCTCATCGGAGAGTGTGCTCGAGCTCACCGCGTACGCGACGATCTCGTTGCCATCGATGTCGAGCCGCTGGACGGTCGGTTCCTGGATCCCGGCGGGCAGATTCACACGCACCTTGGCGACCGCATCGCGCACATCGGCCACTGCACGGTCAATGGGCGTACCGATGTTGAATTGGATGAAGACACGCGACTGGCCCTCAATCGCGAGCGAAATGATGTTGTCGATGTTGCCCACGCCCGCTACGGCGGCTTCGACCTTCTGCATGATCTGGGTTTCGATCTCCTGGGGCGAGGCACCCGGCTGGTAGACCTGCACCAGCACCAGCGGGAAGGAGATGTCCGGGTTGAGCGTTACCGGCAGCCGCAGGAACGCGACCGAGCCCATGAACAGCAACACGACGAACAGCACGACCGGCGTGACGGGGTGCCGGATTGCCCAGGCGGAAATGTTCTTCATGGATCGCGCCTTAAGGAGACCGGGCCGCGGCGGCAGCGACCTGGACCGCCTCACCGTCGCGCAGGAAGCCGCCGGCGGTGGCGACCACGCGCTCGTTGCCGGTCAGGCCCTCGGCGATGATCACGCCCGTGTCCGTCGTACCCGAAACGCGCACCGGGCGGCGCTCGACCTTGCCCGCGGAATTGACGACGAGCACGTAACTGCCGTTGCCGTCGGCCATGACCGCGGTTTGCGGTAACACCGGCCGCTGCGCCCTGGCGACTGCCACCACGGCGCGTGCGAACGCGCCCGGACGCAGTGCCGGGTCAGGTTTCAGCTGGATGCGGATATCGCCAAGCCGGGTCTGTGGGTCGATGATGGCTCCGAGCAGACGCACCTCGCCGGTGAACGGGCGCTCAATGCCCGTCAGGTACACCGTGGCCGCCTGACCGGTTTTCACGCGCGCGAGGTCCTGCTCGGCGATCTGCCCGCGCATCTCGACCTCACCGCCACTGGCGACGCGGAACAGTACCTCACCGCCCGGGTTTGCGATCTGACCGGCCTCGGCCTTGCGCGTCAGCACCGTGCCCTCCACGGGCGCGGCGATGCGCGTACGGCCGAGGCGTGCCTGCGCTTCGGCGAGCTGTGCGGCGACGACTTTGACATTTGCCGCGTCCGTCACCGCGGTGGCGCGGCGTTTTTCGATGTCTTCCGCGGACAGGGCGCCGGCGGCCTCCACCCCCTGCGCGCGCCGGTACTCGGCCGCCGACAATGCCGCCTGGGCGCTCGCCTGCTCGAGGGAAGCCGCCAGACGGTTGACCTGCTGCACGATGACCGAGTCGTCGATCTTTGCCAGTAACTGGCCTCGCTTCACGTGGTCGCCGGCTTCAACGTACACGCCCACGATCCGCCCAGTGTCGCCCTCGTTGGCGATGGGCATGTCGTAGCGTGCGGCAATCGCACCTGTGAAGCTCACGATCGAGGTCACGGATTGCTCTCCGGGCACGATGACACTCACCAGCGGGATTCCGCCACGATCAGCGAGGGTGGTCTGAGTCTTCGGCCCGCCGCCCATCAGCTTCCAGGTGACGAGGCCCAGGATCAGCAGAACCGCGAGGGCGCCCACCGTCCACTTCCGGCGCGTTCGTGGCGCCTGCGGCGCCGGGGCGATCGCAACCGCCGGCTCAGGCTCCGGAACACCAAAGGGGCGATCGCGCCCAATCCAGGTCACCGGCTCACTATGCACCGGAGGCGCGTCTGCGATGTGTTCCGGGTTCGTGCCCACGCGGAATTCCTTATGTTACGGGCCGATCGCATGGCGCCCGTGCCTTTTGAACCGGCCAGCTACGGTCAAGTTTAAACGCCATCCCGTGCAATTCTGCGCCGGACGCGCCAGGGGGAGGCCGGCGGGCGACGGGCCGAGACGCGCAGCGGCCGGGAGATGGTGCCGGGAATAGGACTCGAACCTACGACCCGCGCATTACGAATGCGCTGCTCTACCAACTGAGCTACCCCGGCGCGCGTCACGGGGAAAGCCGCGCATTCTACATTTTTTTGCGCAACCTGATGACCAGATCGATGCCGGCGACCTCGGTCCCGGGCGGTGGCGCCGGCAGGCGGCTGAACGCCACGGCCGGAACGGGAACATCGATCAGGGCGCCGCTTTCGAGGTCGTGAAAGTGATAGTGCGGCTCGACATTGGAGTCGAACCAGGCGCGTGACCCGTCCACCGAGAGCTGGCGAATGAGGCCGTGCGCGGCGAACAGGTTCAACGTGTTGTACACCGTGGCCTTGGACACGCGTGCGCCCGCCGCGCGCAGGCACGCCAGGATCTGCTCCGCGGAGAGGTGCTGGGGGGCTGACAGGAGCAGCGTGGCGATGCGCACCCGTTGCGCGGTAGGGCGGATTCCGCAATCGGACAGCCGCCCTTCACAGCGCTGGCTGGCGCTGGCGGCCGCCGATGGGGCACTAAGCTCCATATCGCACCATTATAGGCGCAAAATGGCCCCAGCTTGTGAATTTTGCCGGCACGGACCGTGGCTCGTTTCAGGCCTGAGCGAGCTTGCCCTGGAGGTGCTGCGCGAGCTCCGCGATGGTCGGGAAATCGAACAGCTCGGTCAGATCCACCCGCCCCGGGTACTCGCGGTCGATCTGCTCGTGGATTTCGATGAGCTTCAGCGAGCTCGCTCCGATCTCGAACAGGTTGTCGTGAATGTCCACGCGCTTGCCTTCGAGCGCCGCATCGCAGATGGCCTGGAGCTTCTGCTCGATCTCGGTGCGCGTGCCGGACTCCGGCCCGCGGTGCGCGGCCCGCAGCGCCGCAAGTTCCCTCAGGTCCGCGTCGAACTCCCCGTCGGCGTAGCTCTCCTCGAGGAGGTGGCGCTGGATCTTGCCGCTCGTGGTCTTGGGGATGCGCTTGACCGGCACGACCTGCGCCACCTCGAGACCGGTCTGCTCGTTGATCAGCCGCGCGACCTGGGTCGCCACCGGAAGGAAGTCCGCCCCGCCGCCGCGGTGCAGCACGAACACCACGAGCTGCTCGATCTCTCCGCCGCGCACCCGCATTCCGGCGGCGACCACCTTGCCGAGCTCCAGCCCCGGCGCGCGCTGCGCGATGGCCTCCAGATCGTGCGGATAGTAGTTCTGGCCGTTCACGAAAATGATCTCTTTCGCGCGGCCGGAGATGTACAGCTCGCCGCCGTGCATCAGGCCGAGGTCACCGGTGCGCAGCCAGCCGTCGGCGGTGAACGCGGCGGCATTCGCTTCCCGGTCTTCGTAGTAACCGCGCGTAACGTTGTCCCCCGTCATGTGCACGTGGCCGATGCGATCCTCGGGCAACTCGCGGTCCTCATCGTCCGCGATGCGCACGCGGCAGTAGGGAATGGCCTTGCCCTCGCAGATGAGCTCGACCGCGTCGGGGTCGGATGCAGGCACGAGCTGCACCGGGGTGCCGGCCTTCATGCGGTGGCGGTTGAGCGTGAGGGTGCGCAGCGGCGCCCCCACCGGCGGGAAACTCACCGCCAGCGAGGCTTCCGCCAGCCCATACACCGGGTACATGGCGTTGCGCTTAAGCTGCGCGGGCGCGAGCCTGGTGAGGAACTCATCGCACAACTGCACCGAGATCGGCTCGGCGCCGTTGAAAATGAGCCGCACGGCGGACAGGTCCAGTCCCTGCACCGCCCGCTCCCCCAGCACCTTCAGATAGTGTTTGTAACCGAAGTTGGGCGAGCACAGGATCGTGGCGCGCACCCTCGATGCGAGCGTGAGCCACAGCAGCGGGCGGCGGATGAACAGCTCCGTGGGCATGAGGTGCGTGTGCACCCGGTTGGCGAACATGACGAGGTGTAAGCCGATGAGGCCCATGTCGTGGGTGAGCGGCATCCACGACAGGCTCACGTCGTGCTCGTTGAATCCGGCGGCTTCGGTCGCACCGCGCCAGTTGGCGATGATGTTGCCGTGCGTGAGCACCACGCCCTTGGGCGCGCTGGTGGAGCCGGAGGAGAACTGAATGAAGGCGGTGTCACCGGGACGCGCGCGCTGTACGCTGCCGGCGCGCGAGATGTCGTCCAGGTCGTCCACCAGGAAGGCGCGCGTACGCAGCCCCTCGAACACCGCACTCTCGCCCGCCTGCGCCGCGAAGCTGCCGATGCGCTCGAGTGTGCGGCGCTCGGTGTACAGGAAGGGCTTGCCGAGCCGGCGCGCGATGCGCAGCAGCTTGTGACGGTGCTCGTCGCTGATGCCCAGCGCCACGGGCACGGGCACGATGCCGCCGAGAAGCGCCGCCCAGAACACGTCGATGAACTGCTCGTTATTGCCCAGGAACAGGATGAGTTTGTCGCCGCGCCGCGCGCCGATGCGCTGCAGGTGGTACAGGATCCCGAGCGCCCGCTCGTAGAGCTCGCCGAACGACACCTCGCGTGCCTCGTCCTCGGCTTCGTGATAGGTGATGCTGCGCCGAAAGGCGCGGTTGCTTTCGATGACTTCGGTGAGCGTCGTGGCGGCGAGCATCAGCGGCGTTCCAGCCTCATGTGCAGAGGGAAACGGGTGCGCAGGTTGATCTGGGCCTCGAGTTGCAGCGGCTTGTCGGGCACCCAGGTGAGGCGGTAGCGGCGCGCGACCTTGTACAGGTGCATGAGCATCTCGTAGAGCGCGAAGGTCTCCCCGATGCAGTGGCGGGGGCCCGCGGCGAAGGGCATGTAGGCGAAGCGCGGACGCTCGGCGTCGTGCTCGGGGGCGAAGCGCTCCGGCCAGAAAGCCTCCGGGTCTTTCCAGAAGCCCGGATGACGGTGCAACAGGTACAGCGGCAGCAGCACGTTGGTGCCCGGCGGCACCGGGTAACCGCCGAGCACGTCCGCCTCGATGGTACGGCGCGACAGCAGCCATCCCGGTGGATACAGCCGCAGCGCCTCGTTCACGACCTGCCGGGTGTAGCCGAGCGCCTCCATCTGCGCGAGCCCTGGCGCTGCCAGCTCGGGCGTGGCGTCGATCTCGGCGTGCAGGCGCGCCTCGGCCGCGGGGTGGCGGGACAGAAGGTACCACGTCCAGTTGAGGCCACTGGCGGTGGTCTCATGTCCGGCGACGATGAGCGTCATGACCTCGTCGATGAGTTCGCGCTCACCCATCGGCGCGCCGCTGTCCTTGTCGCGCGCACCCATGAGCATGGCGAGGTAGTCGAAGTGCTCCTCAGACTCGGCGCGCCGCCGCGCGATGAGCTGTGCCACGATCTTGGTGAGCGAACGGAAGCGGTAGGCGAACTGCAGATCGCGTGCCGGTTCCCTGCTGACCACCTCGAAGGGGTTGGCGCCGAGCTGTCGGCTGAGACGGTCGAGGTCGCGCCCGAAGATGGCGCGCAGCACGATCTCGAGCGTGAGCTCGCTCATCTCGTCCGTGAGGTTCAGCGCCCCGCCCTGGCGTGCGAGGGTTTCCCAGCGGGCGAGGCAGCGCTCATTCGCCGCCGCGATGATGCCCGCGAACTCGGTGATGAGGCGGCGGTGGAAGAACGGCTGCATCATGTAGCGCTGGCGCTTCCACAGCTCGCCCTCGCTCGTCATGATGCCCTTGCCGAGGAGGATCCTCACGCGATCCAGGCCTATGCCCTTGGTGTAGTTACGATGATTGGAAACCAGCACGCGCTTGACGTCATCCGGGTGGTGGATGACGTAGGTATAAGATCCGCGTGCCGGCACGAACACGCGGTAGACGTCTCCCAGACGGGCGAACAACTCGACCATGCGCTCCAGGGAATCATCCGTGGAGCCGATGTCGAATTGCAGCTCAGCCTCGGGGGGTTGGGTCTGCGCGGATGCGGCGACGGTCATGCAAGCCATTGAAAGCGAAACCTTAATCTTATATCACACCGACCTGCGCGGTGAGTGGCCGCGAGAGGCGGCCCGCGCGCTCGCCGCGCGTCTGCCGTACGGCAAGCGCCTCGCGACCCGCGCGGACAGCCCGGGGGCGCGCGCGAGTCTCGCCGGCATCGCGCTCGCGCTGCGCGCGCTCACTGCGCTCACGGGACGCGCGGTCGCTCCCGGGGAGATGGTGTTTGCGCGAGGTGCGAAACCCAGGCTCGCGCACGCCAGCGAGGCGCGCGCTGTGCCTGCCGATCAGCGGCGCGCCCCGGTGCCCGACTTCAGCATTTCGCACTCAGGCCCCTGGGTGGGCTGCGCCGCGGTCCGATGCGGTCGCGTCGGCTTCGATGTCGAGATGGGGAGCGGGGAGCGCATCGCGACCTTCGTGGCGCGCGAGGCGGCCCTCAAGGCCTGCGGCGCCGGGATCGGTGCGTTGCCCGAGGTGCGCCTGAGTGCCGGGCGTGCCAGCTGCCGCGGCGAGTTGTGGCATGCGCACACGCTCGGGTTGTTTGCGGGAGCGGCGGCGTGTGTGATGACCAGCCTCGCGGTGCCGGAGCCGGCCGCGCGCGCGCTGTCGCTCGAGGAGCTGTTTGCGCCATGAGCGCGAACGACGACGGCGGTCTGCGCAATACGCTCTACCGCACGATCACGCGCTCCGGGCGGCGGATGACGCCGGCACGACGCTGGCTCTACCGGCTGGCGGTGCCGCTGGGACTGGCTCTGATCCGCGCCTGGTGGTTCACCTGCCGCGTGACACGTGTGGAAGGGATGCCTCACCTGGAGGAGGCGCTGGCGCGGGCACCCTCCCTGGTGCCGTGCTACTGGCACCAGCACCAGCTGTATTGCGGCAAGTTCCTGGTGGAGCAGCGCTCGCGCGGACTCACGGTGGGCTGGCTCATCAGTCCGTCGGTGGATGGGGAGCTCGGTGCGATGATGGTGCGGCGCTTCGGCGGCGCGGTCATCCGCGGTTCCTCGACGCACACCGGCGCGCGCGCGCTGCGCGATTATTACCAGGCACTCGTGCGGGACAACGTCTCGCCCGTCATCACTCCCGACGGGCCACGCGGGCCGCGCTTCAGGTTCAAGCCCGGCGCGCTGCTGCTGGCGCAGATGTCCGGCCGGCCGATCCTGCCGATGTCGTACGCCGCCTCACGCGCGTGGCTGATCAAGTGGGACAAGTTCGTGATCCCGTTGCCCTTTTCGCGCATCGCGATCGCCATCGGGCCGCCCTACTACGTGCCGCGGGTCAGCGACGCGTCCTCGCTCGCACGACTGCAGTCGCAGATGGAACAGGAACTGAAGCGCCTCTACGGCGTGGCGCGCGCGGCGTTGCATCCTGGCTGAGTGCGCGCTGCGGCGCGGGCGGCGCAGCCTTCTCGCCGCCTTTGCGGCCGGGCCCACGGGCGGATTCTGTTAAGTGCCTAAAGCGTGACTGAACAGTGCGTTAGCTTGTGTTCCTGACTCAGTGTGCGAGAATCCTGCGTAACCAGTTGGAAAATAGCGGTGGCGAATCCTCCACTCCGTGACGGGGCGTCACGTCCGGGGGTGTGCTAAAGGGTTACGCTGCGCCCGATTGGTTGTGGGAGGTCACGGCTAAATGACGACTCCGCCGCCGGATAAGCCGGCGGACTTCACCGCTTCGGACATTCTGTCGGCCGATGCCTGGACCGGCCGTGTCCCCAAGCCCGTTCTGGGCATCGACGTCGTTTGTACCAAGATCGCGGTGGACTTCCAGAACATGCAGCGCGATTCCGTGGAGGAGTGCGTGCGCCGCAATCTCGAGTTGCTGCGTGGTGCCACCGGGTCTGATTGCGCCTTCCTCGCCCCTCTCAACTCCGAGGACTCGACCATCGCCGACGTGCAGTTGGCGCGCAGCGCCTTTGCCCAGTGCCGTCCCGAAGCGCTGACGGGCTCGGGGCTGGAAGCGTTTCCCTGGCTGAAGGGGCGGCTCGAGAGTCTGCGGCTCTCGGAGCTGCGCGACACCAGCGCACCGCGCAAGGAGCAGGCGCTTGACGCGGCGAAATTCGCCCAGCTGCACATCGGCTCGGCGCTGCTGGTGGCGCTGCGGGTGCAGGGCAAGCCCGCCGGTTTCCTCGGGCTGGCGCACGCCATGCCGCGCGGCGCGTGGGACGTGAACCTGCAGTTGCTGATGAAGCTCATCGGCACGAGCCTCGCGACCGGACTCGAGCGTATCCGTACCGAGGCGCGCCTCGCCAAGCTCGAGGAGCGCACCAATCTGTTTCAGGCCGCCGCCAACGACGGCCTGTGGGACTTCGACGTCGAGAGCAACGAGGTGTATTTCTCGCCGCGCTGGAAGGCGATGCTCGGTTACGGCGACGAGGACATGCGCGGTGCGCCGGACTGGCGCAGCCTCGTGCACCCGGACGATCTGTCGCGCGTACAGACCGCCATCCGCGACCACGTCGCCGGCAAGACGCCGATCTTCGAAAGCACCCATCGCATGCGCCACCGCAACGGCGAGTGGCGCTGGGTCATCAGCCGCGCTACCGCGCGCGTCGACAAGCACGGGCGGCTGCTGCGCCTGGTGGGCGTGGAACTCGACATCACCGAGCGCAAGCTGTACGAGGAGGCGCTGTTCCGCGAGAAGGAGAGCGCGCAGATCACGCTGCAGTCGATCGGTGACGGCGTCATCACCACCGATGCCAACTCGACCATCGACTACATCAATCCGGTGGCCGAGGAGCTGACCGGTTGGCGGCTCGAGGATGCGATGGGCCGGCCGGTGGAGGAGATCTTCCGCGCCTTCCACGAAGAGACCTGCGAGCCGCTCGAGAACCCGCTGAGCGTTTCCGTGCGCCGTATGCGGCCCATCAAGTCGGTGCGGCCGATGCTGCTCAT
Source organism: Gammaproteobacteria bacterium (assembly GCA_005877965.1). Lineage (GTDB taxonomy): Bacteria > Pseudomonadota > Gammaproteobacteria > Steroidobacterales > Steroidobacteraceae > 13-2-20CM-66-19. The sequence continues at coordinate 16,218 of VBNP01000079.1, read as the reverse complement.
CCGGCGCGACGGCAACGAGCTGTACGTCGAGAGCACTGCCGCGCCGATCCGCGACGGTTCCGGCCACGTGGCGCGAGCTCAACCGCCGCCTCTCGTACCACGCGAGCCACGACCTGCTCACCGGGCTCGTGAACCGGCGCGAGTTCGAGAGCCGCCTGGAGCGGGCGCTGAAGAGCGCCAAGGCGCGCGAGGCCTCCTACGCGCTGTGCTATCTCGACATCGATCAGTTCAAGATCGTCAACGACACCTGCGGGCACAGCGCCGGCGACGCGCTGCTCGGGCAGGTGGGCGCGCTGCTGAAGTCCAAGGTCCGCTGGCGCGACACCCTGTCGCGCCTGGGCGGGGATGAGTTCGGGATCCTGCTGGAGAGCTGCTCGCTGGACGAGGCGATGCGCACCGCGGAGACCCTGCGCGAGGGCGTGCGCAACTTCCGCTTCACCTGGGAGGACCGGGTGTTCCGCCTGGGCGCCAGCATCGGTGTCGTGCCGATCACCGCCGACAACGAGGATGTCGCCTCGATCCTGTCCGCCGCCGACAGCGCCTGCGGCGCCGCCAAGGAGGGCGGTCGCAACCGCGTCCACAGCTTCGCGGAAAACGACATCGAGCTCATGCGCCGACGGCGCGAGATGCAGTGGGCGGCGCGCATCAACGCGGCGCTCGAGGAAGGGCGCTTCGAGCTGTACCGCATGGCGATCCAGCCGTTGCAGCGGGTCGAGGTCGGCTTGCACTACGAGCTGCTGCTGCGCCTGAAGGACGAGGGCGGGCGCATCGTCGCGCCCAACGACTTCATCGCCGCGGCCGAGCGCTACGGCATCACCCCGGCGATCGATCGCTGGGTGATCGAGAACGCGTTCCGCTGGCTGGTGTCCGAGGCCGATGAGCGCGAGAAGCTCTTTCAGTGCTCCATCAACCTCTCCGGACAGAGCCTGGGGGATGACAAGTTCCTGCCGTTCGTCATCGATCAGTTCCATCGCAGCGGGCTCGACGGCTCGAAGATCTGCTTCGAGATCACCGAGACCGCGGCGGTGGCGAGCTTCTCGCAGGCGAACCGCTTCATCCAGGCGCTCAAGGAGCTCGGCTGCAAGTTCGCGCTCGATGACTTCGGCACCGGACTGTCCTCGTTCGGTTACCTCAAGCACTTCCCGGTCGATTACCTCAAGATCGACGGCAGCTTCGTACGCGAGATCCTGCGCGATCCGATCGACCGCGAGATGGTGCGCTCGATCAACGAGATCGGGCACCTCACCGGCAAGCAGACCATCGCCGAGTTCGCCGAGAACGCCGAGATCATCCAGATGCTCACCAGTCTCGGGGTCGACTACGCGCAGGGTTACGGTGTCGCGCAGCCGCAGCGCGTGGTGAAGTCCGCAGTCGCTTAAGCGCCGCGGGTACCGTATCCGCGACGCGCGCTACCCGGGATGGCGGCTACGCCTGACCCGTTCTTACAGCTTGCGCTCGATCAGCGCCAGATCCGAGTTTTCCTGCACGCGCTCGAACACGATCTCGGAGCCGTCCGGGGCGACGTCGAAGTCGCGGACGATGAATTCCGCCGGTAGCTCGACGAACAAGCGCTCGTTGCCGCTGTTGAGGTCGAACAGCCTGAAATCCTTGTGGCCGACCCCGCCACCGAGCACCACCAGCGAGTGCGCGCCGCCCAGGAATGCCACGCGCCGCGCACCCCGCGTCAGCATCAGGCCCGGCAGCGGATAGGGCCGGCCGTCGGCAGCGGCGGCGCGCACCGGGAAAGTCGTCCCCACGTCAGCCCCGGTGTAGATCAGAAAGCGACCGTCGGGCGACCACACCGGGTCGAGGGAATATTCCGACAGCAGCGGCTGCGGCGCATCGTCACTGAGAAGAATGCGTGTCACGCGCGGCTCGCCGTCGCGCACTACCGCGGCAGTCACGGATCTGCCATCGGGCGCCCAGGCCGGGCTGCCGCGCAACGTGAGGCCCTCGGCCAGCACCCGCGCCTGCGAGCCGTCGCGGTTCATCAGGTACAGCCGGCTCTTGTCAGCGCCGCGGACGCTGAAGACGATGCGGCGTGCGTCCGGGGAGAGGGCGGGTGCGCCAACGACGCTGCCGGGCGCACCGCTCCAGATCTCGCGGGCGGTTCCGTGGGTCAGTGTCCACACGCCGGGCTCGGCGCCGCGCGAGGACACGTACAGCAGAAAGTCCGCTCCCAGTCTGGGTGCGGCCCCATCCGCGGCTACCGCTACCGGGCGACTCGCGCCCGCGTCAGTGGCGCTGGGCGATACCCGCCACAGACTGGTGTGCGGATTGGCGACGGTCGCGATCAGACGTCTGCCGTCGGCGCTGGCGTCGAGCGAAGTGTAGCTCTCGACGGCGGCGCGGATGCGGTGCGGCGTGCGCCGTTCGACGTCGACGCCGTACAGCCACGGGCCCGACCCGTCGGCATCGGTCGCCAGATACAACAGCGTGCGGCCATCGAGCAGCACCGGATAGGAGACGCGCGCGTTGTGGTTCGTGATCCGCTCGAGCCCGGCGCCCGAGGGCCGAATGCGCCAGATGTCCCAGTCACCCGCGGGCACACCGCGCACGAAATAGACGAAGGCCTCATCGGGAGACCACAGCGGGAAGTGGCAATGCACGCCCGCCGGCGCGACGTAGATTCGCTGGTCCGCGGCTGCTCCCGGTTCGCGCACGAACAACGGATCGCCCGGCGCGGTCGTGTGGTACACCAGCCGCTTACCGTCCCGCGACCAGTCGAACTCGGCGGTCTCGCGCAGGTACATGCGCGGGGTGCCGCCGGCGGTGGGCACGGCGAGGATGTTCACGTCGCCGGGCTGCGAGCCATCCGCCCGCCGAACCCAGATCGAGACGAACGAGGAGTCGGCGGAGAAGTCGAGCGTGCGGACCGACGGATTGTCGGTCAGTTCGCGCAGCACGCCTTGGGTCAGATTGCGGTAGGTGCCGCTGCCGATCTCGCCGGCCCAGACGTCGATGCGTCCGTCGCGCGCTGCGAAAAACGCCACCGACTTGCCGTCGCGCGAGATCGCCGCCGCCTGCTGGGTACCGGCGAATTCCGGCAGGCGCGCAAATGCGGCATTGGCCAGTGGGTCGCGCCAGTAGTCGCCGGGTGCCGCCGCGAACCACAGCACCGCCGCTACACCGCCCGCGCACACGGCCGCCACAGCCCACACCGCGATTTTCCTGGTCCGCCACGCGGGCGTGCCGGTCCGTGCCGCATCCGGCGGCTGCGCCAGGGGCTCGGGTTCAGCGGCGGCGGCCGGCTCGAGGCGCACGCGCCGACTCTCCCACCAGGCGTCCAGTTCCGCGCGATAGGCGAAAACCGAGCCCAGCTTGTCGTGCACGTGGCGGTGGACCGGCATCCCCTCGCGCCGCTCCCAGCGCTGCACGGTACTTACTTCGCGCTTCAGGTAGGTGGCGATCTTCTTCCAGGAGTCCAGGCGGTCCTCGGGACCGCGCGTGAGACCAGCGTTGCCGGTTCGAAGATCGTCCAAAGTGGGCTCCAGCCGTGCGGCCGGCGGTGCGACGGATTCTTGCACGCGGCCCCGGGAGCGGCAAACAACAGCATTGAGCGGCATGGCGTGCGAGCGCGCCCGATGCCGCGCATTGCCGCTTGCCCGGGTGCGGCGTTCGTCCGACCGTGGGTGTGCTGATGCGCAGGCACAGCGAACTCAACACCGAAACGACACATCCAGACACTCGAGGAGCATACCCATGACGATCAAGACCTTACTGGCGAGGATCCGCCCGCCGACCGCCAAGTCGGACCCGGCACGCAACTGGCTGTTTGCCGCCGCGGCGCTGCTGCTGTGTGGCGGCGCGGCGTTACTGAACTGGCCGCGCGCCGCATTCGCCACGCCGGCGACCGGGTTTGTGACGGAGATGCCCGTGCCGGCGGCGTTCTTCGAAGCGATCCACGTTCGCGCCCTGACCGATGAGGGGGGTGAGGATCCGAAGGTCCGGATCACCGCCACCGAGCCGACCAACGTGTACGTGGCCCACAACACGGTCGCGCCCGGGGGCAACAGCGGCTGGCATACCCACCCGGGTCCGAGCGTGGTGGTAATCAAGACCGGAACCGCCACCGTCTATGACAGCGACGGCACCAGCTGTCCAGTCCACACCTACCCGGCAGGCACCGGTTTCATTGACGCAGGCGGCGGGCACGTGCACCTGGTGGCGAACGGCGGCACGACGACGCTGGAGACGTACGCGTTCCAGATCATTCCCGCTGGCGCCAACCGGCGCATTGATGCTGTGCAGCCGATCGCTTGCCCGGTGCTCTAGCGGCTCGCAATCTGCCGCAATCCCCGGTGGGCACGCGTCGGTGTGCCGCGCCGGTCCCGTCGGAGGGCGGGCGCGGCAAGCGCCCGCCACCCGGCCCTTCGCTGCCATGTTAGTTGCGGGGCGTATTACCGGCGGGAGCATAGAAATAATAGTCCGCGCGGTAAGGGACTCTGGCCTCCTTGCCCTTGTGCTTCAGGGGGTCGCAGGTCGCGGCGGGCGGCGGCTGTCCACCCAGGGTATTGATTCGCTGGATGCTCGTTACACGGGTGAACGCGCCGTTGCCCTCATGGCTGACGGCCGTGACCAAGAGCCAGGGAATCGAGTCCGCGTCGGGTGATTCGACTCGCGCTACCGCTTTGCCGCTGACTTCGCTCCCGTCTTGGTGTCGCCACGACGGTCCGCCTGCGTGATGGCCGATCAGCGCTCCCTGGTCATCGCGCAGCTCGGCCTCGGGGGCCTTGAGGGTCCACTGCGATTTGCCATCGGCGCCCCGCCCGCAGACGTAGATCTGCGCCCCCGACGCGCGCGCCCGGAACATGACTTGCTCGCCGGCCGGAGCCGTGATCGCCTCGGGAACCTCGGGACGTGCCGGCACCTCGGCGTATGCCAAGGCGGCAATTCCCAGCAGGGTCGCCACGGGCGCCACTCGCGTCGTAAACAGTCGCCTGATCAAGGATAGATCCTCATTCGGTTCAGCCTCCGGTGAACTCCAGGCGCATCGACAGGTCCACCGCCCGCACGTCCTTGGTGAGTGCGCCCACCGAGACGTAGTCCACCCCGGTCGCGGCGATCGCGCCCACCGTCTCCAGCGACACGCTGCCCGAGGCCTCGAGTTGCACCGGCCGGCCGAGCGCCTGGTTGAGCTTCACCGCGGCCTGCAAATTGGCCAGGCTGAAGTCATCCAGCATGATGATGTCAGGCTTCGCGTTGAGCGCCTCCTCGAGCTCAGCCGGGGATTCGACTTCGACTTCCACGGTGAGTTCCGGAGCGCTGCGTCGCGCGGCCTCGATCGCGCCGGTGAGCGAGCCGGCCGCCGCGATGTGGTTTTCCTTGATGAGCACCCGGTCGTACAGCCCCATGCGGTGATTGTTGCCACCGCCGCAGCGCACGGCGTACTTCTGAGCCGTGCGCAGTCCCGGAAGGGTCTTGCGGGTGTCGAGGATCCGGCAGGGCGTGCCGGCGACCGCGTCCGCGAAGTGGCGCGCGGCGGTCGCGGTCCCCGACAGCAGCTGCAGGAAGTTGAGCGCGGTGCGCTCGCCGGTGAGCACCGCGCGCGCCGGACCGGCGATCTCGAAGATCACCTGGTTGGCCGCGAGGCGCTCGCCGTCGGCGGCCTGCCAGCTGAGTCGCACCTGCGGGTCGAGGCGCCGGAAGGTTTCCTGCGCCCATGCGCGCCCGCACAGGACCGCCGCCTCGCGCGTGACGACGCTGCCGCGCACGCTCTGGCCCGCGGGCACCAGCGCTGCGGTCACGTCGCCGCTGCCGATGTCCTCGCGCAGCGCCGCGTCGACCTGGGCACCGAGATCGGCGGGCAGCTCAGGCACTAAGGCACGAAGGGCAGGCCGTGGCTCGCCGAGGCCATGCACAGGAGCATGGGGATCGAGAGCACGAAGTTCACGCGCGAGGCCATGCCGGCCACCTTGCGCGCGCGCGCCTTCTGCTCGTCGGTGGCGGCGACGATGCCGAGGATCTTCTTCTGGTTCGGCCAGATCAGCACCCAGACGTTGAACAGCATGATGGTGCCGAGCCAGGCGCCGATGCCGATGATCAGAAAGTAGTGCGCCGGATCGTCCAGGCCCGCGCCGAGCGTAAAGGCGCCGATGAACTTCCCCCGACCCAGGAGCCAGGCGCCCCCGAGCCAGGTCGCGACCGCACCCCAGCGGAACCAGAACAACGCCCGGGGTGCCACGTACTTGGAGATCCCGGCGCCGCCCGGGCCACCCTTGTCGGCGGCGGCATCCGCGAGCGCCGGGGTCTGGGCCACGTTGAAGTAGTACAGCAGCCCGATCCAGAACACGCCCGCGACAATGTGAAACCAGCGCGCCAACCCGAGCGGATTGAAGTGAAAGCCGCCGATCAGCAGCGTCAGCAGCAGCGCGAGGACGATGCCGAGAACCAGCGACTGGCGGTGGTTATTCAGGGGATTCATGGCTTAAATCTCCAAGTTATTGTTTATGCTTGGACCGAGGAATCCTGGGGCGTTTGAAGAATAGGCGAGGCACCCCCATAATTCAACGCATTGGAGCCGACCCCCGCGGAGCCCGAGGAACGCCCGCCATCGCCGTGCATCAATGTCTGCGCCCTTGATGCGCAGGGTTGGTGCGTCGGCTGTCTGCGCACGGGCGAGGAGATCGGACGCTGGCCGTCCATGAGTCCGGCCGAGCAATGGCGTCTGCTCGCGGAGCTTGCCGAGCGGCGGAAACTGAAGAGGTAGTTGCGATGGATGTCGATGTCGTGGAGCGGATCAAGACTGAGCTCGGCTCGAGTCCGGTCGTGCTGTTCATGAAGGGTACGCCGGACTTTCCGCAATGCGGGTTTTCTGCGCAGACGGTGGCCGCGCTGCGCGCCGTGGGCGCCGAGTTCAAGCACGTCAATATTTTCGAAGAGCCGGAGATTCGCGAGGCACTCAAGCGCTTTTCCAACTGGCCCACCTACCCGCAGCTGTACGTCAAGGGAGAGCTGATCGGCGGCTGCGACATCGCGCTCGAGATGTACAAGAGCGGTGAGCTCAAGAAGCTGCTCGCCGAGGCCGGCGCGCTTCCTTAGGCGTCAGCGCTCTCTCTGCGGCGGAAACTCCGCCTCCAGCGGCGGCTCGTCGGCTCCGGGCTCCTCCGGCGGCCCGGCCGCGACGCTCCACCAGCCCAGCTCGCGCGCCCGCTCCTCGGCGGCCTGGTGGCTGTCGCGCAGGCGGTTGCACACCAGGCAGAAGATGTCGGCGCTGCGCTGCGCGTCGTAGCGGGCGTTGTGGGCACTGCCCGGATCCCACTCGAGCCCCGCTACGGTTACCGCTTTGGCGAGCACCGTCTGTCCGAGCGCCGCGCCGGCGAGGGTTGCGGTGTCGAAGCACGAGAACGGATGAAACGGATTGCGCTTGACCTGGGCGCGCGCGACCGCGGCGTTCAGGAAGCTCAGATCGAACGCGGCGTTGTGGCCGACCAGGATCGCGCGGCGGCAGCCGTAGGCACGCATCGCGTGACGGATCTCGCGGAAGATTCTCTGCAGGGCATCGCGTTCCGGCAGCGCCGGGCGCAGCGGGTGAAAGGGGTCGATCCCCGTGATCGAGAGCGAGGTGGGATCCAGCCGTCCGCCTTCGAATGGCTGGACGTGGAAGTCATGAGTGACGCCGCGTTTCAGTGTGCCGTCGCTGTCCATATCGATGAGCACCGCCGCGATCTCGAGCAGCGCGTCGGTCGCGGGGTGGAAGCCGCCGGTTTCCACGTCGATGGCGACCGGCAGGTAGCCGCGGAAACGCCGCGCCATGAGCGCTGCCACCGCGGCCGGCGGTGCGAGCGCTCCAGGTGTTGCCTCGCTCATGGCGCAGCACCCGCGCTCTAGGGCGCGAGACGCCAGGCGATGCGCTCGCCCGCGCGCAGCGGCACGAGCTGATCCGCGCCGAACCGATAATGCTCCGGCACTTCCCACGGCTCCTTCACCAGGGTGATGGTCGCGTCGTTGCGCGGCAAGCCATAGAAGTCGGCACCGTGGCAGGAGGCGAAGGCCTCGAGCCGCTCGAGCGCGCCGGCCGACTCGAAGGCCTCCGCGTACAACTCGATGCCCGCGTGTGCGCAGAAGATACCGGCGCACCCGCGTGGCGCTTCCTTGGTGTGGCGCGCGTGCGGCGCGCTGTCGGTGCCGAGAAACAGCCGCGGGCTGCCGCCCGCCACGGCGCCGAGCAGCGCCGCACGGTGGGACTCGGCCTTGAGCACCGGCAGGCAGTAGTGGTGCGGATTCAGGCCGCCGGCGAACAGTGTGTTGCGGTTCATCAGCAGGTGCTGCGGCGTGACGGTCGCGGCGATCCCGCTCCTTCCTGAGAGGACGAAGTTCACGGCGGCGTGGGTAGTGATGTGCTCGAACACGATGCGCAACTGGCGGTGGCGCTCCGCCAGCGGCGCGAGCACCGCATCGATGAAAGACGCTTCCCGGTCGAACACATCGACCGCGGGGTCAGTGACCTCGCCGTGCACCTGCAGCACCATGCCGAGCTCGGCCATGCGCGAGAGCACCGCGTCGATGCGCCGCACGTCGGTGACTCCCGCCTCCGCATGCGTGGTGGCGCCGGCGGGATAGAGCTTGCAGCCCAGCACGCAGCCGCTCGCCCGGGCTCGTTCCACCTCGGCCGCGGGCGTGGTGTCGGTCAGATACAGCGTCATCAGCGGCTCGAATTTCACCCCGGCCGGCAACGCCGCCAGGATGCGGCGGCGGTAGGCGAGCGCAGCCTCGGTGGTGGTGAGCGGAGGTGTCAGGTTCGGCATCACCATGGCGCGCGCGAAGCGCGCCGCGGTGAACGGCAGCACGGCGTGCAGGGCTGCGCCATCGCGCAGGTGCAGATGCCAGTCGTCCGGGCGGCGCATGACGAGCGTGCTCATGCCAGCGCGTCCACGTGTGCGCCCGGCAGCAGAGCGCCGCCGCGGGCGCCGGAAGCCCTGGCACTCACTTGCTTTACCTGTCGCTGCTCGCCATCATTACTCATTCTATCGCGAGCCGGCACAACACGCGCGCGGCCACCTCCGCGACTGAATCGCATGACCGAATCACCGAAGCTGGAAGACCTGGATCCCGTCGAGACGCGGGAGTGGCTCGAATCGATCGATTCGGTGCTGAAGACTCACGGCCCGGAACGCGCGCATTTCCTGCTCGAGCGGCTCATCGACTACACGCGTCGCAGCGGCGCGTACCTGCCGTTCAAGCCCAACACCGCCTACGTCAACAGCATTCCCACCGGGCGCGAGCCGGAGTACCCGGGCAACCGTGCGCTCGAGCGGCGCATCGAGGCCTACATCCGTTGGAACGCGCTGGCGATGGTGCTGCAGGCCAATAAAAAGTCGTCCGAGTACGGCGGGCACCTGTCGAGCTACGCCTCGTCCGCGACGCTGTACGAGGTCGGCTTCAACCACGTCTGGCGCGCGCCCTCGGAACAGCACCCGGGCGACATGGTGTTCATACAGGGGCATTCCTCGCCGGGCATCTACGCGCGCGCCTACCTCGAAGGGCGCCTCACCGAGGAGCAGCTGCGCCACTTCCGCCAGGAGGCGGGCGGCCCCGGGACCGGGCTGTCGTCCTATCCGCACCCGTGGCTGATGCCTGACTTCTGGCAGTTCCCGACGGTGTCGATGGGCTTGGGCCCCATGACGGCGATTTTCCAGGCGCGCTTTACGCGCTACCTGGAGCACCGCGGGCTGGTGAAGCCCTCGGATCAGAAGGTGTGGGCCTTCCTCGGCGACGGCGAGATGGATGAGCCGGAGTCGATGGGCGCGCTCACCATGCCGGTGCGCGAGGGCCTCGACAACCTCATCTTCGTCATCAATTGCAACCTGCAGCGGCTCGACGGCCCGGTACGCGGCAACGGCAAGATCATCCAGGAGCTCGAGGCCGCTTTCCTCGGCGCCGGCTGGAACGTCATCAAGGTGTTGTGGGGTTCGCGCTGGGATCCGCTCCTCGCGCGCGACACCAGCGGGTTACTGCGCCGCGTGATGGAGGAGTGCGTCGACGGCGAGTACCAGAATTTCAAGGCCAAGGGCGGGGCGTACACGCGCGAGCACTTCTTCGGCAAATACCCCGAGCTCAAGGCGATGGTCGCCAACATGTCCGACGAGGAGATCTGGCGCCTGAACCGCGGCGGACACGACCCGCTGAAGGTGTACGCGGCCTACGCCGCCGCGATGAGCCACCAGGGCCAGCCGACCGTGATCCTCGCGAAGACCGTCAAGGGCTTCGGTCTCGGCAAGGGCGGCGAGGGACAGATGGTCGCGCACCAGCAGAAGAAACTCTCGGACGAGGACCTGCGCGCCTTCCGCGACCGCTTCAACATCCCGGTCTCGGACGGCGATCTCGCCGGTCTGCCGTTCCGCAGGCCCGACGAGGGTTCGGACGAGGCGCGTTATCTCATGGACAAGCGCAGCGCCCTCGGCGGCTTCCTGCCGGTGCGGCGCCGCGCGGCCGCGCCGCTCGTTATCCCGCCGCTCGAGGCCTTCGCCTCGCTCCTCGAGGGGACCGGCGAGCGCGAAATCTCGACCACCATGGCCTTCGTGCGCGCGCTAACCATCCTTCTCAAGGACAAGAACATCGGCCGCAACGTCGTGCCGATCGTCCCGGATGAGGCGCGCACCTTCGGCATGGAAGGATTGTTCCGCCAGATCGGCATTTACTCCTCTGTCGGTCAGCTGTACACGCCGCAGGACGCGGAGACGCTCATGTCCTACCGTGAGGACAAGAAGGGCCAGATGCTCGAGGAGGGCATCAACGAGGCGGGATCGCTGTGCTCGTGGATCGCCGCCGGCACCGCCTACAGCAATCACGGCATCAACATGGTGCCGTTCTACATTTTCTACTCGATGTTCGGTTTCCAGCGCGTCGGGGATTTCATCTGGGCGGCCGGCGACATGCAGGCGCGCGGCTTCCTTCTCGGAGCGACCGCGGGGCGCACCACCCTGGCCGGCGAAGGCCTGCAGCATCAGGACGGTCATAGCCAGCTGCTCGCGAGTACCGTGCCGAATTGCGTCGCCTACGATCCGGCCTTCGCCTATGAGCTCGCCGTCATCATTCACGACGGGCTGCGCCGCATGTTCGCCGAGCAGGAAAACATCTTCTACTACATCACCGTGATGAACGAGAACTATGTGCAGCCGGCGCTGCCGCCGGGGGTGGAGGCCGGGATCCTGAGCGGCGGCTACCTGCTGCAGATCGGCGGCCGCGGCAAGGTGCGCGCGACGCTGCTGGGTTCCGGCACGATCCTGCGCGAGTGTCTCGCGGCGGCGAAGATTCTCGAGGATGACTACGGCATTCCAGCGGATGTGCTGTCGGTCACGAGCTTCAGCGAGCTGCGCCGCGAGGCGCTCGAGTGCGAACGCTGGAACCTGCTGCATCCGGGCGAGCCCGCACGCGTGCCGTACGTGCGGCAGATGCTGCAGGGACGCGAGGGCCCGGTGGTGGCGGCGACCGACTACGTGCGCACCGTGCCCGACCAGATCCGCCAATGGGTGGGCGGGCGTTACGTGACGCTCGGCACCGACGGCTTCGGCCGCTCCGATTCGCGCGCGGCGCTGCGGCGGCACTTCGAGGTCGATCGCAATTACATCGCCGTCGCCGCGCTCAAGGCGCTCGCGGACGATGCGCGCGTCGACCAGGACACCGTGAACCGCGCGATCAAGGCGCTGGGCGTCGATCCGGCCAAGCCGGTTCCCTGGAAGGTTTGAGGGCGGCGCCATGAACGCGGCAGGGGGCCTCGTGCAAGTGCGCGTCCCCGACCTGGGCAACTTCAAGGATGTCGCCGTGATCGACGTCATGGTAAAGCCCGGGGACAGCATCGCCGTCGACACACCGCTCGTCACGCTCGAGTCCGACAAGGCCGCCATGGATGTGCCCTCGACGGCGAGCGGAGTCGTCGAGAGGATTCACACCACCAAGGGCGGCAAGGTCAATACCGGCGATCTGCTCGCCACCCTGAAGGCGGATGGGGCGCAGGCGGACGCGGCGCCGGCCCGAGCTGGCGCTGCACCGCAAGGGGCGAGCCCGCCGCCTGCCGCGGCGGCACCGGCGCCATCCGCGCCGGCGCGGCCGGCCGCACCGCCCGGCGCGACACTGACTCCAAGGTCCCTGCTGGGTGTCCCTACCTCGTATCGCAGCGATCTCGCGCCCATCGACGAGCCCGGGTTCTCGCGCGCCCACGCCGGGCCCTCGGTGCGCAAGTTCGCGCGCGAGCTCGGCGTGGACCTCTCCCGGGTCACCGGGCAGGGCTTCAAGGGCCGGATCACTCACGATGACGTCAAGGCGTTCGTCAAGAGCGCGCTCGCCGGCGGCACAGACACGGCGCGCCCGGCACTGCCTGCGGTTCCGGCGGTCGACTTCACGCAGTTCGGACCCACGGCGATCGAACCCCTGTCGCGCATCCAGCGGATCTCGGGGCCGCGGCTGCTGCAGAGCTGGGTGAGCGTTCCGCACGTCACGCAGTTCGACCTGGCGGATATCACGGATCTGGAGCAGCTGCGCGCCGGCCTCAAGGACAAGGCGCTGGCGTCTGGCGTCAAGCTCACCCCGCTCGCCTTCATCATGCGCGCGTGCGTGAAGGCGCTGCAGGAATTCCCGCGCTTCAACGCCTCCCTCGATGCCGGTGGCGCCAACCTGATCGTGCGCAAGTACCTGCACCTGGGTTTCGCCGCCGATACGCCCAACGGGCTCGTGGTGCCGGTGGTGCGCGACGCCGGCCGCAAGGACGTCTACGAGCTCGCGCGCCAGCTCGCCCAGCTGTCGGAAAAGGCGCGCGCCGGCAAGCTGGCGCCCACCGAGATGCAGGGCGGTTGTTTCACGATCTCCAGTCTCGGCGGCATCGGCGGCACCGCCTTCACGCCCATCATCAACGCACCCGAGGTCGCGATTCTCGGCGTGTCGCGCGCGAGCCTGCAGCCGGTGTATCGCGGCGGCGGCTTCGTGCCGCGCCTGATGCTGCCGCTGTCGCTGTCGTACGATCATCGCGTGATCGACGGGGCGATGGCCGCGCGCTTCACGACCTATCTCGCTCAGGCGCTCGCCGAAGCGCGCGGACTGCTCGAGGCGGTGCTGTGAGCCGCGTGGATCTGCTGATTCCCGACATCGGCAATTTCAGCGACGTGGCCGTGGTGGACGTGCTGGTGAAGCCCGGCGACGTCGTCGACATCGATTCCCCGCTGGTCACACTCGAGACCGACAAGGCTTCGATGGACGTGCCCGCGACCGCGGCGGGGACCATCGCCGAAGTGCTGCTCAGACGCGGCGACAAGGTATCGAAGGGCTCGCTGATCGCGCGAGTGGACATGGCTACGGGCGCACCGGCTGCCTCCGCGGCGCCGGCCGCGCGCCCGGAAAGTGCCGGCGACACCGTGCGCATGCCGTCCGCGGGAGCCGGCGCCGGCGATCGCGCCGCGCAGGAATTCAACCGCAGCACGCAATTGCTGGTGCTGGGCGCCGGACCCGGTGGCTACACCGCAGCCTTCAGGGCGGCGGACCTCGGGCTCAGGGTGACCCTGGTGGAGCGCTGGCAGGAACTGGGGGGCGTGTGCCTGAACGTCGGCTGCATCCCCTCCAAGGCGTTGCTGCACGCGGCGAGAGTCATCGAGGATGCGCATGAGATGGCCGGGCGCGGCATCGGCTTCGGCGCGCCGCGGATTGATCTGCCGCGGCTGCGCGCCTGGAAGAGTTCAGTCGTCGCAAAGCTGACCGGGGGGCTCAAGGTCCTGGTGAAGCAGCGCAAGGTCGAGGTGGTGCGCGGTGTCGGTCGCTTCGTGAGCGCCAACGTGCTCGAGGTGATGGGCGCGAGCGGCTCGCAACGTATCCGCTTCGATCAATGCATCATTGCCGCGGGTTCCGAACCGGCGCGCCTGCCGGGATTGCCGCAGGATCCGCGAATTTTCGACTCCACCGATGCGCTCGAGCTGCCGGAGTTCTCGGGCGGTCTGCTGGTGGTGGGCGGCGGCAGCATCGGGCTGGAAATGGCCTGCGTGTTCGACGCGCTGGGCAGCCGCGTGAGCGTGGTGGAGCTCACTGCGCAGCTCATGCCCGGATGCGACCCGGATCTGGTGCGTCCGCTCGAGCGGCGCATTCGCGCGCGCTACCAGCAGATCCTGCTGGGCACCAGCGTGGCGGGCATCGAGCCCGAGTCCGCGGGGCTGCGCGTGAGTTTCGCGGGCGAGAAGGCGCCGCCCCCACAGACATTCGAGCGCGTGCTGGTGGCGGTCGGCCGCGTGCCGAACGGCAACACGCTGGGCGTGGAACTGGCGGGCGTGAAGGTCTCGGAACGCGGCTTCATCCCCGTTGACCGGCAGATGCGCACCAACGTGCCGCACATTTTCGCGATCGGCGACATCGCCGCGCCGCCGCTGCTGGCTCACAAGGCCATGCACGAGGGCAAGGTGGCCGCTGAAGTCGCCGCCGGCCACAAGCGCGCGGCAGATTGGCGCGTGATCCCCTCGGTGGCCTACACCGATCCGGAGATTGCCTGGGTGGGTCTCACCGAGAGCGACGCGCGTGCCAGCGGCACTGCGTTCAGGAAGGGCGCATTCCCCTGGGTAGCGAACGGCCGCTCACTCTCGCTCGGCCGCGAGGAGGGTTTCACCAAGCTGCTGTTCGATCCGGACAATCACCGCGTGCTGGGCGGCGGCATCGTGGGCAGCAACGCCGGCGAGCTGATCAGCGAGATCGCGCTGGCGGTGGAAGCCGGTTGCGACGCCGCCGACATCGGGCTCACGATTCATCCGCATCCCACGCTCACCGAGACGGTCGCCGGCGCGGCCGAGGCAGTCGAGGGCACGCTGACCGATCTGTATCTGCCGAAGAGGTGATGTCTGCTGCAAGCATCGCAGGCGCTGCCGGTACGCCCGCCCGTCTCGTCACGCGCTGGTGCGCTGGCGCCGCTTGCGGGCGAGCTCGCGGCCCGCCAGCAGCGCACGCTGCAAACGCCGCGGCGCCAGCCGCGGCGCGCGCGCCGGCGTCTTGTGCCGATACTCGCACAAATCGCGGATCAGGCACTTCGGGCACGCCGGAGCGCGCGCCCTGCATACGTAACGGCCGTGCAGCAGCAACCAGTGGTGTGCGTCCTTGCGGAACTGCGGCGGCGTGTTGACGAGGAGGGCGGTCTCGACTTCGCGTGGCGTCCTGCCCGGCGCAAGTCCGGTGCGATTGGCGACGCGGAAGATATGGGTGTCGACGGCGATCTCGACCTCGCCGAACACCATGTTGAGAATGATGCTGGCGGTCTTGCGCCCGACACCGGGCAGCGCCTCGAGCGAGACGCGGTCGGCCGGCAGTTCGCCGCCGTGCTGCTCGATCAGCTGCCGGCACAGGCCGATGAGGTTCTTGGCCTTGGTGTTGTACAGGCCTACGCTCCTGATGTAGGGCTTCAGGCCCTCGACTCCGAGCCCGAGGATCGCGGCGGGCGTGTTGGCAACCGGGAACAGCTCGCGGGTCGCCGCATTGACGCTCTTGTCGGTGGTGTGCGCCGAGAGCATGACGGCGACCAGCAGCTCGAACGGTGAGCCGTGCTCGAGCTCGGTGGTGGGCGCGGGATTCGCGGCCCGAAGCCGCCGATACATGGCCGTGCGCGTAGCGGGGTGCACGTGCGTCAGCGGATCCGCAACACGATCTTGCCGAGGATGTGACCGGCCTCCACGCGTTCCTGAGCCTTGGCGGCTTGCGCCAGCGGGAACTCCGCGGCGATCGGCACCTCGAGCTTCACCGCCTCGATGGCACGGTTGAGGCGCTCGAACTCCTGCGTCCCTGGTATGGCGTTGTAGCGGATGACCGCGACTCCGGCGCGTCCCTTCGGTTCGGGCTCAACTCCGTAGGGAAACGCCACCTGCCCCCCGGGTCGCAGCGCGTCAATGCAACGCTCGAGTGTGTCCCCGCCGGCGAGCGCCAGCACGGCATCGACCCCCGCGGGGGCGAACTGATGGGCGGTGCCGGCGATGTCGCCGTGGCGGCCGTCTGCGACCGCATCGGCCCCCAGGCGCTTCACCAAGGCGAGTCCGTCCTCGCCGGAAGCCGTGGCAAGGACTCTGACCCCGCGCAGCTTCGCGAACTGCAGCGCGAGACTTCCGACACCACCCGAAGCACCGTGAATGATGAGCGTCTGGCCGGCCTTGAGGTGCAGCGCGTCGTCGATTCCCTGGATTGCCGTGAGTCCGGTGGTGGCGATCGCCCCGGCTTCAGGCAGGCTGATGCCGCGCGGCAAATGCCCGGCGCGCTCCGCCGGCACCG
>VBNP01000132.1 GCA_005877965.1 Gammaproteobacteria bacterium | reverse complement strand
TACGCGAATGGCTCAGGCGGCGCTGCGGTTGCGACGCCGTACTGCTGGGGCAATTAGTCCATTACGCCGCTGAGGCGCAGGGTCTTTCAGTCGAGTTTGAACTCGATCGTGTCCCAGCGCGTCGTTTCCTCGTGACGCGCCTGGCGGCGGATCGCATCCACCAGCGCCCGCTCATCCCACTCCACGACCTCGTCGGCGAGGTCCAGGATCGCCTTGGGTACGTCCTTGCGGGTACCGAAAGGCTTCATGAGGATCACCGGCTTGTGGCTCGCCTGGGCGTACAGCAACTGGAAAGTGAGCTCACCCTCGTGCGCCTCGAAGAGGCTCGACAGGGCGATGACCGCCTCGGCCGGCGTGATCTGCTGGCGCAGATTCTCACGCAGCGCCTCCCTGTCGCCTTGCGGGCGCCGCTCGGGGGTGCTGTAGTTCTTATAGAAGAAATTGCGCTGGCTCTCCAGATACTCGAACACGCGCAGGTAGTCGTCGCTGTTCTCCCAGGCGTGGGTGACGAAGATCCGGACTGGATTGCTCTGCGACACCCGCGGGAGTCTGGCACAAGCGCGGGCGCGGCGAAACTCGTGCATCCTGAGCGCGCCGCTGCGTCCAGGCGCGTCCCCGGCGCGCGCGCCGGGCGACGCCGTTCCCGCAGGCCCCGGCGCCGCGGGCTAGAATGAGGCCCCCGCGGCGACGCTCCCTAAGGCAGGTCTTGCCCCACAGTGCGACTGCTCCTGTACAACATCCGCTACGCCACCGGCACCGGGCCCGCCTTTCACCTGCCGGTGCCGGGCGCGGGCTACCTGCGCAGCAACCGCAAGGTGCTGAGCGGCATCACCGAGTTCATCCGTTCCGAGCGCCCGGACGTGGTCGGACTGGTCGAAGTGGACACCGGCTCGATCCGCACCGGGATGCTGAATCAGGCGGAGCACATCGCCGGACAGCTCGGCCACTATTCGACCTACCAGTGCAAGTACGGCGCCGGCTCGATCAATCAGCTCATGCCGATCGTGCGCAAGCAGGGCAACGCCTTCCTGTCCGCCCCGAACGTGCACGGCGAGCGCTTCCACTATTTCGATACCGGGATCAAGCGGCTGATCATCGAGCTGGAGCTGTCGGACGTGTGCGTGTTCCTCGTGCACCTGTCGCTGAAGTTCCGGCAGCGGCAATACCAGCTGCGCTCGCTGCACGATCTGATCGTGCAGGCGGCGAAGCCGGTGATCGTGGCCGGTGACTTCAATACCTTCTGGGGCACGCACGAGATCTACCTTTTCATGCGTGCGGCGGGCCTGCGCAGCGCCAATACCGCAGGCCTCCCCTCCTTTCCGGCGCGCGTGCCGCGCATCGAGCTCGACTTCATCCTGGTGAGCGAAGGCATCGAGGTCACGGATTTCCGCGTGCCGGACGTGCGCCTCTCGGATCATCGCCCGCTGGTGTGCGATTTCCAGATCCGCGCCAGCGCCCCGGCGCGCGCGGCTTCGGCGGCCTGACATGAACGACACCGCGACGGGCGCCTGGAAGCTGGAGCGTGATGCCGAGGCTATCGCCTGGCTGACGATCGACAAGCCCGGCACCTCGGCCAACGTGCTCTCGAGCGGCGTCCTCGGCGAGCTCGACGGCCTGCTCGCTGCGCTGGAGAAGGACCTGCCGCGCGGGGCCGTGGTGATCTCGGCCAAGAAGAGCGGCTTCGTCGCCGGCGCGGATATCAAGGAATTCACCGGCATCACCGATGCCGCGAGCGGCTATGCGCTCATTCGCCGCGGTCAGCAGGTGCTCAATCGCCTCGCCGCGCTGCCGTGCCCGAGCGTGGCGGCGATTCACGGCTTCGCCCTCGGCGGAGGACTCGAGCTCGCGCTCGCCTGCCGCTACCGCGTGGCGGTGGCCGATGAGCGGCTGTCGCTCGGATTGCCGGAGGTGCTGCTGGGGATTCACCCCGGGTTTGGCGGCACGGTGCGCAGCGTGCGGGTGGCCGGTGTTCGAGCGGCCATGGAGCTGATGCTCAGCGGCAAGCCGGTGCGTGCCGAGAAGGCGCTGCGCCTGGGGCTCATCGACCGGCTGGTTCCGGAGGCCGAGCTGCACCGCTGCGCGCGCGAGATGCTGCTCAGGGCGAGCGCCCCGCGGCGCGCGCCGTGGCCCGAGCGGCTGCTGAGCAGCGTCCCGCTGCGGCCGCTGGTGAGGCGTTCGCTGACGCGCGAGGTCGCCAGGCGAGCGCCCCGCGAGCACTACCCCGCCCCCTACGCCATCATCGATCTGTGGGCGCGCTACGGCGCGCACGGACCCCAGGCGTTCGAGGCCGAAGCCCGCTCGATTGCGCACCTGTTCACCACGGAGAGCTCGCGCAACCTGGTGCGCGTGTTCCTGCTGCAGGATCGCCTGAAGAGCGCCGGCGGCAAGAGCGCCGCCGAGATCCGCCACGTGCACGTGGTGGGCGCCGGGGTCATGGGCGGGGACATCGCGGCCTGGTCGGCGCTGCGCGGCTTCAGGGTCACGTTGCAGGATCGCGCCCTCGAGTACGTGCAACCGGCGCTGGCGCGGGCGCAGGAGCTGTTCGACAAGCGCCTGCGCGAGCCGGCGAAGAACGCCGCCGCCCGCGCGCGCCTCAGCGCAGATGTCGCCGGCGAGGGGGTGCCCGACGCGGATGTCGTCATCGAGGCCATCTACGAGAACCTCGAGGCCAAGCAGCAGCTGTACGCGCAGCTCGAGCCACGTCTGAAGCCGGGCGCCCTGCTGGCGACCAATACCTCCAGTCTCATGCTCGAGCCGCTGGGGGCGACGCTGTCCCGCCCGCAGCGCCTCGTCGGGCTGCACTTCTTCAACCCGGTGCCGCAGATGCCCCTCATCGAGATCGTGCACGCGCAGCACACCGACCCGGCCGCACTGCAGGCTGCGACCGCCTTTGCGCGCCGCCTGGACAAGCTGCCGCTGCCGTGCCGCAGCGCCCCCGGCTTCATGGTCAACCGGGTGCTCACGCCCTACATGCACGAGGCCATGCTTGCAGCCCAGGAAGGCGTTCCGCTCGAGGTGATCGATGCGGCGGCGGTGAGCTTCGGCATGCCGGTAGGCCCGATCGAGCTCACCGACATCGTGGGGCTCGACGTCGCCGCTCA
>VBNP01000131.1 GCA_005877965.1 Gammaproteobacteria bacterium | reverse complement strand
CGCCTTTCACCGCATTCCGCCGGCCAACATCCAGGCGATCTTCCAGCGCCTGCAGCGCGTGCCCTGCCGCGCCGGCGAGGTGGTGATCAAGCAGGGCGATGAAGGCGACTATTTCTACATCATCGTCAACGGCAAGTGCGCCGTGACCCGCGAGACCCCGTTGAGCCGCGAGGGCATCAAGCTCGCCGAGCTCGGCGTGGGCGACAGTTTCGGCGAGGAGGCCCTGATCGCGGAAGCCAAGCGCAACGCCACCGTCACCATGACCACCGAGGGCGTGCTGATGCGCCTCAACAAGCAGGACTTTCGCGAACTGATGAACGCACCGCTCCTGCAATGGGTTTCACCCGCGGAGGCGCGCGCCGTCATCGCGCGTGGCGGCCGCTGGCTCGACGTGCGACTGCCGAGCGAGCATCAGACCCTGACCATCGAGGGCGCGCTCAACGTGCCGCTCTATCTGATCCGGCTGAAGCTGTCGATGCTCGACCGTAAGACCCCCTACGTCGTGTATTGCGATACCGGCCGGCGCAGTTCCGCCGCCGCCTATATCCTGGTCGAGCGCGGGTTTGATGCGTACGTGTTGACCGGTGGGGCGAGCAGCAGCGAGGGGCTGCAGCTGGTGCGCGGCGGCTCGGCCGACAAACCCTAGGGGCGCGTGCGCCCCACCCTCTACATGGTGTGCGTGGCCTTGTCCCCGGAAAGCGCGCCGGCCAGATAGGTTTCGATCTTCTTCTGCGTCTGGCCGCGGTCCTGCTCGCTGAACTGCACGCCGATACCGGCGGTGCGCTTGCCCTGATTGCCCTGGGCGCCCTTGGGCGTCACCCAGATGACCCGGCCGGCCACGGGCAGCTTCTCGTCCTCGCCCATGAGGTTCAGCAGCATGAACACCTCATCGCCCAGACGGTAGTTGCTGTTGGTGGGAATGAACAGCCCGCCGTTCTTCACGAACGGCATGTAGGCAAGATACAGGGCACTCTTGTCCTTGATGGTGAGGGTCAGCAGACCCGGTTTGTTCCCCGCTCTCAAGATTCTGTCCTCACGGCGCCCGCTCTGCGGGCGCGAGTCGCCTGAAAAGAGCCTCCAGTGCCAGGCCCCGGTTCAACGGGACGTCGAGCGTAGCGCGCAGCTCCCGCACTTCGTCCAGCAGCCCGAACAGCGCGCGTATATTCAAGAACGCATCGCCGGCTGGCAAGTAGGGGGCAGCCCGCACTTCTGTCAAAAAGGCCCCGTCGCGCTCGCGGCGGCGGATATGTTCTGTGAGCCAATTCTCAAAGCACCGCAGGCGCAGCGGCAACTCCGCGCGCGCCCAGCGCTCTGCCGCCGCTACCGGGTCCGCGCTGCCCCTCGCCAGGCCCTCGAGCGTATCACGCGCCTCGGCCGCGATCTGCGCCACCTCGAGGGGCTCGGCGCGCGCGGCGAGCATCGGAGCCTCTCCCAGCACCTCGAGCGCGGCGTTCCAGTCACCCGCGCCCCGCAGCGCGGTCAGCCAGGCCACGCCCTCGGCGCGCGCCGGCGCGCGCACCCGCAGCCGCTGGCAGCGGCTGAGCACGGTGGCGGGCAGGCGCGAGGGCTGGGTCGTCACGAGCACCAGCAGCGTGCGGGCGGGGGGCTCTTCGAGCGTTTTGAGGAGCGCATTGGCCGCAAAGCGATTGAGCGCTTCCGCTGGTGTCACGATGCCGACCTTATAGCCGCCGGCGTGGCTGGTGAGCGCGAGGTCGGCCGCCAGATCGCGCACCTGCTCGATGCGGATCTGCTGCGAATCCTCGGCGGGGCGGACCCAGGCGAGGTCCGGGTGTTGCTGCGCCCAGACTCGCCGGCATGCCGCGCAGGCGCCGCACGGCGCCTGGGCTCCGCGCTGGCAGAGCACCAGCTGTGCCGCCCAGGTCGCGAGCCACTCCCCGCCGGCACCCGGGGCTTCGTGGATCAGCAGCGCGTGCGGCATGCGCCCGGCCCCGAAGGCGGCGGTCAGGGTGCCCCGCTGCCCCTGCGTCCACGTCGGCACCGGAGTCACACCGCCCGCCGGCGGCAACGCCCGCAGCACTGCGTCACCGCCGCTCACGCCCGCTGCTCCCGCGCCTGCAGCTCCCCGAGAGCCTGCGCGACGCGCTGCTCGACCTCGGCGAGCGGCGCCGCGGCGTCGATGATGCGGAAGCGCTGCGGTTCGCGGCGCGCCAGCGCGAGATAACCCTGCCGCACCTTCTCGAAGAATCCGACGCTCTCCGCCTCGAATCGATCGGCCGGGGCGCCCTGGCGCGTGCGTGCCCGGGCGAGGCCCACCCTCACCGGCAGATCGAGCAGCAGCGTGCACTCGGGCTTGAGATCACCGTGCACGGCCTGGGCGAGCGCATCGATCAGGGCTGCGTCCACTCCACGCCCGCTCCCCTGGTAGGCCCGCGTGGCGTCGGTGAAGCGATCGCACACCACCCACTCCCCGCGCGCGAGCGCCGGGCGGATGAGGTTCTGCACGTGCAGGGCGCGCGCGGCGAACATGAGCAGCGTCTCGGTGAGCGGCGACACGGTCTCCGCGCCGCGCTCCAGCACGATCTGCCGCACCCGCTCCGCGAGCGGCGTGCCGCCGGGCTCGCGCGTCAGGCGCGCCGTAATGCCGTGGCGCCCGAGCCAGGCGCTCAGGAACTGCGCCAGCGTGGACTTCCCGGCGCCCTCGATACCCTCCAGTGTGATGAACTTGCCCGTGCTCACGGGCAGGCGTGTGCTCATGGATGCACCGCGACGGGCTTGTGGACCGCAGCGCGTTCCTGCGTGCGCAGCCGTGCGAGATAGGCCTTCACCGCGGAATTATGCTCCTCCAGGCTCCTGGAGAAGTGATGAGCCCCGTCGCCGAGCCCGGTCGCCACGAAATACAGCGCGTCGGTTGGCTCCGGCTGCACCGCCGCCAGCACCGACTCGCGTCCGGGCAGCGCCACCGGCGTCGGGGGCAGTCCCTCGCGGGTGTAGGTGTTGTAAGGAGTGTCCTTGAGCAGGTCACGGGTGTGGATCGAGCCGTCGTACTTCTCACCGAGGCCGTAGATCACCGTCGGGTCGGACTGCAGGCGCATCCTCTTGCGCAGCCGGTTGACGAACACCCCGGCGATCCGTGCCCGCTCGCTCTTGAGCGCGGCTTCCTTTTCGACCATGGATGCGAGGATCAACGCCTGGTACGGCGTGTCGAACGGCAGCTGGGCGCGGCGCTGCGCCCAGGCCGCAGCCAGCATCCGTTGCATGCTGTCGTAGGCGAGTCCGAGGATGGCAACATCGGGAGTGTTCGCGGCGAAGCGATAGGTGTCGGGAAAGAACTGGCCTTCGGCGTGCACACCGGGGTGTCCGAGCGCGGCCATGATCTCGGCGTGGCTCTTGCCGCGCAGGGTGTGCAGCACGTAGGGATGCTGCTCCAGCGCCTCGAGAAACTCCCCCAACGTCGATCCTTCCACCACCGTGAGCTGCTCCAGGACGACCTTGCCCTGCTCGAAGAGCGTGATGATCTCGCCCGGGCTCGCGTGCGGGGGTATCTCGTACGTGCCCGCCTGCACGCGCGGCTCACGGCCGCGCAGGCGCAGATACGCCTCCACGGCGCGCGCATTGCGCACCGCGCCCCTCGCCTCGAGCCGGCCTAGGACGCTGCGCACACTCGCGCCCGGGTCGACCTCGATGCGCGACGGCGCCGCCGCAGGTCCTGCGGCCTGGAATTGGTTCTGCAGCCAGAAATAGCCCCCGGCGGCCGCGAGCGCGAGCAGCAAGACGATCATCGCGGCGGCGACGGCCAGGGCCCGCAGCCGGCGTCCGGTGGAGCGCGTGCTACCCGGCATCACCGGCCTCTTCGGGTACCGCGCGCGCCTCGAGCAGCGGCGCGAGTCGCTCCTGCATGCGGCGCGTCAGCCCTCCGGGCGACAGCGGCCGGCCCTCGAGCTCACGCACCGGGCGGATGCCGATCAGCGCGTTTGTGAGGAACACCTCACGCGCGGCTTGCAGATCACTTAGGTCCAGCACGCGCTCCTCGGCTGCGATACCGGCGTCCGCTGCCGCCGCGAGCACCACCTGGCGCATGACCCCCGCCACTCCGCAGCGGTCCACGCGCGGCGTGCACAGCGTCCCGTCCCGCACCAGGAACACGTTGCTCATGGTGCCCGAGATGAGTGCTCCCGAGCTGCTGAACATGAGTGCCTCGGCAATGCCGCTATCGGTCCACTCGCGGCGCGCCAGCACCTGCTCGAGGCGATTGCAATGCTTCAATCCCGCCAGCGCCGGGTTCTCGCCCAGCCGCAGGGCGGCGATGCGCACGCACACCCCCGCGCGTGCCAGCTCGGGGTCTTGCGGGGGCCAGGCGTAGCGCAGCGCGATCCGGGTCGACGTCTCCAGCCCGGTCACCCCATAGCCGCGGCTTGCTGCCGCGCCGCGCGTGAGGAGCACCTTGACAATGGCGCGGGCGGACTGCGCGGCGAGCTGCTGCACTTCAGCGCGCAGAATCGCTTCATCGGGAGCCGCGAGCCCCAGGCGCGCGCAGCCCGCGGCGAGCCGCCGCAGGTGCAGCTCCAGAAATCGCGCATGACCGCCCGCGCAGGCGATGGTCTCAAACAGGCCGTCGCCGAAGTGAAGACCCCGCTCGAGCGCGGAGACTTCCCCGGCCGCGCGGCCGTTCACCCACACCACCTCCGGGACGCCGCCCGCCCTCTCGCGCGTGCTCCGGGGCATCAGTTGAGGTCTCCCAGGGCCGCCAGCAGTCCGCGCGCCTTGGCGCGTGTCTCCTCGAGCTCGCTCTCGGGATCGGAGTCGGCGACGATGCCCGCGCCGGCCCGAAACGTCAGGTGCCGCGCGCTCAAGGTCATGGTGCGAATGAGGATGTTGAGATCCAGGCGGCCGTCGCGCGTGAGGTAGCCGAGCGAGCCGGTGTAGGCACCGCGCCCTGCCCCTTCGAGCTCCGCGATGATCTGCATGCAGCGGAATTTGGGACAGCCGGTGATGGTGCCGCCCGGAAATACCGCGCGTAACGCGCCGATGGGCGTGACCTCGCCCTTCAGCTCACCACTTACGTTCGACACGATGTGATGCACGTGGGCGTAGGACTCGATGGTCATGAACTCGTCCACGCGCACCGTACCCGGCTCGCACACGCGCCCGAGATCGTTGCGCTCGAGGTCGATCAGCATGATGTGCTCGGCGCGCTCCTTGGGATGCGCCGCCAGCTCGGTCATCTCGTGCCGGTCCCCGCCCGGAAGACGGCTGCGCGGCCGGGTGCCCGCGATGGGGCGCGTGTCGATCCGGCGCCCCGCCACCCGCACCAGCCGTTCGGGTGAGGAACTGAGGATGGCGACTCCCCGCCACTGGGCGAGGGCTGCAAACGGCGCCGGATTGGCGGCGCACAAGCGCTGATAGAGCGCCGCGGCAGGCGCCAGCTGCGGGTGAGCCGCGCCGCCGATCTCTACCTCCCACGGGCGCGACAGGTTGGCCTGATAGATGTCGCCGGCGCGCACGTACTCCTTGGCGCGGCGCACGCGCGCCAGATAGGCCCGGGGGTCCTCTTCATGCATCTGTTCGATGCGCAGCGTGTCGTCGCGGACGTCCGCTTCGCGGGCCGCCTCGAGCGCCTCGCGGGCGACGCGCGCCAGAGCATCCGCGCAGTCCGCTTCGGCGACTGCAAACACCCGCCGGCGCTCCAGATCGTGCACCAGGGCACAGGGCGTGCGCAACGCGAAGGCAGCCCACGGGAGCGGTGAGCGGGGCAACGCCAGCTGCGGCTCGATTTCCTGCGCCAGCTCGTAGCCGAGGAACACGGCCCAGCCGCCCTCGAACGCGAGCCGCGTGGCGCAATGCGGCTGCGCATTCGCGCGCGGCGTGGTGCGCTCGGCGAGCCACCAGCTCTCGAGCGCGGCGAGGAAGCTCGTTCCCTGCGGCACCAGGCCTTGCGCACCCAGGCGTCCGTCGGCGCCGAGCCAGAGCGCCGCGCCGGGCTCCGCGAGCAGCACGCTCGCGCGGCTCAGGGGCCCGGAGGCGGCACTGTCGAGCAGCAACGGATAGCGATCGGGGAAGCGCGCCGCCAGGCGACGCAACACCGCGGGCGGAACGTCGAGCTCGCGGACGAGGGGTGCGCTCGTGGCGGACTTACCTTTCGGCCCGCGCCCTCAGGCGCTGAAGCGCCGGAACACCAGCGACCCGTTGGTGCCGCCGAAGCCGAAGGAGTTCGAGAGGCTCACGTCGATCTTCATGCGACGGGCGCTGTTGGGAACGTAGTCCAGGTCGCACTCCGGGTCGGGCGTGTGGTAGTTGATGGTCGGAGGCGCGACACCATCACGGATCGCGAGCACCGAGAAGATCGCTTCCACCACACCCGCGGCGCCGAGCAGGTGCCCGGTCATGGACTTGGTCGAGCTCACGGCGAGGCGCTTGGCGTGCTCGCCGAAGGCGCGCTTCATCGCGACCGTCTCGGCCTTGTCGCCCAGCGGAGTCGAAGTCGCGTGCGCGTTGACGTACTGCACGTCTGCGGGATTCAGGGCGGCATCCCTGAGCGCGTTCACCATCGCCAGGCGTGCGCCGTCGCCGTCTTCCGGGGGCGCGGTGATGTGATAGGCATCGCCGCTCATGCCAAAGCCCACCAGCTCGGCGTAAATGCGCGCACCGCGCCGGCGCGCGTGCTCCAGCTCCTCCAGAAGCATCGCGCCGCCCCCGTCGCTCAGCACGAAGCCGTCGCGGTCCTTGTCCCACGGGCGGCTCGCCTCGGCGGGAGCATCGTTGCGCGTGGAGAGCGCCTTCGCCTGGCCGAAGCTCCCCAGCCCGCAGCGCGTGGTGGCCATTTCCCCGCCGCCCGCGATCATCAGATCCGCATCGCCGTACTGGATGGTGCGCATGCCTAAGCCGATGGCGTGCGTCGAGGTGGTGCAGGCGGTCACCACGCCCAGATTCGGGCCCTTCAGGCCGTAGCGGATCGAGAGGTGCCCGGCGATCATGTTGATGATGGTTGCGGGGACGAAGAACGGCGAGATCTTGCGCGGACTCATCGCCTTCAAGTACTCGCTGTATTCGGTCTCGATGGTCCACAGGCCACCGATGCCGGCGCCGCACACCGCGCCGCAGCGCTCCGGATCGGTCTTGGCGAACTCGATACCGGCATCGCCCACGGCCTGCACTCCGGCGGCCACGCCGTAGTGCATGAACTCGTCCATGCGGCGGGCTTCCTTGGACGAGATGTACTGACTGACGTCGAAATCGCGCACCTGCCCGCCGATGCGCACTGGAAACGCGGTCACGTCAAAGCGCGTCACCGGACCGATGCCGCTCTGCCCGCGCAGGATGGCATCCCATGCCGATTGAACGGTGCTCCCGACCGGGGACACCACTCCAAGGCCCGTTACGACGACACGGCGCTTGCTCACACGCTACCTGGATCGCGCCCCGGTGTGGAATCAGGACTTGCTGCGGCGCTCGTTGATGTAGTCGATGGCCTGGTGGACGGTTGTGATCTTCTCGGCGTCCTCATCCGGGATTTCGATCTCGAATTCCTCTTCGAGGGCCATCACCAGCTCGACCGTGTCGAGTGAATCGGCTCCCAGATCATCAACGAACGAGGCATCGCTCGTGACCTGTTCCTGTTTGACGCCCAGCTGTTCGGCAACGATGGCCTTGACCTGCTGCTCAACTGTGCTCATTAGCGATTGGTCCTTATGTAGGCTTTTAAGGGGGCTGCTCCGCCCCTGCCCCCACGGGGCCGGTAGCGGGCGCGGTATTGTAGGGGAACACCCCGGGGGCTGCCACTCGCCCACCGCCGGTGCGAGTGATTGTTTTTACTGGCGAAACTGACCCACCCGTTCCGCGCGCCCGCCGTCGTGCCCGCCTCGTGTGGCGTGCGTCCAACGGCCCTGCCTACGGCATGTACATGCCGCCGTTGACGTGCAAGGTCTCCCCGGTGATGTAAGTCGCCTGCGGTGAGACGAGGAACAGGACCGCGCCGGCCACGTCTGCAGGGGTCCCGAGCCGGCCCATGGGAATCTGCGCGACGAGCGCGGCGCGCTGCGTCTCGTTCAGCGCGCGTGTCATGTCGGTATCGATGAAGCCGGGGGCCACGGCGTTCACCGTAATGCCACGCGAGGCGAGCTCCCGGGCGAGTGACTTGGTGAATCCCAGCAGTCCCGCTTTGGCCGCGGCATAGTTGGCCTGCCCGGCATTGCCCGTCACGCCCACCACGGAGGTGAGGTTGACGATCCTGCCCCGCCGCTCCTTCATCATGCGGCGCACGCACGCCTTGGAGAGGCGAAACACGCCCGTGAGGTTGGTGGTGATGACCGTCTCCCAGTCCTGCGGCTTCATGCGCAGCAGCAGCGAGTCGCGGGTGACGGCGGCATTGTTGACGAGGATCGTCGGCAGCTCATCGGCGCCCTCGAGCTCGCCCATCAGGGCGTCGACCGAGGCGGCGTTCCCGGCGTCGAGCACCGCGCCGCGGCCGTTGCATCCATGCGACGCGAGCGTGGCGCTCAAGCGAGCGGCGCCTTCCACGCTGGTGGACGTGCCGATCACCCGCGCGCCCGCCCCTCCGAGGGTGAGCGCGATGGTGTGCCCGATGCCGCGCGAGGCGCCGGTGACGAGTGCGACTTCGTTTTCAAGCATGGGAACCCCCTCGGGTCGCCGTGAGTGCCGCCTCCATCGAGGCCGGGTCCTCCAGCGCCAGAAAACTCAAATTCGCACGCCGCTCTATGCGGCGGTTCAAGCCCGTGAGCACCCTGCCCGGCCCGCACTCGATCACCTGCGCGATCGCGCCCGCGCTCAACGCGCGCAGCGTGTCCGACCAGCGCACCGGGTTCGACAGCTGCCGCACGAGGAGCTCCCGGATCTCGTCGGGTCGCTCGTGCGCGCTCGCATCCACCGCGCTCACGTAGCGGATACGGGGCACGCGCACCTCGAGCGAGCGCAGCCGCTCCCTGAGGCGCTCGGCCGCGCCGCGCATGAGGCTGGTGTGCGAGGGCACACTCACCGGCAGCGCCACCGCGCGCTTGGCTCCGCGTGCCCGGGCGGCTTCGATCGCGCGCTGCACCGCCGCCTTCTCGCCGGCGATCACCACCTGGCCGGGGGAGTTGAAATTGGCCGCTTCCACGATGGCCCCTTGTGCGGCTTCCCGGCACGCCGCCTCGATCGCCGCGTCATCCAGGCCGATAATGGCCGCCATCGCGCCGCTGCCGGCCGGCACGGCCTCCTGCATGACCTGGCCGCGGAAGCGCACCAGATCCACCGTCGCGCCAAAGGGCATGGCTTCCGCACACACGAGCGCCGTGAATTCCCCGAGGCTGTGACCGGAGACGACGGCCGGCAGCGCGCCGCCGCGTGCGCGCCAGAGGCGCCACGTGGCCACTCCCGCGGCGAGCATCGCCGGCTGCGTGCGCTCGGTGGCGTTGAGCGCCTCCTCCGGCCCTTCGCTCACGAGTCTCCACAGATCAAAGCCCAGCACCGCGGAAGCCTCCTCCAGGGTGCCGCGCACGGACGGGTCCGCCGCCGCGAGCGCGCCGAGCATCCCGACCGACTGCGAGCCCTGACCCGGGAACACGAACGCAAAGGACATGCACCCTCCTCGGATTGGGGGGCCGAAATTATAACGGCGTCCGGTGAGGCCTCAGGAACGCGGCCACCGTGACGCCCCCGATCACCCCGTACAGGTGCGCGCTCACCACCACCGCGTCGCTCCCGGAGAGCGGCAGCGCGCCCAGCCAGTGCTCGTAGGCCAGTTTGACCGCGAGCAGCCCGGTGAGGACCCACCCGGCGCGCTCCCCGCGACGAACGTGCGCCAGGGCACCCGCCGCCATCACGCCGTGCAGCGCGCCGGAGGAACCGACGTACCACAGCACGGTCGAATCGCACAGCCACAGCCCTGCGTCGATGGCCGCCATCGCGCCCAGCACGATCGGCGCCCACTGGCGCGGGGAGTAATCGCGAGCGAACAGCGCCCACATGAGAGCGAGCCCCAGACTATTCAGCAGCGCGTGCCGGGCATCCAGATGAACCACATGCGCCGTGAGCAGGCGCCACCACTGCCCGGCCGCGAGCGCGACCCGGTCATAGCGCAGCAACACTCGCCCCGCCTCCCCGGCGAGCGTCGGCAGCAGCAGCACGGCGCAGGCGGCGAGCAGCGCCAGCCCCGCACCGCCGTCGCAATTGAGAGACCGGAGCACCCTGCGCACGGGGTTCACGGGCCTGTCGCCCCCCCTGTTATGATCCCGACCCGTTTTTGCTCTCAACGGCGGCTTCGCGCCCGAACAGGCACCACATGAGTTACATCGCTTGCGAGGGTAGCAGACGGCGCCGCGTACGGCGCGCGCGCGGCTTCACCCTCATCGAGATCATGGTGGTGGTCATCATCATTGGGCTGCTCGCCGCGGTCATCGTTCCGACGGTCCTCGGCAAGGTGGATGAGGCGCGCGTCGCCAAGGCGAAGCAGGACATCCAGAGCCTGGAGGCGGCGCTGTCCATGTACTACCTGGACAACTCGAAGTATCCGACCTCCGAGCAGGGCCTCACGGCGCTGGTGCAGCAGCCCACCGACCCTTCGATCAAGCACTGGAAGCCCGGCGGCTACCTGGAGCGGGTCAGCAAGGACCCGTGGGGGAACCCGTATCTGTACGCACTCCCCGGCACGCACGGCAAGGCGTACGACCTGTTCACACTGGGCGCGGACGGCGAGCCCGGGGGCGATGGCATCAACGCCGATATCGGCAACTGGAATCTCAGCGACTAGGGCCGCAGCATGATGCGATCCGGGTGCGCGCACAGGGCCGGCGCCGGCTTCACGCTGGTCGAGATGCTGGTCGTCGTCCTCATCATCGGCGTGATCTCCGCCGGCGTGCTGCTGTCGATCACCCTGACGGGACGCGACCACGAGCTCGAGAAAGAGAGCGATCGGCTGCTCGCGCTGTTCACCTACGCGCGCGAGCAGGCGGAGCTCCAGACCCGCGAATACGGGGTGCTGTTCCAGGACGACGGATACGAGTTTCTCACCTATGACATGCGTCGCGCGACGTGGCGCGACGTGTTCGAGGACGATGCGCTCGGCGCGCGCAAGCTCCCCGACGGGCTCGGCGTCAGACTCACGGTGGAGGCGCGGCCGGTCGTGCTGAGCCGTCCGGCGGATGCCAAGGACAAGACTCCGCAGGTCATGATTTTCTCGAACGGCGATCTGACGAGCTTCGCCGCCACGGTGGAGCGCGACGGCGGCCTGCGCAGCGTCACCCTCACCGAGGACGGCCAGGGTCAGGTGACCGAGCAGGCCATGGTGGAGGCGAAGCCGTGAGCGGCGCGCGCCGCCGCGCTCGCGGCTTCACGCTCATCGAGGTGCTCGTGGCGCTCGCGATCGTCGCGATTGGCATGGCTGCGGTCATGGGTGCGCTGACCTCCTCGGCGGACACGGTCTCCTACCTGCGCGACAAGACGCTCGCCCAGTGGGTGGCGCTCAATCAGATCGCGAACCTGCGCCTGTCCGGCCAGCAGCCCCCCACCGGCAACAGCTCCGGCGACACGGACTTTGCGGGCCGCAGCTGGCACTGGCGCCAGGAGGTGGTCGCGACCGAGGTGCCGGGGGTCGAGCGTATCGACATCAGCGTGCGCCCGGCGGAGGTCAAGGCGGGCGAGGACAACGGCTGGTTCACCACGGTGAGTGGTGTCTGGGGCGATGCGCTCGGCGCGCCCAACGGTTTCCAGCCCGACTGGGGCACACAGACTTTCAGCGGATTGTCCGGTACCCTGGGTGGCGCCCAGGTGCCCGCCACGCCGCTCACCGTGCCGGCGCAGCCAGGCCAAAATCCACGGGGATCGGAGTGAGGCGCCGCGGCCGCGGGTTCACGCTGCTCGAACTGCTGGTGGCGCTGTTCATCGCCGCGGTCATGTTCGCCATGGGTTATGCCGCCATCAGCCAGGCAGTCACCAGCCGGGACTCGCTCAAGCAACAACAGGCACACCTGCTCGAGCTGCAAACGGCGGTGCGCGTGCTGGAACAGGACTTCGTG
>VBNP01000130.1 GCA_005877965.1 Gammaproteobacteria bacterium | reverse complement strand
CGAGCTCGACGGCTGGGTGGGCCTGGCGCTGGTGGCGGGCGGCCGCCGACGCCTGGGTGAGCGGCTGATCGGCACCTCGCCCGTGCACGACGAGGCCGTCGAGATCGAGATCGTGAGCCCTCATATGCTCGATCCGGAGAACCTTCGTGTCCGGGCCTGAGTCCGGCATCCGGCTCGCATCCTGCGCGGCGGATATTGTCGAGATCGCTGCGTTTCACGGGCGCGCACCTGAGCTCGAGAGCCTGGCGGTCGGTCGGGGCATCAGACTGCCGGCGCTCGCAGGGGTGGCCGCGGCGACCGATCAACTGGCGCTGTGCGTGCGCCCGGCGCGCTGGCTGCTCCTCAGCCCGCCGGCGTCCCCGGGCGCGACCGCGGCGCTCTGGCAGGGGGCGTGTGCGCGCGTCGGCGCCGCGGCTGACCTGTCGTCGGGCCTGGCAGCGTTGCATCTTTCCGGCCCGCGCGTGCGCGAGCTGCTCAGCCGGGGCTGCCGCCTGGATCTGGATCCGCAGGTTTTCCCGGCGGGGCGCGCCGCCGCCACGATCATGGTGCAGGTGGCGGTCGTTCTCGCGGTGCTTGCGTCGGGACTCCTGCTGCTCACGCCCTCGAGCACCGCGCGGCATTTGCGCGAATGGCTCGCGTTGACGGCGAGGCCCTTCGGGCTCGTGCCGGGGGCGGATGTTACTGTTGCGGCACTGTCCGGAGATGCACTGAGATGAAGACTTCCGCGAGAGCCGTGGTCATCGGTGGCGGCGTGGTCGGCGCCAGTACGCTCTATCACCTCGCCAGGATCGGCTGGAGCGACGTGCTGCTGCTGGAAAAGAGCGAATTGACCTCGGGCTCGACCTGGCATGCGGCCGGGGGCATGCACACGTTCAACGGCGAGGCCAACATCTCGCGGCTGCAGAAATACACCATCGATCTGTATCGCGAGATCGAGGCGCTCTCCGGCCAGTCCTGCGGGCTGCACCCGAACGGCGGCCTGATGCTCGCGGCGACCCCGGGGGAGCTGGACAGCCTGAAGCTCATCTGCTCACGGGCGCGCTACCTGGGGATGGAAACCGAGATGATCTCGCTCGAGGAGGCGCGCAACCTCAATCCCCTGATCGATACCAGCCACTTCATCGGCGCGCTGTGGCGCGCCGACGGCGGCCATTGCGATCCGTCGGGCACCACCCACGCCTACGTCAAGGCGGCGCGCCAGCTCGGGGCGTCGGTGGAACGCTTCACGCGCGTGCTGTCGCTCGGGCAGCGCCGCGACGGCAGCTGGGACGTCGTCACCGACAAGGGCACGGTGCACGCCGAGCACGTGGTGAACTGCGCCGGTCTGTGGGCGCGCGAAATCGGCCACATGGTCGGCATCGAGCTGCCGGTGCTGGCCATGGAGCACCACTATCTGCTGACCGAGGACCTCCCGGAGCTCCTGGGCCGGGACAAGGAGATCGTCAACACCACCGACTACGCCGGCGAGATCTACCTGCGCCAGGAGCGCGGCGGCGTCCTGATCGGTACGTACGAACCTCACGGTATCGTCTGGTCGCCGGTGAAAACGCCCGACGACTTCTCGATGCAGCTGCTGCCCGAGGACTTCGAGCGCCTCGCGCCGTACTTCGAGGTCGGCTTCAGGCACTTCCCGGCACTGGGACGCGTCGGCATCCGCAAGGCGGTGAACGGTCCGTTTACCTTCGCTCCCGACGGTAATCCGCTGGTCGGTCCGGTCCGGGGTGTGAGGAACTTCTGGGTTGCGTGCGCCGTCATGGCCGGGTTCAGCCAGGGCGGGGGCATAGGGCTCGTGCTGTCGCGCTGGATGGCGCAGAACGATCCGGGCCAGGACATCATTTCCATGGACGTCGCACGGTTCGGCGCGTTCGCGACGCCGAAATACACTTCCATCAAGGTCCCCGAGAACTATTCGCGTCGCTTCCGGCTCGCCTACCCGAACGAGGAGCTGCCCGCGGCCCGCCCGGTGCGCCGCTCACCGATCTACGACAGGCTCAAGGCGGCCGGCGCGGTCATGGGCGCGAACTTCGGACTCGAGAACGCCCTGTGGTTCGCACCGCAGGGCGTCGCCCCGGCCGAGACCCCGACCTATCGGCGCTCGGAAGCCTTCCCCGTCGTACGGGCCGAGTGTCAGGCGGTACGCAGGACGGTCGGCCTCTACGAGACCACCAACTACGGCAAGTACGAGGTCACCGGGCGCGGAGCGCGCGCCTGGCTCGATCGGGTCTTTGCCTCGCGCATACCCAAGCCCGGACGGTTCGCGCTGGCCCCCATGCTGAATCCCGCCGGCAGGATCATGGGGGACCTGTCGATTGCGTGTCTCGCGGAGGACCGCTTCCTCATCGTGGGGTCGGGCTTTGCCGAGGAGTTCCACATGCGTTGGTTCTTGGCATCGGAACCGCCGGCGGATGTGGCGGTGCGCTCGGCCGCCTCGACGCTCAACGGCGTGTCGATCGCGGGCCCGCGGTCCCGGGAACTGATGCAGCATCTGGTGCGCGACGATCTGTCGCCTTCCGCGTTCAGGCTGTTCCAGGTCAGGGAGACGGCTGTGGGCTTCGCGCCGGCCATTCTGACGCGCGCCGGGTTCACCGGCGAGCTGGGCTACGAGATCTGGACCACGCCCGATTATTTCGCCTCGCTCTACGATGACCTGTGGAACGCGGGGCGCGAGCTGGGGCTCGTACACTTCGGCGGGCGCGCCCTGTCCTCGCTACGGCTCGAGAAGGCCTACGGCTCGTTCAACAAGGATTTCCGGCCTGACTACACGCCGGGTGAAACCGGACTCGATCGCTTCATCGATTTCTCCAAGCCCGATTTCACCGGCCGTGCGGCGGCACTCGCCGAGCGCGCGGCGGGACCCAAGCGCCGCTTCGCCGTCATGGAGGTGGCGGAGGCCGATGCCGACGTGGTCGGCTACGAGTCGATCATGAAGGACGGCGCGGCGGTCGGCTACGTGACCTCGGGCGCCTACGGCCATTGCGTCGGCAAGAGCCTCGCCGCGGGCTATGTGCCGGCCACGCTGGCGCGCGAAGGCGCGCGCCTCGAGATCGACATCCTGGGCGAGATGCGTGCCGCGACGGTGCGGCTGGAACCGCTGTACGATCCGCAGGGACTGCGACTGCGCAGCTGAGGCGAGCCGCACTGCCTCAAAGCGTGCCGAACACCTTCTTGATCAGTGAGCTCGCCTGCCCGAGCGGATTCTTGCGGATCTCGCGCTCCTCGTCCGTGATGCGGCTGAACAGGCCGTCGAGCGCCTTGGCGGTCACATAGTCGTTGAGATTCGCGTCCTGTGTCGACAACAGCCCGAGTTGCGCCGCCTTGGCGGCGTACTCGTTGTATTTTGCGGTCAGGCCGAGCTTCGCGGTTTCAGTCGCCACGATCGGTTTGAACTTCTCGGTGAGCTGCGCGCTGGTAGCGCGGCGGAAGTACTGCGTGCCGGCGTCATCACCGCCGGTGAGGATGCCCTTGGCATCCGACAGCGTCATGTGCAGCAGCGCCTGCTTGAATACCGGCTTGGCCTGCGCCACCGCCTTCTCGGCCGCGTGATTCATGGTGGCCTTGAGCTCATCGGCCTGCCCACCCATGCCGATGAGACTCAGCGCGCGCTCCGCCTTCTCGAGAGCCGACGGCAACGGTATCGCCACCTTGGGGTCGTTGAGAAATCCATTGTTGGTGCCGAGCTGCGCCACGGCCACATCGATACCCTTCGACAGGGCGGCGCGCAGTCCGCCGGCGGCGTCCCTGGAACTGAGCGCATCGATACCCGCCGCGGCCGCCAGGGAGGCCCCGAGCGCTGCGCATGCGAGCACCGTGATGTGCCGCGATGGCCAGGAGGACGTTCGCATCATGCAAGGTCCCGAGGGCAGCTGCGCGCGTCGGGCGAAGGCGGCAGTGTAGACTTCTCCGCCGACAAAGCCTATCGCGGCGGGGGCGAATGAGCGCAGGCGCGGATTTCGACAACATCATCGAGCGCGAGCGCGGCTTGCGGCGGGAGCTGAGCGCCCGCCGCCTGACCATGATCGCCATCGGCGGGGCGATCGGCACCGGGCTCTTCCTGGGCAGCGGCTTTGCGATCAGTCTCGCGGGACCCGGGGTGCTCGTGAGTTATGCCATCGGCGCGGTGATCGCGTTGCTTCTCATGGGGTGCCTGGCGGAAATGACCGTCGCGCACCCAACCTCGGGATCCTTTGGCGCCTACGCGGAGTACTACATCGGTCCCCTGGCGGGTTTTCTGGTGCGTTACGCGTACTGGACCTGCATCGTGCTGGCGGTGGGAACCGAAGTCACGGCGGTCGCGCTCTACATGCGCTTCTGGTTTCCCACGCTCCCGGGCTGGCTGTGGATCCTGGCGTTTTCAGCGCTCCTGATCGGGGTGAACGCCCGCAGTGTGAACGTCTTTGGCGCGATCGAGTACTGGTTCTCGGCGATCAAGGTCACGGCCATCGTGATATTCATCCTGCTCGCGAGTTACATCGTGTTGCGCGCACCGTCTGCGGTGCCGGCGGCGGCCGCGGATGTGAGCGCGCGCAGCGGCGCCGCCGCGATCGGCTTTCAGAACTACACCGCCCACGGCGGCTTCCTGCCCAGGGGCGTGTGGGGCGCGTGGGTGGCGGTGATCGTCGCAATATTCAGCTATCTGAGCATCGAGATGATCGCGGTCGCCGCGGGGGAGGCTGCGCAGCCCGAGGTCGCCGTCACGCGGGCATTTCGTTCGACGGTGTTCCGGCTGATCCTTTTCTATCTGTTGACGCTCGCCCTGGTGCTGGCGATCGTGCCCTGGACCGCGGCGGGCATCGAGGAGAGCCCGTTCGTGAAAGTCATGCGCGCGCTGCGCGTGCCGGCTGCCGCCGGCATTTTCAACTTCGTCATACTGGTCGCCGCGCTCTCGGCGATGAACAGTCAGCTCTACATCACCACGCGCATGATGTTCAGTCTGTCGCGGGCGCATCATGCGCCGCGGCGCTTCGGCCTCCTCAACCGGCGCGGCGTACCGCTGCAGGCGCTGTGGTTCTCGAGCATCGGCATCGCGCTTGCGACCGTGCTCAGCATCGTGGCGCCGAAGTCGGCGTTCATTCTGATGGTGTCAATCTCCGCCTTTGGCGCCATGTTTACCTGGATGATGATTTTCATCACCCACTATCGCTTTCGCCGCGTGCGTGCGCGGCAACGGGCTGCGCCGTTGCGCTTCCGCATGGTTGGCTTTCCCGCCACGACACTGCTGGGTGCAGCGCTCATGGGAGCGGTGCTGGTGACGACGGCATTCACCGACGCGTTCCGCATGACACTCGTCTTCGGGCTGCCGTTTCTGGCCTTTCTGAGCGCGGCGTACTGGATCTCGCACCGACAGCACGCGCACCCCGCCGCATCCAGTGCCGGCGCCGCCTGAGCGCTGGACGGATGTCACCGCAACGCGCGCGTCATTAACTTGGCTGTATCTGGAGGATGTGGACGCCGTGTTCGAGCGCGCCCTCAAGGCCGGGGCGAAGGCGCAGCGGCCGGTGGCGGATCAGTTCTACGGCGACCGCTCGGGTACGCTGGAAGATCCGTTCGGTCACGTCTGGACCGTCGCCACGCACGTGGAGGATGTGCCACCGGAGGAGATGCAGCGCCGGGCCGCGGCCGCCATGAAATCATCCCCGAATCCTGAAGCTCGCCCCTTGTGATGTTCTGAAGCGCGGTACCTCGAGAGGATCAGGATGGGTTCTTCACCCAGCCGCGCGGTTTGCGGTTGAACCCGAGCTGCACGTCGACCAGCTTCTTGCCGCAGCGGCACCTGAATCTCGCGATGATGTTGGCGAGCGGCTCATCCCAGCCGCAGCGGCAATGACGCGCGAGAAAGGCGGGCGTCATCTCGCGTGAGTGCCGGCAACTGCGGCAAGTGACGACGATCACGTAATCGCCGAAGTGATCGCGCAGCCTCTCGACCGAATTCCATGGGAGCATGGCGCGAGTGTGGGCAACGCCGCCGGCGCCCGTCCACACAGTGCTAGAGTACTCACCATACTGTCCGGGGCCAAGTCCATGTGCGGCAAGTACATCCTTGCGCAAGCCGCCAAGGCCGAGCGGGCCATGGGGATCCGGCGCGGGCGCTGGGAGTATCCGCTGAGCTACCGGGTGCTGCCGACCGAGCAGGTTCCGGTCGCCGTGGCAGAGTCCGGCGAGCCTGAAGCGGCGATGATGCGCTGGGGCCTGATCCCGTACTGGGCCTACGGCGTGCCGCTCAAAGCGTCCACCATCAACGCCAGAGTGGAGCGCATCGCGAGCGCTCCGAGTTACCGGGATCCGTGGCATCGCGGTCAACGATGCATTCTGGTCATGGGCGGCTTCTACGAGCCGCACGTGAACGAGGACGGTACGCGCGATCCCTTTTTCGTGCGGCTCGCCGAGCGCGAGGTGTTCGGCGTCGCCGGGCTGTGGGATCGCTCGCGGCGGGAGGACGGGTCGTACGTCTTCTCCTGCACGCTGATCACGGTGCCTGCCAACCCGCTGCTGGCCGAAGTTCACAACGCGAAGCAACGCATGCCGGCGATCCTCGCTGAAAGCGACCACGAGGCCTGGCTGTGCGGGGCGCTGCGCGACGCGTTTGCGACGCTCAAGAGCTACCCGCAGGAGCTCATGATGGCCTGGAAGGTGAGTCGCCGCGTGAACAGCCCGAAGCTGCCGAACGATGCGAGCCTGATCGAGCCGCTGTAGAGTGCGATGCGCGTCACAGTTCACGGTGCGTTCAGGGCCGGGCGAGTGTCATGCGCTCCACCCCTTGGCATAGTGCGCGCCGTGTGGGCGAACGGTGAGTCGTCCGGAGGAGTACTTATGAGAGCGATCCCTTTCGTATTGCAATCGGCTCTCGCCCTGGTGGCGGTCGTGCCCCTGGCGCGTGCGCAGAATGTGAGTATCAATGCGACGATCACCGGTGAGATCGTTCCCGGTGTGTATGGCCGGGTAGTGCTGGGTAACCGGGCGCCACCGCCGCTGGTGTACGCGCAGCCGGTCGTCGCGGTGCCGGTGGTGGTGGCCGAGCCGGTGCCGCTGCAGCCGCTCTATCTGCACGTGCCGCCGGGCCATGCCAAGCACTGGCGTAAGCACTGCCACGAGTACAACGCCTGCAACCGGCCGGTGTATTTCGTGCGATCCGCGGAGTACGAGCCCGGCTATCGTCCCGAGCGCCGCCAGGAGCACGGGCATGGTCACCATAAGGACCATGGAGACCGCGACGATGAGCGCGGCGATGACCACGGCCACGGACATCACGACGACTAAAGCAGCCGCCGGCGCGGCGGCCCCCACACCGGCGACAAGGTCACGGTGGAGATGGCGGTGAAGTGAGCAACCGGAGCTCGCGGGCCGCAGGCTTCGCGCGGCGCGCGGCGTCGTACAGCCCCCAGTGTGCCTCCTCGGGGTGCGGGCCGGGCACCGGACTCGCATCCTCGCTGCGCCACGGGGCATCGAACGCGGCGAAGTACGCGAACGCGCGGGCGTTGGTTGCGGGGAATCGCTGGCGCAGCTCGCGGTAGAAGGATGCCTGGCGGGCATCGGTGAAGCCGCCGCTCGCCGGTGCGGTCGGCACGCCGGTCTCCTTCACCAGGATGGGCCCGCAGTAACTCTGTGCGAGCCTTGCAACCACGTTGACCACTAGCTGCGCGCCGGCGCCCTCGGGCGCATCACGGAACCACGGCTGGAAGATGGGATGCACGTTCGCCAGGAGAAAATCGAGCTCTCCGAGCAGCTCAGCGGCCGACTGCGGGTAGTACATGTGAAACGGCTCGCTGGTGGACAGCGGCGTGTGCGGCAGTCTGGCGCGCACGCGCGCAATCACGGCCATGAGGCCGGCGAAATCGCTGCGCCCGCTGAACAGCCGCTCGTTGCCGAGGGACACCCCGGCCACGAGGCGCGGATAGTGATGCGCGGCGTCGATTGCGGCGCTGACCTCCGCGTCATCGAGCGGGTTCCACACCCCGATGATGAGCGCGCGAAACTTCAGGGACGCCGCGATGGACGGGATGTTCTCGGCGCCGTGCAGCGCCTCGTAAGTGACGAGCGAATCGAACCGCGGCCGCAGGACCGCGAGATCCGCGCGGATACTTGCGGGATCAGCCGCCGTGACGCGGCCGTTGGTCACCTGGAGCGAGGTCGGTTGATAGGCCACGAAGCGCCCGTGCGCCAGCGCCTCGCGCAGACGCGCCAGGGCGGCGGCGGCAGCGGGGCGGTGGTTGCAGACAGCCGGCGCGGCGGCGCTCGCTGCGGCGTCCGCGGCCACGCCGATGGCCAGGGCGAGGGCGATGAGGCGGATCACGGGCTGGCTTCCGTGTGGCCGATAGTGTGCGATTGTGACAGAGTGTACGCTGGCGCCGGCGCGGCGACCGGCGCTCTTTGAGGAGTGAGGGTCATGCTGAGCCAACGCGACAAGGCGATGCGCTTCCAGGCGCTGCACGAGTCTCCCGGCATCTTCGTGATTCCCAACGTCTGGGATGGCGGCTCGGCGAGCGTCATGGCGGGACTCGGATTCGAGGCGCTCGCGACCTCGAGCGCCGCGTGCGCGGCGACGCTGGGCAAGCTCGACGGCGAGATCACGCGTGAGGAGGCGCTGGCGCACGCGCGCCTGATCGTGGCGGTAAGCGCGCATCCCGTGGCCGCCGATCTGGAGAACGGCTTCGGCGACTCACCCGAGACGGCGGCGGAAACCATCCGCCTGGCCGCCGCGGCCGGCCTCGTGGGCGGCTCGATCGAGGATGCCAGCGGCGATCCGCGCGCGCCGATCTACGCGCTGGGACAGGCGGTGGAGCGCGTGGCGGCCGCGGCGGAGGCGGCGCATCGTCTGCCGTTCCCGTTCACCCTCACCGCGCGCGCCGAGAACTTCCTGCACGACAAGCCTGACCTGGACGACACCGTGCGTCGCCTGCAGGCTTTCGAGCGCGCCGGTGCCGACGTGCTGTTCGCACCGGGGTTGCCCGACCTGGCCGCGGTGCGCATCGTGTGCAGCGCACTCGCGAAGCCGGTCAACTTCATGGTCGGGATACGCGGCAGATCGTTCGCGCTCGCCGATCTTGCGGCCGCCGGCGTGAGGCGAGTGAGCCTGTCCACCTCGCTCTATCGCGCCGCGATCACCGCCGTATTTGTTGCGGCGCGCGAAGCGAAGCAAGTCGGGACCTTCAGCTATGTCGAGACCCTGCTGAAGGGAGACGAGCTGGACGGGTACCTGCGGCAGCAGGCGCTGGCACGCAACGCCGCGTGAGGCGCGCGCCACGGCCGCGTCAGGCCGGCGGCGTGTCTCCGGGCTGCGCACCGCGCAGCCACTCGAGGAACTTCGGCACCGACGCGTGACCCTCGGCGGGCGCCCAGGGAGCGAATTCGGCCGCCGTGGCCGGATCGTACGGACCCTCCTTGATCTCGAGGAACGCACCGCCGCCGGCACCCGGCACCACGGTGTGCCAGGCGCCCTGGGACGTCTCGTACCCCATGCTGTCCGTGCCGTCGCCGACGCCGTAGCGCGCCGTCACGCGGCCGCGCTCGTCGAAGGTGAGGACGTCCACGCGCCCGCGCACGATCACCGCAAGCTCCGAGCGGGTCCTGTGCCGATGCGGCCGGAAGTACGAGTCGCCGCAAGCCACCACGAGGAAGCGCTGCACCGGATCCGCGGCTGTGGCGTGGATGTTGTGATGGGCGCGGGCGCGCGGACTCGACGCCGCCTTCGCGGCGAGCTCATCCAGCAGGGTTCGCGACAGCAGCTTCACGCCGCCAGCCTATCAACCCGCCCGGGGGTGTGCTGCTTGTGAACGTCGGGCAGAAGCGCGGCCAGCAGCCCGATCAGCGGCAGGAAGGCGCACAGCTGGTAGACGAAATCGATGCCGATGTGGTCGGCGACTTTGCCGAGCACCGCCGCGCCGACGCTACCCATGCCGAAGGCGAGCCCGAAGAACAGTCCCGCGACCATGCCGGTGCGCCCCGGGAGCAGGTCCTGCGCGTACACCACGATCGCCGGGAACGCCGAGGCGAGGATGAGCCCGATCGGCACGGTGAGCACACAGGTCCAGAAGAGGTTCGCGTGCGGCAGCAGCAGCGTAAAGGGCAGAACACCCAGAATCGAGGCCCAGATGATGTACTTGCTGCCGAGCCGATCGCCCAGGGGTCCGCCGGCCATGCCGCCCACTGCCGCAGAGGCCAGGAACACGAACAGCAGCAGCTGCGAGGTGCGTACCGAAACGTGAAAATGGTCGATGAGATAGAAGGTGTAATAGCTGGTGACGCTCGCGAGGTAGACGTACTTCGAGAACACCAGCGCCAGCAGCACCGTGATGGCGAGGACGACGTGACGGCGCGGCGCGCCCGGCGCCTGCGATCCCGCCGCGCGCGCCAGGCGCGTGATGCCGTGCGTCTTGTACCAGTGCCCGACATTGATGAGCACCACCATGCCGAGCAGTGCCGCAATTGAGAACCATGCCACGCTCGACTGGCCGCGTGGCAGCACGATGAAGGCCGCGAGCAGCGGGCCCGCCGAGGTACCGAAGTTGCCGCCGACCTGGAATACCGACTGCGCCAGGCCGTGCTTGCCGCCCGAGGCCATGCGCGCCACGCGCGAGGATTCGGGGTGGAACACCGACGAGCCGGTGCCGATGAGCGCGGCCGCAAACAGCAGCAGCGCGTAGCTGTCGGCAAAGGCGAGCAGCACCAGCCCCGCCAGTGTGAACCCCATACCGGTCGCCAGGGAGTAGGGGCG
Source organism: Gammaproteobacteria bacterium (assembly GCA_005877965.1). Taxonomy (GTDB): domain Bacteria; phylum Pseudomonadota; class Gammaproteobacteria; order Steroidobacterales; family Steroidobacteraceae; genus 13-2-20CM-66-19. Next base: position 615 of record VBNP01000130.1, on the reverse strand, counting down.
GGGGCTCTTGTCGGCGAACGCCCCCACCAGCGGCTGCAGGAGCGATGCGGTGAATTGAAAGGTGAAGGTCAGGAGCCCGATCTGCGTGAAGCTCAAGCGATACGAGCTGCGCAGCATCGGATACAGCGCCGGCAGCAGCGACTGCATCATGTCATTCAGCAGGTGGCAGAAGCTGATGGCCACGAGGATGCCGAAGGCCGTGCGCCCGGCGGCGCCGACCGTGCTAACGGCTGGGGCTTGGGCGGATTCGTTCAAAAGGGCTGCTCCGCAAGGACGCGCGCCGTTGTCGGCGCAGCCTGACTGTGCCGGAATCGGGCCGCGAAGCCCATCTCCCTTACGAGGGCCCGCTCACCGGCCGGATCCGAACCTCTGCGAGAACTGCAGACCGATCAGTCTGGGCTGCGTGACGCTGTCGTACACGGCAATTGGGCCGCACGTGAGCTCGGTGCACTCGGCATACCGGAACTGGCTGCCCCGACGGTCGAACACGTTCTTGACGAGCAGCTCGAGCGCGTAGGTATCGCGAGCCAGGCCGAAGGAGAAGTTGGCGATTCCATATGCCGACTGCTGCCCGAGCACTGTGCGCTCGTCGGTGAGCAGGTTGGGCCAGATTGC